>CAYOWC010000262.1:0-7059 GCA_964407525.1 uncultured Desulfobacteraceae bacterium | reverse complement strand
TTCTGGCTGTTTTATTCCTAAACCAGATCCCTACAGGGTGGCGGATACTGACCATCATGGAGATGTAACCATTTCCTGAAGCAGACCACTGTTCGCCGCTCACTAGCCGTTATTCATTGTTCACAGGAAGGAAAAGACGCGATGCTGAAACGAGTGAAAGTCCCACGACTGGATTGGTATTTTCACGTTGTGTAGGTTTTATCCTTTTTCTGGGTTTCCGCCTTTGCGCAGCAACCCAAGGGTTCTTTTGATGAAAGCCAAAACACCGTCCAGGTTCTTATCGATCAAGCCTATCCTTACAAAAAAGGAACCGCCTTCTTTACATTCAAACATGTTTGCCCCTGTGGTGGAGGCAACCATAAAAACGGGGGTAAAAGCCATGGCGGCGGCGACTCTGGAATTGTTTAAAACCAAACCCGAATAGCACCCACTGACCTCTCGTCACTCGTCACTCAAAATAATGATTAACGCAATCGATGTAATCGGGCTTATAGAGCGTACCGATACCACACCAATAGGCCGGCCAGTTTATATCATCTATGGGGTTGCCGGCATCGTGACCGGAATAATAATAACGGGAGTAAGCCTGACGTTTTACTGCGTCTGTGGCTAGTTCAGAGAATAGCTTATTAAGGGCGTCCCTCAGAAGGCCATCAGACCCGTAGGTATCCGAGAAATCATAGTAGGCAGCAAATTCCGGGGCACTATCAAAAAGGTAGGCAACCGACCGATAGTCGAGAAGTTTCCACCCTGCAGTATCCATCTTCATCACCTTAAACGCGGGATTATTTCCAAAGAGGGGGCTTATGGAAGGGCTGATGACTATCGTTCCGGAGTCTTGCGCTCCATCCGACGGGGTAAGCAGGTATTCATCCATATGCGTATGCCCCGCAAAACCCGCTTCGATATTCTCTGCATGGCGCGCCGTCAGTTCCAGAAAACGCTGTTGATATTTTTCTTGCCACATGGTGACGGCATCGGAAATGTGGCCGGCATCATCCATATACGTATGTACCGTACCAAAGATGTCCGCTCCTGGCGGGATGTGCAGGAAAAGCCACATTTTTCTATCTTCTTTGCCGGCGTTCACAAAAGTTTCTTCCAGCCAGTCTAACTGCTTCCACGCCGCGTCCTTTTCTTCCGCCGTTGCATCAGCCCGGTGAACGGAGAAAAGCACTGCATTCAGGCATACAAAAAGAACCTTGGATCCCGGTGGATCCGCAACATAATACCCACCGGCCGAATAGGTTTCGAAATATTTCTCCCTGTCGGCTCCCCCGAGGAGAAATTCGGAATAGAACAGTTCCGCGGTGTCTGCCAAAAATGGGCCGCCAGGGACGATGCGATAATCTCCTGCGTAGGAGTCGACATTTCCGAGAATGAATAACACGGGGACCTCGCTGAAACGCTCCCTGACCTGGGACACAAAGAAGGCCACCGTCTTGTACGAGAAGGAACGTAGCGCTTCCTCGTCCTCCTTCCCGTATAACCCGAAAAATTTTTCCCGGAATTTATGAGCCAGGATATCTCCCCCGAAAAGAAGAAAGGGCATCGAATTTACCTGTTCTCTTGCGGAATCCAACGCTTGAATGAGAAGCGGGTAGTTGGTTTCATTTCCCCAGGACTGGGGTTTGGTAATCGTCGAACTTTGAAAGATACCTGCCCATTGCGAAACATCCGCCTGAACCAGGTCATTGAAAAGGGTCTCATCAAAAAAAGGGGAAAAATGCATATCCGAAATAAAGACAAACCGGGTGGTCTTTCCAACGGGTGTTTCCGAAGAATTGCCCCCGCATCCGGAAAGCGGGACAGTTAGCAGGGATATGAAAAGAAGTGAGAATATGAAAAATCGAACGTTCTTTAAAGAAGTACGCATAAACATCTCCAGGGTCAAAATCCTCTACAGGACTCGCCGGTAAATATCCACTGCGTCCTTTTTAGAGAGGGCCCGAGGGTTGTTGGCCAGAAGGCGCGTAACCTTCATAACCCCTTCAGCCAGATCGTCAATATGGTTCTCAGTAACGCCGAATTCGCTTAAACTGGAAGGCACCTGCAGATCCTGGGCCAGGACTATCACAGCGTCAACAGCTGCCTCAGCCGCCTGACGATCGGATAGCCCGTCCACAGGTTCACCCATCAATGCGGCAATATCAGCGAATTTCTTAAGATTCCCTACCAGGTTGAATCGCATCACTTCGGCCAGCATAAGGGTATTGGCCACACCGTGAGGAATGTGAAATTCAGCCCCTATAGGATAGGCAAATGCATGAACGGCGGTCACTCCAGCGTTGGCAAAAGCGATCCCCGCCAAAAGGCTGGCTTCCAGCATGGCCGATCGGGCATCAATGTTTCCTCCGTGGGCATAGGCCGTGCGAAGGTTCTCAGCAATCAACTCAATCGCCCTTACGGCGAACATGTCGGTCATGTCATTGGCGTTGACGCTTGTAAACGCCTCAATGCCATGGATGAGGGCATCCATACCCGTTGCCGCGGTCACGGACGGGGGGAGTCCCAGGGTTAACAGGGGGTCCAGAAGGGCAACTTTTGCAAACAGGTGAGGACTCACAACCCCTTTTTTGAGTTTCTCATCCTCGTCCGACAGGATGGCAATGGGCGTCACTTCACTGCCGGTTCCGGCCGTTGTGGGAATCATAACGGTGGGAACCCCCGGTCTGGGCACCAGATCAATACCGCAATAATCGATAATATCTCCTGAATTTCTGAGCATGACAGCCACGGTCTTCGCGATGTCGATGGGACTGCCCCCCCCCAGTCCGATGACGCAAGAGGGCTTGAAATCTCTCACGGCCGTGAGGCAGTCGTCAACGGTCTGGTGGCGGGGATCAGGCGATACGTCGCTGAAAACCATGGTTTTGATGCGTGCTTCCTTGAGGGATGCTTCAGCAAGACCCAGGATCCCTGCATCAAGAATTCCCGGATCGGTAACGATAAGGGCCCGGGCCGCTTTCAAATCCCGCACTTCCCGGCCAAGACCGTTGACAGCCCCCGGTCCCATGACAATCCTGGGCGTTGTTCTAAAAATACTGATGTTATCCAACATAATCAAAATCTCCTTATTTTTTAACGTCCCAGGATGAGGCGCAAACTCTCTTCCTGCTCGATTTCCCGAAGCGTTCCCTGAAATATGGCTTCTCCTCGCTCAATCACATAACCCCGGTCCGCCACCCGAGCCGTATTGGCCAGGTTGGACTCAGCCAGAAGGATTGAAATGCCCATGTCCCGAATTCGTACCATGGCATCAGAGAAATGCCGAACCACGAGCGGCGAGAGCCCTTCGAAGGACTCATCCAGAAGCAGTAGATTCGGTTTCAGGGCCAGAGCGCGGGTAACGGACACCATCTTCTTTTCCCCTCCGGACAGGTTACCGCCTTTTCGTTCCCAGAGTTCCCTGAGTTTGGGGAAAATTTCAAAGCCCTGTTCAAGATCAAATTCCCCGTCCTGCCGCTTTTCGATAATCCAAGTGGACAGTTTCACGTTTTCCTTCACACTCAAATCTGGAAAAACCCGTGCATCTTCCGGTGCATAGGCTACACCGGAAAGAACCCGCTTCCGAGTGGTCCCGTTCGTGATGTCCTCCCCTTTGAAAAGAATGTTCCCTGATTTAGGAGCATAAAGTCCCATAATGCATTTGATAATGGAACTTTTTCCCGCTCCGTTTCGCCCTAGTAACCCCACAATTTCTTTTTCATTCACGTCCAGAGATACCGAACGCAGGATGTGAGACTTGCGGACAAAGAAATCTAAGTCTTTAATGGATAGCAGCATGGTTAATCGCTCACCCCGAAAAGTGTCTCTTTCACCTCTTTGTTTTCCATAACCTCTGATGAGGCCCCGTCAGCCAGAATTCGGCCCTCAGCCAATACCATCACCCGATCCGTATATTCAGCCACAATATCCATGTCGTGTTCAATAATGAGGGTTGCGGTGCCTTGTTTCTGGATAGCCGAGATAATCGTATCCATCACTTTGAACTTATCGGATGTGGCAACACCGCTGGTGGGTTCGTCCAGAAGGAGGAATTTGGCTTTGAGCGCAAAGGCCATCGCCGTATCCAGAATCTTTTTGTCCCCCTCGCTTAAACCCGCGGCCGGCTCCAAGGCAAATTGCGCCAGGTTGAAGGTCTCCAGAATATTCATGGCTTCCGTTTTCTCCCCATCATAGGCGTTTGCGGGTTTAAAGAAACGTCCGGATCTGCCCTCGGTTGAAAAGATACAGTTTCGCACATTGTCTAAAACACTCAGTTCTTCAAAGAGCTGGGTAATCTGGAAATTCCTGGCAATGCCCAGAGCGATGCGAACATGGGCCGGCGCAGTAGTGATATCTCGATCATCCAGGAGAATTTTTCCCGCATCCGGCCGAAGATGCCCACTGATCAGGTTAACCATGGTGGTCTTACCGGCACCGTTGGGTCCCAACAGCGCTACCACCTCATTTTTCTCCACGGAAAAACTGACGTCGCTGATGACCATAAACTGTCCGAAAGATTTCTGTACATTCTGGATCTGCAACATACGTGTCTCCTAAGCCCTTTTTGGCTTCAAGCGGTTGAACAGGCTTTGAATTCCCCCGGTAATGCCTCCGGGCAGGGCCAGCACAAGAAAAATCAGAGTAGCACCGATAATCAGCATCCAGTACTGCGTCGTGGCGACGGCGTAGAGCCGTAGATACGTAAAGGCAACGGCGCCGACGATGGGGCCTTCAAAGATCATAAAGCCGCCTAAAAGAACCATGTAGACCACTTCTCCCGAAAAAACCCAATTACAGATTTCAGGTGTGATGTGCCCGTTGACAAAGCTCCAGACGCCCCCTGAAAGCCCTGAAAAAATCCCCGAAATAATAAATGCATACAGGCGGTATCGTTTCACACGAATGCCGATCATTTCAGCGCGAAGTTCATTGTCCCTGGTGGCCTGCAGGATTTTTCCGAACGGGGAGTTCACAATGGCCAGCATGACAAGGCTCGCGGCCGCGAAAATCCCCACAACGATGTAATAATAAGGACCGCAAAGGAATTGGAAGCGCCGCATTCCCTCGAATTCATGGCCGAAAAAGAGCGGGATAGGTATTCGGATGCCATCTGAGCCGCCCGTGTAATGATACGCTTTTTCAAGAACCGCAAAAAGAAGCATGCAAAGCGCCAGGGTAAGGATGGAGAAGAAAACACGGGTGTGGCGAACACACACAAGTCCGAAAAGAGCCGATATTGCCGCCGAAACCAGGAGCGCCGCCAAAATGGCGTTTTCAAACGTAAAATGATCGGGCAGATACATGTAGAGGAGTCCAACGGCGTAGGCCCCCGCGGCAAAATAAGCCCCGTGTCCGAATGAGAGGACCCCCGTATAGCGCAATAGAAGGTTCACTCCCAGCGCCATGATGGCAAGCGACAGCCCTGTTTCCATGAGGGTCACATGATAAGGGGTTATGAATTGCGGCAGGACAAGAAGGACAATCAATATGGCCGCATAGCAGGCGGCACGGGAGTTCACTATATACCTTTTCATCAATTTCCCCTTCTATTTCTGACCAAACAGACCTTCGGGCCGAATGACGAGAATCACCACGGCTATCAAAAAAAGCAGTGGCATTTCAAGTTCCGCAAAATAGGCAATGGTGTAGGATCGTGTGAGTCCCACGATGATGGAGCCCAGAAAGGCGCCCTTCAGACTCCCCAAACCGCCGATGACCACCACGATGAATGCCATGATCAGCGGGTCCATTCCCATCCCCATCACGGCGGGCGTTGTAGGGACCACCAGGGCTCCGGCCAGACCGGCGAAGGCGGAACCCAGCATAAAGGCGGCGATGGTCAAACTTCTCATGGGAATACCCATGGCCTGGGCCATTTCCCGATCCATCTCTATGGCGCGCAGCATGATGCCCAGTCGTGTTCGGACCATCAGCCACCAGATGAAAAGTCCCGCAGCCACGGCCACGGCCATAACGAACAAAAAATAGACCGAGTAAGTGTACCCCATAATGTCGAGGCTGCCCATGGCGTCAAAAGGTGCAGAAGCATATCGCGACTCGCCACCGAAGATCAGCTTGATGAGATCCTCGATCAGCATGAGAATGCCGAAGGTAATGAGGAGCTGATATTCCAGTGCGCGTCGGTACATATGCTTGATCAGGGTCGTCTCCAGAACAAACCCCACCAAACCTGCCACGGCCACGGCGCCCAGGACAGACACCAGCAACATGACGGGAAGGCTGCTCTGGGCCATGAGCCCGATCAGGTAAGCGGCCATGAAGCCGCCGACGGCATAGAGAGACCCATGGGCCAGGTTCAAAATGCCCATGACGCCCAGGATGATGTTTAATCCCAGGGAGGTCAGAAAGAGAAAGGCCGCAAAATATAGTCCGTTGAGGGCATATATCAGCCCCATAGGCAAAGACCCTCCTTATGCCGTTAGATTCCTGAGAGTTTATCTATCACATTTGTAAAGCGTTCCATTTGTGAGCTTTTTTGAACCGCAGAATATCGAACAAGGAATAATGAATGTCGAAGGGAAACTTCATGATTCGACATTCCTTGTTCGATATCGAAGTCTTCGCTTACCTCGATATTCGCTTTTAAAAATTTCAAATATCTTTAGCTAGGGTTTTGTTTGGGTTTGTTTTTTTTAGCGGCGGAAGATACCTCCCGCCGCCTATAATAGACTCTTTCCTATGATTTCCAGCCGTTAATCCAGGCTTCTGTGGAGATGCCCGCCGGCGCATTCACCTGGAATGAGGGGAATACTTCCAGTTTGTCAGGATCCAGGATCGGGAAAGGATACCCCTTCACCTTCTTGGAGATTCCCACAAGACAGTCTTCTCGCGCATTGTGGTCCTTGTTGATGGTCAGATACCCTGAAGGGGTTTCCAGGCTCATATTGCCCAGGGCCTTGGCAATATCTTCGATGCTGGGCCATCCTCCCACAAGGCTCGACGCCTTTTCCACAGCGGTTTTGTACGATGCAATGGCCTGAAAGGCATGGTATGAAGGATAGGTGGGGTATTTTTTATAGCGTTTGTTGAATTCTTCCACAAACCATTTAT
>CAYOWC010000261.1:0-7078 GCA_964407525.1 uncultured Desulfobacteraceae bacterium | reverse complement strand
AGAATTTTGAGGATTTAAGAGGAAACTATCCCCTGAGAAGAGAGTTTTCTGCCTACACCATCAGGCTGAACAGGCAGGAAGATCCCCAAACAAAACAGTTGGAGAAGCTGGGATTTAGAATTGCGGATCTTGTATGAAACTTCATCTGGTTATTTGTTTTTGAACCGCCAAGGCGCGAAGGCCGCAAAACCTTTTTCGAATCGGAACGGACAATTCGAAAAAACAGCCATCGTTTTTTCCTGTTCTATTCTACAGGATAGTCCCGATAACGGTTCCATTTCCCGAAATGCCCGAAGGGCCGATTGCTTTATCGAATCGTCCGTTCCGATTCGGTAAAAAAACAGAATCTTAGCGTTCTTTGCGTCTTGAGCGAAGCCCCGCTAGCGGGACAAGCCCCGGCTACGGGACAAGCGGGCGGTAAGGACGTGTGAAAGTTTCTTTCTTGGTTTGCCTCGCCTTCTACCCTCTCCCAGAAACCACCGAATTTTTCGCTTTCCTCCGTGTGCTCTGCGAGCTCTGTGAGAGACTTAACTGTCAATATTTCAGATCCACCTCATATGATCCGGATCATAGCAAATGGATATGGTCTTTCCTGGAAAGACAGTTCGTTCTTCAGCCTGTTGATTTGTTAACTCAAGTGTGAAGGCTTGATTTTCAACGAGAACCGTCGCAAATAACCGCCCTGAGTTTCTCTCCAAATTGAAACGTGTAACGACCCCGCGAAGAACAAATTTGCGGTCATCTATGGTTTCATCGTCCCCGGCAAAAGATAATCCATCCAAAATGGCTGCCACATCATCATTGGGCGGAGCAGGGATTCTGATATATTGTTTGTCAGATAACTTTTTCCCCCACAGGTCTGGACCTAGTTTCGTCCACGGCCCAAATAGTATGTTTTCATGGCCCTTTTCAAAAATCCGTCCTTTGACCATATGTAGGATTTCATCACAGACTTCATACAGCCACTGCCGGTCATGACTGGCAACAATGACGGTTGTGTTCAACTCTTCCCGCGCTTTAAGCGATACCTCTCTTATGAGTTGCGCACTGGCAGCATCTACGCTGGCGGTGGGCTCATCCAACAGAAGAACTTTGGGCCTTAATACCAGTCTTGCTGCTAACGCAACCCGCTGGGCTTCTCCCCCGGAAAGGGCATACCAAGGCCTTCGGGAAAATTTTTCGCTCGATAAACCTACCATGGCAAGGGCTTCATCAACACGTTCTATAGCATTCACGGAGTCGCCTCGCAATCTAAGACCGTACGCAACATTCCTGAAAACACTGCGTCTCATCAGGAAGGGCTCCTGAGGCAACAGGGTTATCTGAAACCTGGCGTTATGGGAAAAAGGCTCAACGGCGCGGCCATTAAAACGGATTTCTCCTTCTGCAGGTTTTTCAATGAGGCCCAATAAACGCAAAAGAGTGCTTTTACCACTTCCATTTGGCCCTACGAGTCCAACAATGGAAGCAGGTTTAATGGTGAGGTGATCGATAGAAAGAACCGTTTGCCCACAGTAAGAATGCTTTAGGGATCTGATCTTGTAAACGGCTTCCTCCATATTTAGGTTCTTCGTCGCAAAAGGGCCACGGATACGTTGACACAAAATGCGATAGTCAGAAGAACGAGGCCGAGGGCAATTCCCATGGCAAATTGTCCTTTGTTCGTCTCCAATGCAATGGCTGTGGTGATGGTACGGGTATGCCATTTGATGTTGCCGCCAACCATCATGGAGATCCCCACTTCAGTCATCACACGCCCGTAGGCAACAACGGCGCCCGCCAATATGCCATGCCGTGTTTCCCATAAACTACTCAAGAAGAGTTGTCTCCGATTGGCTCCCATGGATAAGATCGTAATTCTAAGCTTTTCGTCCATATTTTCTACTGCCGTCGCCGTAAGGCCCATAACGATCGGTAAGGCCAGAATAGTCTGGCCGATGGCAATACCGGGCACCGTAAAAAGCAATCCAAAGCCCCCGAACGGCCCGCGACTGGTCAGGAAAGCATAAACGAGAAGTCCTATGAAAACAGTGGGTAAAGCCATGAGGGTGTCTATAATCGTACGAAAAGGCTTCTTGCCTCTGAAATCAAAATAACCGAGACAAAATCCGAGAGGGATTCCCATTACAAGACTGCATGTCATGGAATAGCTTGACACCTTGACCGTGACAAAAATGGCCGAGTACGTCTCGGCGTTACCGCTTGCCAGCAGTTCAATAGCCTGGAAAAACCCATTTAATAGAAAACTCATGAGGATTTAGTTCTGAAAAAGTTATTGTGTGGAGTTTTTTTTCTCAGCCGCATTCGGTACGAATAGTGGTTTTCCCAGCAGTTTAAAATTCTTGATCAGGCGTTGGGCTTCTTTACCCGTAATCCAGATCACAAACCGTTTGGCCTCGTCGTATCCAACGGCCGGACAATGTACAGGATTCACCGCAATCACGCTGTACTGGTTGAGCAATGCCTTATCCCCCTCCACAAGAATCTTGAGCGGCGGATTGCCCCCCCAATTGCTTTCATATTTAATATACGTTCCCCGGTCCGTCATGGTATACCCATTGCGTTCTGCGGCAACCTGTATGGAAGACAACATCCCCTGACCTGTCTGAACATACCAGGGTTCTTTGTCAGGAATCGGAAGGCCTGCCGTCTTCCATAAAAAAACCTCTTTTTTATATGTCCCCGAGTTGTCGCCCCGGCTGATGAATGTCGCCTTCCTGGCTCGAAGATCTCCAAAGGCGTCTTCGATGCTTTTTCCTTTTATTTTGGCCCGATCATTTTCCGGCCCTATAATAACAAAATCGTTAACCATGATTTCACGCCGATCCGTTCCAAAACCGTTCTGAATGAATCGTTTTTCTGCATTCGGGGCATGCACCATAAGGATGTCCACATCGCAATTCTCACCCAGTTTCAATGCCTTGCCGGTTCCAGTGGCCGTCCATTTCAGTTCAATGCCGGTAGCTTTTTGAAATTTGGGAGCCAGATAATCCAGCAGGCCCGTGTTATCGGTGCTCGTTGTGGTAGCCATGGTCAAAGTCTTTCCCCGTTCAGCGGCCACCTCCGATGGAAATAACAATGCCAAAATAAAAACAGGTAGAAGCCATACTGATTTTTCAATCATTTTACTCTATCTCTCCTTTTCTTCGACGTGTTTATTCCGAATAGACATTCAACTTTATTACACCCTGCCTGCCTGCAATTTTCTTCATGTCATATCAACGACAACTTGTCAAGATTGCTGGATGCCAACGTTCACGATAGCAACCGCCAAGTTTTTGGTTTCTTTCTCATAACCTTATGCTAAGATGCTTTGTTTCGTAATGACAGGCTTTTAGAGATCCGACCATGAGATGTATAGAATCCATTTAATTTCAATAAAGATCCCAGGTAAACAAACATGTGCGAAGAAATACTACCCAACCTGTTTCAATTGAAAATTCCGCTGCCGGAAAGCCCTTTAAAATATCTCAACTCCTATGTGATCCGAGACGCTGATCGAAGTATGATCATCGATACCGGTTTGAACCGCAAAGAGTGTCTGGAAGCCATGATGGCCGGTTTGCACAAACTCGGAATCGATCTTGAAAAAACCGATATATTTATCACCCATCTGCATGCCGATCATTTTGGTCTCGTGACAAAGCTAGTCACAGAGTCAACTCATGTTTATTTCAGCCGGCCTGAAAGAGAGCTTATGGAATCCTGGGAAGGATTTGATGCCATGATCGCGTACGCCGGCAAAAACGGCTTCCCGGAAAATGAGCTGCGATTGGCCATGGATAAACATCCAGGCGCCAAATACGGCTCGGATTGGATTCCTGAAATGAAGTTATTGGATGAAGACGATGCAATTCATGTGGGGGATTACCACTTCAAATGCATCGCAACCCCGGGCCATACCATGGGGCATATCTGTCTGTACGATCCGAGCGAAAAACTTCTGATTGCCGGCGACCATATTCTCATTGATATAACTCCCAATATTCAATGCTGGTCGGATACGCAAAATCCTTTGAAGCACTATTTGGCCAGCCTGGACAAAGTGGCCGGGCTGCAGATCGATCTCGTCCTGCCGGGTCACCGGCGGCTTATAAGAAATCATGTCGCCAGAATTTCAGAACTGAAACAGCATCACGCCGATCGATTAAGCGAAGTGTTGACAATCCTTGAAGAGGCACCTCTGAATGCCTTTGAAGTTGCTTCTCGCATGACCTGGGATATAAAGGCTGACTCCTGGGATCAGTTTCCGGTTGCCCAAAGATGGTTTGCCACCGGCGAGGCCATTTCGCATTTGAGATATTTAGAGGAAGAAGGGAGGCTGGTCCGTAAGAATAATGATAAAAATAATTTATATTCATTAACGTAGCAATAAGCCTTTTCCTTTTCAGTCATCGTCTTGGAGGAGTTCTCCACCCAGTGCGAAGCGCCTTCATTGCTGCATCATAAGGCAACAGAACACACGAGTGCCGGCTTTTTCGCGATCGTACAGGCTTGAAAACATCGTGGCTTTCGAGAAAAAAAACCTCTTTGTCGTTTTCCTTCAGAGATTTTCTGAAGCCCTGCTTCAGCTGTTCGAGAGTCTCTAGGTCCAGTCCTGTGACAAGGGAAGCCAGATGGGCTGCAGATGCTTTGGCAAGAATACAGCCGCGCACATGAAAAGCGATCTCTTTTATCCGGTTATTATCCAATTTCATTTCCACACTTATCCGGTCTCCGCACAAAGGGTTGTTTTCCGTTGCACGACAATCTGCATTTTCAAGTGTGCCCATGTGTTCTTTTCGCTTTGACCATGCGATTATGGGATCATTATACATGTTGTTGTTCATAATAATAAGTCTCTTAATCCAGGATGTTGATACAATCTTCAAGCCCGTTCAACAGGGCATCAACATCTTGCTGACGGTTGTATAAACCAAGACTGGCCCGGGTGGTTCCATCCAGATCAAAGATTGCATGAAGGGGTTCCGCACAGTGGTGACCGCCTCTGAGAGCCACTCCGTGCCGATCGTTCATGATCTGGCAAATGTCATGGGGATGTGCATCCCTGACGGCAAAGGAAATGAGAGGCAACCTTTTCTCTCCCTTTGGCGGACCAAGAATGTGGATTCTGTTTTCATATCTATTGTTCAGCTGCTCCATTCCAATCATGATCTGTTTTGTCAGGTTGTCCAAATGATTGTGGATTCCCTGTAAGTCATGGTTGCCAAGCCATTCCAATGCCACCCCCAATCCCACAGCCTGCGTAATTGGCGGGGTACCGGCTTCAAATCTGTGAGGTGGGTCGGCATAACTGGTTTTTTCAAGGGTGACATGTTCGATCATTTCCCCACCACCAAAAGCCGGGGGCAGCTGTTCAAGGGATTCCATACATCCCCAAAGTATTCCCACTCCGCTGGGACCATAAGTTTTATGCCCCGAAAAGGCGTAAAAATCGGCTCCAAGCCCGCCCAGTTCAAGTGGGCCGTGAGGTGCCATCTGAGCGCCGTCCAAGAGCAATTTCGCACCCTGTTCATGGGCCATCTTGGAAATAGCTGCCACATCTGTAATGGCTCCGGTAACATTTGAAGCATGGGTAACCGCCACCAGTTTTGTTGCAGGGGTTATGAACTCCTCCATCCTGGAAAGATCAAGAACACCATATCTATCCACAGGCAAAAAACGTAGGCTCACTCCTTTAACCTGCTTCAATATTTGCCAGGGAACAAGGTTGCTGTGATGTTCAGCCTGGGACAGCACTATTTCGTCACCGGCTTTCAAATTCTGCCCAAAACCAAGGGCAACCATGTTAATTCCAGCTGTTGTGCCGCCTGTAAAAATTATTTCATTGGAATTCTGAATACCCAGGTATTTTGCAACCCGATCACGACCGATTTCGAATGCATCGGTTGCCTCTTCAGCAAGTCTGTGGATGCCCCTTTTCACGTTGGATCGGTGCAGGGTATCATGTTCTGTAATAGCAGATATAACGCAATCCGGAATTTGGGCAGTAGCAGCGTTGTCCAGATAATGGAATCGCCCTTTTGATTCATAATGCCTGATAATGGCAAACTGCTGTGCGATAATTTCTAGATCAAATGTCATTTTTTTCAACTTTATGAAGCAGACTCGGCATTCTTTTTACTCAAAATTCCTTTTTGTGTTTCTTGAAGAACGCAACTACACTACCCACGTTTTCAACGGCAACTTTCAATTTTGTGTCCTGATCAACAGTCACCAACTCCACCGGAGAACCGGGAATGACAAGGCTGTTCTTTCTTAGAGACAACCCTTTTTTCGTGAGAAAACCTACCAACCATCGAAGTGAGTGAAGAGGTCCTCCCATAATTTCCGATGCAGGCCCTGATGTAACCAAAACCTCATCTTTGTATACATAAAAAACTTCATCCTTAAAAAATAAATCTCTGGGAGAAACCTTTGCGCTCCCCACAACAAGACCTGCATGAATACCACCCGAACAAATCAGTTCCTGCAAAGTCGGAGGTGGATTCCAAAACTTGAAATTATGGATCTCAATACCAGAACTAACATATTCAACTGAATCGATAAGTTCACTATCCGAAAGGTTTTCTCCACGAATTTCCCTACCGATTTTCAGAACCATTTCCGGTTCAATAGCACAATGGTTATAGTCACTCCAATCAATCACTACATTCGCTTCAAAAACATGAGGTTGGAAGAGGTTTCCATTGATAGGTTCGGTTAAACCAAATTGTGAACGGATTGCGCTGCTTGTGCAGCCTATTTTGTAACCAACAATTTTCTCACCAGCTTGCACTCTCTTCCTTGCTACCATATTTTGAACTTGATAGGCTTCTGCAATGGAAAGCTCAGAGATAGCGGGTTCACATTCGCCCAACCATTCTTTCTTGTAGAAAGCATGAAAATATTGTCCGGCTAATATATCCAGTGATTTCATCTTTTCAATCAAAACATTACTTGAGGGGATCTGAATAAGCGACTTCCCAATATTAACGGTACCATTTCTGAACAATCTCGGCCATGATGGATACTGCGATTTCCTGAGGACTTTTTGCTCCGATGGATAGCCCCACAGGGGCGTGTATTCGTCGCAGGC
>CAYOWC010000260.1:0-7093 GCA_964407525.1 uncultured Desulfobacteraceae bacterium | reverse complement strand
TGCGGTACTAATAAGCCTCATAGTCTTAATCGGGTGTGTCGCAACAGATGGACCTTATCAGTCCGTTAGCACTCAACGTCCTGAGTACGAAGGAACTGGAGTTGAGGACCCTTCCCCTCCTGTGTGGGAATAATTGTCGTTTATCTGAATACTTAACAGTCTCTTATTGTTGAACTTCGGACGATAAGATCGCCATGGGCAAGAAGAATAACGCAAGAGTTAGGATGTCTAAGGGTTGGGATGAGAACGTTGATTCTCGTCAATAAAAACCGCTATTGAAGTGGACGTTTAGAAAGGAATTCATAGATGTCCACTTCATCCAAACAAGATCAGGCAAGCGGAAGCAGTTGCACATCGGCGGTTCGGATTTATGGTTTGTGAGCGCCCAAAACAGAGAAAGGAATAAACATGCCGATCGACTTGGAACAATTCAAAACCGCATACGAAAAGTGGGTGGAAGAAAGCATGTCGGATTTTCAGGCCGGAAAAATGGTGGAAATCTTAAAAAAGTATCCTTCCATCATCCCCGGTGATATTCCCTGGATGCCTTACACCGGAAAGCCATCGGAGCAGACCTTCGCACTGATCACAAGCGCTGGTCTCTACCTAAAAGACAGCCAACCAGCATTCGACACGCTTTCTATTCACGGGGATCCGTCCATTCGGGAAATCCCAAAAGACGTCCAACAGGAAGAGATCGGGATCGTTCACGGACATTACGATCACAGCCTAGTCGAGCAGGACATCAATATCATCTTTCCCATCCACCGTCTTATGGAACTGGAGAACGATGGCATTATCGGAAAGACGGCCGACACCCACTACAGCTGCAGCTATGTCAACAACGTGGCGCCTCTGGCCACGGAGGCTGTCCCCAAAATGATCTCCGGGATCAAGGCCGAAGAGGTCGATGTCGTCTTACTGGTACCGGTCTGACCCAAGTGTCATCAGACCGTGGGTCTGATTCAGCGAATGATTGAAGAGGAGGGGATTTCCACCATTTCGATGGGTAACGAGCCGGAGCGGATGGCACGCATCAAGCCTCCCAGAGCTCTTCAGGTCAAGTTCGGCCGGGGTAGCATGTTCGGGGAGCCGGGTAATGTGAGTCGTCAACGACGCATCCTGCTGGATGCATTCGATGCCTTGCAGACCATAACCGAACCAGGAGAGATCCGGAAGCTGCCCTACCAGTGGAAGCGCCCTGATCGCCCTGATATGACAGACTATCAGTGAAGCATACGGCTCAATATTCAGGAAAAAAACGAAAGATACATATCCCAGCTTTGACAAGTTGTGAGTGATATGAGGCAGAAGTTTTAGTATCGAAACTTTCTGAATCGACTGTACAAGGTACAAATTGACCGACTACCACATGTTGTGGTAGTAGGAATTTCCATTGCGACCTCAGAGAGACTACCAGAAACAGTGATACGTAAGACTCATATCAAATTTATGTTAAGTTTGATACTTTCATGTATACTTGTTAAACAACAGCATTTTTAGTTTCTTTGCCCTGGAGGGGTCTTAAATCAAGAAACTATGATGTGCCCATGAAAATTGCCCATAAAAAAATTTACAACCTTTTGCCATCCTCTTTTTACTTCATTTTATTTCTTATCCTATCAGGTGTTTTGCGATGTTGGCACCCTTCACGGATCGTTCTTAATTGGAACCCACTGAGTATAAGAATCGTAACATTTATTTCAGAGGCCAATAACCTCGGCTCCACAAATGGCGAGCCCGTATCGCTTCTCAATTGGCTCGTATCGTTGAAATAGTCTTAATGCCAATTTCCCTTTCAGAAAACCCATTATCGATGAAACGGCTTTACGGCACTACTCATATTACCTGCGCCCTTGCGGTAGGACCGGCACCCTCCAAAATTCAAATGCTACTTCATACAAAGAGTTGTTCGACAAAATCGGCATGACCAGCGTCGTTCTGGACCCAGGGAACCCTGAAAAACATCCATGGCCCAATACCTCAAGGGACGTCTTCGCAGTATGAAAGAGCCCGTTATAACTTCCATCACCTTCGAGGCCATTCGAAAACGTTTAGACTTTTAGACTTTACATGGAAACCGGGATTTGTTAAACAGAGCGGCATTAACAATTATCAAAGACAATTAATTTTGGAAGTAGGTTGAACAAATCACGTGTAAAAAGGCTTGGTAAAGCATGAAAAGCTCAAATTCAATATTTCGTTTTTTTTGGTGGTGGCGCTGGTGTAGCTCCGGGGAGGGGTGTATAGTCCAGTTAATATAGGCAACCGCCGTTAACATAATCTTCTAAGGACTGTGGCCTCTTCAAAGACCCACGGTCCTTCTTTTTTTCAGGGGCTGGGGAAAATTCTTCCAGCCCTTTTTTTTGAATTTATTCATTATAAACCCATGAACAGGAGAAAAGAAATGCTGCTGGTAATGCACAAGGATGCAACAAGCGAACAGATTGATTCGGTTATGTTTTCCGTAAAGGAAAATGGTTATACCCCCCGCCCAATTCCGGGAGGAGAACGGTTGTCCATAGGCATACTTAATAACAAGGGGCCTGTTGACGGATCCAAATTTCTGGCAATGAAAGGCGTTAAAGAAGCCATCCCGGTAACAAGGCCCTACAAACTGGTAAGTCGCGAATTTAAAAAGGAAGATACCATCATCAATGTGAAAGGTGTTGCCATCGGAAACAACCACTTGGCTATTATCGCGGGGCCTTGTGCAATAGAAAGCGAAACGCAGGCACTGACCATTGCAAAGTTGGTGAAAGAAGCTGGGGCAAATATTTTTCGGGGCGGAGCGTTTAAGCCCAGGACCTCTCCTTATTCATTCCAGGGCCTCGGCCTTGAAGGATTAAAAATTCTTGCCAGGGTAAGGGATATGACCGGAATGCCAGTGGTTACCGAGGTCCTCGACTACGAAAATTTTGATGCGGTTGAAGAATACTCCGATATTGTTCAGATTGGGACCCGGAACATGCAGAATTTCAGTCTTCTGCGGAGGGCGGGTCTATGCAAAAAGCCGATTATCTTGAAGAGAGGCTTTGCAGCAACAATAGACGAGTGGCTGATGGCCGCTGAATATATCCTTGCTGAAGGGAATTCCCAGGTTATCCTGTGTGAAAGGGGCGTCCGTACCTTTGTAAATCACAGCCGAAACACGCTTGATCTTTCAGCGGTCCCCGTGGTCAAAAAGGAAAGCCATCTACCCATAATCATTGACCCAAGCCATGCGGCCGGACGGAGGGATCAAGTTATCCCCCTGAGCAGGGCCGCGGTGGCGGTGGAAGCACACGGATTGATGGTGGAAGTTCACAATATGCCTGAAAAGGCCTTGAGCGACGGTCCTCAGTCCCTATATCCTGATCAGTTTGATCTGCTGTGTCGTCAGGTCCGGGTCATCTATACCAACCTGCAGGAGAACGAATGTAATGGGCTTGCAGTATCATCCTGAAACGGAAAAGGACTCAGGTATCCCACAAACAGGAATCGGCAACATTTTATGCCGGTTGGCCCGGTGGAGTCGGCGGTAAATATGCAAGACTTCTTTCTGCCTGACGGTCAGCTGATCCTCAGGTGTTGGTTCGGTTTCAAACCGCATGGCGGCTTCCAGTTCAGCATAGGTAGCTCCCATCTGGCTTTCATCCGTGCGGTTATCAGACCATAGCCCGTCCGTGGGAGGCGCATTCAAAATCGCGTCGGCAACACCCAATTCTTTCCCGATGGCATAGACCTCCGATTTCATGAGGTCCGCTATGGGCGAAATGTCTACCCCGCCGTCACCATATTTGCTATAAAAACCGACACCGAAATCTTCTATTTTGTTACCGGTTCCGACTACAAGCCTTTTATGAGAAGCAAAGGCGTAAAGGGCCACCATCCGCAGCCTGGACCTCGTATTGGCCATGGTCAATCCATCCTGTATTTCCGATGGAAAGGTTTTTTCAAGGGCCTGAAACGCAGGAGTAAGATCGCTCGTAATCCCTCTGGCACATTCGTAATTCTCCTCCAACCATTGGATATGTTGTCCAGCCAATGAAACCTGTTCCGGGGCCTGAAAGATGGGCATGTTCAAGAGGAGGGTCTCTTTCCCGGTTTTTGCGCATAAAGTAGACGTAACCGCAGAATCGATCCCTCCCGAAATCCCTACCACAAATCCGTTCAGTCCTGCCCCGTCACAATAGGTTCTTAACCAACTGACAATATGTTGAATCACTTTGTTCGTTTTCATATCTACAGACCTCGTATCACGGGATCACGACTACCACAACCCCTTCAACAGCCCCATGGCACTCTGGCCGCCTTCCGATTGCACGAAATCCAGGACCACGGGAACAAATTTCCCAAGGGTGCCCGAATCCATTCCGAGTTTGGAAAATGCGCTCTTGAGATCGAGCATACTTCCTGCTTTAGCCGCATCGCCTCCGAGAGACGACAGAGTGCTCCCCAATGCCCCTCCAAGACCGCTTTTTTTGGACTCAACCTTTGGAGCAGCGTCCAGGTAAGTGGTCGCTTCGGGAACCGCCTCAGCCAATTTGCTGAAATCTTCAGTGCTCAGGGTGTCTTTTGCATTCTGGAACAGGGCGCCTGTCCCTCCCTCGGCCTGCTGTTTGCTAATCCCTAATTTATCAACAAGTGTGCTTATGAGGTCCATTGTACCTGCATTCCCCACCGACATCCCAAGACATCCAAAAAGAAAAACGGACAGACAAAAAACACTGGCATACTTTTGAATACGATTCATATTCCCCCCTTTTGCGAAAAGATTGTAAAAATATTTTCAAGCGCCTACTAAAACGAATCGACATTATCAATAAATCGGTCCCAGAGAAATTCCAGTTCTGTTAGAAATTATATTGCGTCCCTATAGATTTGTCAATCAACAGCAATTCTGATTAAAGTTTTGTGAGGTTCAGGACGTGGGGGACCCTTTAAAATGGCACCAGCTATTTTTTCTACATCATGTTTTGCACATGCTCTGAATTTTCTTGACCTGTATCTATTGTGTATTATGATGAAAACATTGTTGTGTTATCCTATAGTTCCTTATCCAAGTCAGTGATGTATAATGGAGGTTATAAGACATGCCAGGCCACAAGAAAACCACCTGTTTTCTCCTTTTCTCCCTTCTTTTACTTTTCGCGTTCAATCCCGGTGCAATGGCCACACAAATAAAGGATTCCGAATCCGCGACGCACGGTTTAGATGCCTCGAAATATTACATAGTGGATACCTACCAATTCCCCGAATTTAAAGTCATACAGATGGAACTTCCCGTGCTCTCCATCTATTCATATATGCTGATCAGCGAAGGAAAAGCCCTGGTGGTGGACCCTTGCCGGGATATTTCCATTTTCCTGGATATTGCCAAAAAGGAAGGGTTGAAAATCATCGGGGTCTACCTTTCCCACTCCCACGCGGACTTCATAGCGGGTCACATGGAACTGGTCAACGCAGTAAAATGCCCCATTTACCAGAGTCACCTCAGCGGCGTGAAGTATCCTTTTGAACCATTGAAAGAAGGTAGCGAAATTCGGGTCGGCAAAGCGGTTGTCAAATTCATCGAGACACCGGGCCACACTCCGGACGGCATGTGCGGCCTGGTCTATGGACCGGATAATCTGAAAGTTCCCGAGCTGGTGCTTACCGGAGACGTGCTTTTTGTAGGCAGTGTGGGTCGACCGGATCTCATGGGGGGGACAACTTCCGCTGCATGGCTGGCTTCCGCCTTTTTCGATTCGTGGACCAACAAGATCTCCAAGCTGGACGACAGGGTAAAAATTTTCCCCGCCCACGGGGCAGGTTCCCTGTGCGGCGCCCATCTCTCGGATAAACCCAACAGCACCATAGGGGAGGAAAAGGCCTCCAATGCCTATCTGCAGCATAAAAAAAGAGGGGAATTCGTAGCCGCCCTGATCCAGGACCTCCCGGAAGCGCCCCAGTATTTTAAACACAATGCTGCCATGAACAAACAGGGGCCGCCCCTGATAAACTGGAACGCAGCCCTCCCAAAAGAAAAATTCCCGGCCTTAGAACTGACAAAACCGGAGAGCTTTTACGTTGTAGACCTGCGGGATGCCTCCGAATATGAAAAAAGGCATATTCCCAACGCCGTCAATATCGCTTTGCGGGGAAAACTGGAGACATGGACAGGGATTATGGTTCCCTGGGGAGCCAAACTAATTTTGGTAGGGAACGAAGACGAGCTAAAAGAAGGGCTTTTCAGACTTAACCGCGTAGGTTATTCCCCGGAAATCATCACCATGGAAAGCTGGGAAAAAGCCGGACTACCGGTCACTGTAAGCAACCCCATAACCCCAAAAGAACTCCACGCACTCATGCAGAAAGGGGAAGCTCCGGTCATTGTGGATGTACGTCTTCCTCCGGAGTGGATGGCCCTTCGGATCGGGACAGTCCTGAATCTCCCCCTGAATCATCTGGCAGAACTCTCCAGCCAGCTGGACCCTGAAGAGCCGGTGGTTACCGTCTGCAACTCCGCCTACCGATCCAGTATGGCCGTGGGCATCCTAGAAAGAAAAGGCTTTAAGATGCCAAGAAACCTCAAAGGAGGAAGCCAGGCCTGGATAGATGCAGGGCTTCCGGTTTACGAATCAACCAGGAAAGGTGAGGGAACCAAACCGGCTCCCAAACAACAGGTCAAACTCCCTGATAGAATTTCCGCAGATGAACTCAAGCGTCTCATCATGGACCTGCCCGGTTCTTTTGAACTGGTAGACCTCAGACCCACAAACCACTTTGCCGATTACCATCTGCCGGGTTCCATCAACGTCCATGTAGCGGAACTCATCGCAGATCCGGGATTTCTTGTGGGGGCGGGACCGCTTGTTCTAGTTGATCGTGACGGATCCATCGCCATGGCGGCTGGAGGAATCCTCTCCCAGAAGACAGATCGACCAATCAAAGTTCTCTATGGCGGCCTCGAAGCATACTGGTCGGAGGACAGGGGTATTTCACCGGCAAAAGCACTATCCGTTCCACCTGCCGTTACAAAAAAACCGGCAACAGTAAAAGAACTTTCTGCCCCGGCAAAACCCAAAACGCAGGTTAAACCTCCGGTTAAAAAACCTAAAAGGCCGGAAAG
>CAYOWC010000259.1:0-7108 GCA_964407525.1 uncultured Desulfobacteraceae bacterium | reverse complement strand
TTTGAATTCGAGAAAGATCATATGGCTTCCGTGCCCAGCGGACTGCTTGTCGAGAACGGCGGCCAGTCGGTAATGATTGGCTTTACCGAGGAATCCCGGGCAAAGGGCGGCAGAGCCGTCCTGATTTATAGGGCCGAATGGGACGCATCAGAACAAACAATGGTGACCAAAGGCCAGGGTCCCCCGGAGGCCACGGTGGTTCTCTTTGGGGTCCCAAGTGGTATTAAACTGGGTACCAAAGAAGTTGGATCTAAGGGGACCTGGCGGAAAACACTCAAAAATCTCTCATCAGTGCCTTGCCGGATCCGGATTGAATTGGATGGCGCCGTAGCCGAGATGGCGGTGAAAAATGTCCCTGAGGATTGTGGGGCTTCCACTTCGCCGCCGGTTCCGGTCTTAACGGGTATTACTGTTTCCGGTCCGGTGGAGGTGGTCGAAAACAGCCAGGCCCAGTACGTCGCTACAGCGGATTATAGTGACGGTTCCACCCGGGATGTTACAACCCTTTCCCTGTGGCAGTTGGACAGTTCACTCTATGCCCAAATAAACGGAAACGGACTCTCTTCTCTTGAGGTGTCGGCAGATCAGCAAGTGCTTCTAACCGCCATTTACGAAGAAGGAGTCACCCTGTCGGGTTCTCTTAAGGTCACTATCCTGGATCAATCCGTCCCCCTGCAAGGCTCCCATGCTGATCGCTTCTCTGCCTACCAGGGAACGGCCACCTGTCTGGCCTGTCACACTGCAGAGGCCACGGCAGTTCATGGCAGTGTTCACTACCAGTGGAAAGGAAACTCCTCGGAGACTGTTGGTCTCGATCCGGGAGATGCCGGAAAATTGGGTGGAATCAACGATTTTTGTATCTATCCCGACATCAACTGGATTGGAAAACTGACCAATGCATCAGGGCAACTCGTGGACGGAGGATGCGCCAAATGTCACGTGGGCCTCGGGGGGAAACCCGAACCCGCTTCCAGCCAGAGCCAGTTGGAGAACATCGATTGTCTGATCTGTCATTCTGATACCTACAAACGAACGGTGGGAAATGTGGACGGGACCTACCGATTCGTTCCGGATACCGAAAAAATGGAGGTCAGCACCCTCCAGGCGGCAGTAGATATCACCCTCCCTTCTAAAGGGCGCTGCCTCGACTGTCACACCAAAGCAGGGGGTGGAGACAACTTCAAGCGGGGTGACATTGAAGAGGCCCATCGGGATGCTAGCCGGGCCTTTGATGTCCACCTTTCTTCGAAAGAAAACGGCGGGGCAGGACTCAGCTGTATCGACTGTCATACCGCCTCCGGCCACCGGATCGCCGGCAGGGGAACGGACTTGAGACCTTGGGACTCTTCGGATGAAGTCTCTTGCACTAAATGCCATGGAAATACTCCACACGACGATCGCAAGCTCGATAAACATACTGCTCGGGTGAATTGCACGGTGTGCCATATCCCAACCTTCGCCAAGGTGGCCCCCACCGACATGGAACGGGATTGGAGCCAGCCGGGAGAGTTCAACGAGGCCAAGGGACTTTATGAACCGGCCCACCTGAAGATGACCCATGTGATCCCGGAATATCATTTTTTCAACGGTATCTCCTATTTCTATCAGTTTGGCGATTCGGCAACCGAAGAGGAAAACGGTGTTATTACCATGAGCGCTCCCATGGGAAGTGTCTCTGATCCCGGCGCCAAAATTCATGCCTTCAAGCACCACCTGGGGAATCAGCCCATCGATCCGGATACCAGGAGACTTCTGCCTCTCAAGATCGGGATGTTCTTCGAGACCGGCGTAATCGATATGGCGGTTCAAAAGGGGGCTGAAGCGGTTGGATGGAATTACGAAGGGCACGGTTTTGCCAGGACCGAGCGGTTCATGGGGTTGTTCCATGAGGTAGCGCCGTCCGGCGAGGCGCTCTCCTGTGACGACTGTCATAGTGACGGCGGTCGGATCGATTTTCCCGCCCTCGGATATTCGCCGAAACAGACGTACAACGGCAGGGCTCTCTGCGCTGGTTGTCATGGGGATAAATCTGACGAGTGGGATGGGAACGAACTCTTCAAGAAAGTACACGAGAAACATGTGGAGGATAAGAATTACGACTGCAGCAGTTGCCACACTTTCTCAAAGGCCAGATAGTTTTCACCTGAAATCTGCAATCAGCTCTTAGCTGATTGCAGATCTCAATTCCATGATTACTTCCAGGTGATCTTTGGCTCTTTTCGTTCGGGCAGCCGGTAATACTTCCCCTTGGAATACCCGACCATCATGGGGTAGTGGTAGGGGCGCCCTTCGGGGAGTTCTAACGCTTCCCTGGCTGCGGAAGAGGCCTGGAGAGCCCCTTCCAGCAAACCTGCCCAGCAGGTACCTATACCAAATTTAGGGGCAGCCAGTTCAAAATAAGAAAGGGCCAGAGTTATATCGACCATGCCGTTACTGTAGTCCTTCGGGGCGGACGCAACAACCAGCGCAGGGGCGTTTCGCAGTATGGCGTCAAACCCCATATCCCAGGCACCCACGAGAGTCGGCATATAGGGTGGTGCGGATTGGGGGGTCTTTTCAAGCACCTCGCGCATCCAATCCACAACTATCCCTGCCAGTTTCTTTATCTTGGCCCCATCAGTCAGAACTATCCATTCCAGCAACTGTGTGTTTCCGCCCGTGGGAGCATATCGGGCGATTTCGATCAGCCTCTTGATTTTTTCCTTATCTGGTGGTTCATCTTTGAAAAATCGGATGGAGCGGCGGGACCGAAGAAACTGGACGGCCTGATTTTCATCTATCACTAAGTCTTTGTCGATGACCTGGCACGCCTCGACAGGGACCTGGTCATGACTCATTGCACCATGGGGGCAGATCGCCACACAATGTCCGCACACCAGACATATCTGGTCGCCCCCGGGAACCAGTTCCGGGAACCCGTCCCCGTCTTTGAGCTTAATAATTCCCATGGGGCATTCAGCGGCACAGATTCCATCCTTCTTGCATTTGTTTTCGTCAACAATTATTTGTCCCATAACCTGCCTTCTCCTTCACGCCTTTAGGATAATGTTTTTCTGTAAGCCTTTCCTGTCTCATCATGCGAACCGGCTCCAGATCCTTCGGCAAAATCCAGTAATCCTCTCGCCAATTGTTAATTGTAGAACATGAGAGGAATTGTGTCAATTGACGACTAGAAGATCATGATACATTCTCCATCTCAGCCGTTTTTACCTCAACCTGTTCCGGAGTTTTGAGTGCAAATGGTCCTGGCACTGCCGAAAATAACGATTGTCGATTCAATACGATGCTCGGCCTGTACCAACTCGGGTTTCAAACGTTCCAACTGCAGGCGGACCGGGCGCAATTCATTTCGGAGCAAAAACGTACCATCCTTAAAAGCCAGATTGTAACTTGAGGATCTCGTTTGGGGAGAATCCACATGCAATAAAGCGGATTTTGCGGATTCCATTGCAGAGGGAAAGGGACAGGTTCTGTTCTCGCTTTGTTTCATTTGGCGTCTCCATTGGTCTCTTCGGTTTAGCCAAGGTGACTGTATTTCGAAACATCGTATCCTACAAAAATCCGACTGATAATGGGCCATGAAGGTTATGCTTGTCCCAGATACTGGTACAGGAGATCTTGCGTCCCCTTAACGGCGGATTCCAATTTGCTCACGGTCAACGAGGACGTGATGGCTGCCGTAAAGGTGGATATGACGATGATAGAGACGAACATCCAGACCAGTGCCACCGCCCGCCCACCGCTTGTAACCGGGGCCTTGTCTCCGTAGCCCACAGTAGTCATGGTCACCGCAGACCACCAGAATCCGGAACCTACCCCTTTGGCCGTTCTCCCACCGAATTGGGCGGGATTTTTCTTTCGTTCAAACCACCATACGAGTGCGCCTACACCGAGCAACACAAGTGCCAGGGTGGCCACGACTTTGAGAAATGCAGCGGACAAAAATCGTTTGATGACGGTATACCAGGGGCTTCCCTTCTTGGAATGGACGGCAATCCCAAGGCCGGTGGAATAAAAAGGATGCGTGAAATCAAACAGCTCTTCCCGTTCTGCCGTTATGGTAAGAGCCGCAATGGCTGCGTTGAGGGAGCCGTCGGCAACGCCCGCAAGAAGGTCATGAAGGTTGCGTTCTATATACCGGAATTCCACGTGTAGATCAGATGCAATCTGATCCCAGAGGTCAATACTGATACCCGTCCACCCTCCTTCCTTTGTTTTCATAACAAAAGGCGGCGCCACTTTGGTTCCCACAATGAGGGTTTGTTGCGCGTCCGGCTTTTTCTCCGCTTCGGCGGAAGACAGACTGAAAACAAGCAGCAGGGCCAATCCTATTGAGACTCTTTTTCAAAAAAACATAGAATAACCTCCCTGATGAACAGGTTTTATGTGGATCGAATCATATCCCCGGTTCTGGGCATGTCTACTGGGACGAAAGATTCGCCTCCGAGAATTTCACTCCCAGATCGCCCAGGGCAGACCTTCCTCGTATGGTAAGATCTGTGATAAACCGAAATTGATCGCGGGGATCCACCGGATATGCCTTCAAACGATAATGGGTTCCCCAGGGCTTCTCTTGGACGACCACATGGAGAGGGCGTTTCAATTGCAGAAAAGAGCTGGTTAATCCCACATCCTCAAGGGTCTGTCTTACTTGTGCTGAATCGTGGGGAGATCGCAGATAAAAATCGGTTACGCACAGGAGATTTTGGCTGCCATTATTGGCGTTGGAAATCAGATGGTCCCACAGCTTCTGGTGGGGAATGACCACCACTGTGTCGTCTGGGGTTACAATCTCAAAGGCGCGCATGCCGATCGATTTCACTTCGCCGTAGGTGCCTTCAATGGAGATCCAGTCCCCCAGGCGGTAGGGCCTTTCGTAAAGGGTAACGATTCCCGCGATCAGACTGCCCACATAATCCTTGAAGGCGAATCCCAGGGCCAGACCCAGGGCTCCCAGCAAAGCCACCAGGTTTTCAAAGGACGGGTCGATGATTCTCGGTACAACCAGCACCACTCCGACAACAAGGGCAAAAAGTCGCAGGACCGGTACCGATGCCAGGATGTAAAACCGGTAACGGCCGGAAAACTTTTCCGCCGCCCATGGAAGAAATCGCTGTATGAGCGTGGTAAACAGCCAGGTTCCCACGAAGATCAATACGATTTGAATGACAACGATATGTGTTACATTTTCCAAGAGTTCCATGATTTCTCCATGCTTTTATTGCAGATCGTCAACGAGGTACCCTTCACCATGGAGTGCCCGTCTCACGGCTGGATAGCCCTGTGCCGATACTCGCCACACCCTCTCCTTCTGTTCCAGGAATCCCATTTCCTGCAGTCCAAGAAGGGCTTGAACCACCGATCCTGAGGAAAGGGGAAGTATCCGGGACAAGATGTCTGAGGACAGGCCATTGTGGAGAAGCAGATTGTGGAGGACCAAGGGGTCGGCGGGTTTCATGGGAACCGGGAGGGGCAGCTGTTTTAACTGGTCCCATGGTAATACCCAGAAGGTGGATTTCAGGCGGGCTTTTCCGTCTTTGGCCGCTTCCCGAAGAATCGTTTCTTCGGGAACGGTCCGCAATGCGGTCCGCCACAGAGACCAGGCTATGCCGGAAATGCCCAGGCTGTGGGCGGCAAGATTTTGGAGGAAATCACTCAGATCGACGGCCTCATTGGATGGACTCGCCAACTCCGGCGGTGGCGGCAATACATAGGTTCCGTCATCCGACTGGCGGAATAGAAGGTCCTTCTTTTTTTTCGTGGTGCTCAATTTCTGGAACCAGTGTGCCAGTCGTTCATGATCAAAGGCCTGGGCAACATAGGTATCCGAGGGTATTCCGCATATCACTTGGTTCAAATAGGCCCATGCCCAGCTGTCACAGCCGATGACGCCGATGCCCAACAGGCCTGACTGCAGTTTTTCGAAAAATGAACGGACAAGATCTAGTCCCCGGGCGTGTCGCAGGTAGCATCTCTCCAGTTCAGGTAAAATCCAGGGCCCCTTCTGGTCCGTCCAACGATCCGTCCATTCCCGTTTCTGCCCTAAAATCTCCTGTTCCGTTGGAGGAGAAACGACCCTCCACCTCAGATCTTCAGCCAGTTGGGTCAGGATTTTGGCGTTGTTTCCGTGGGGGGGAGAAATCACGAAAATTCCCGGATTTCTCTTTCGCTCCTTACCGATCCAGGGGAGTAATTCGGCTTTTAAGGCCATAGAGGCACTTTTACAGTCGGGCTCTGGAGCGATATGGTCAAGGGTGGTTTCAGTAAGCAACTGCAAAGATTCTTCCGGCCGGAGCGGATCCTCGTTCCTTTTTTTTTGGGGCCGGAACCTGTTCCACAGCCCCATGATTCCCCCCTTGATGGCGTGGGCCATTGTAGCTTCCGGCACCTTGTATTCGCCCAAGGGGACATAGTGCCACTGGGGGAGGGAGGGCTTTTCTGTTTCAGCCACTTGCGTTATCATAGCAAAATATTTTCCTTTCGTGGACCATAGCTGGAGCAGCCAACATGGGATCTGGCTATGTTTGTTCCTTTTTCACATCCTTTGTGGAGGGCCATGCGATACTGTTCTACGGTCTCCGTTTCAGCTATTTTTTTTGAGGTTGCCGGCGGGTGCCGAGAGTCTTACATCCAGTTCGGGAAGAGATGTCAGTTCAAAAGTGGCCGACCCGAGTTTGACGCGGCCTTCTTCCCCTTCAATCCGGTTCAGGATTTGCTCGCAAATTATGTCCTTTGCGGCTCTTCTTTTTTTGTAGTCCACCACATATCGAAGGGTGTATTCAACCCAATTGTCGTTGGTGGTCAATGTTACTATGGGTGCCACTTTAAGGTCTTCGATTCTGTATTTTTCCGTCATTTGGTTCCAAATGGCCTTGGATTGTGAGGCATAATCACCGGTTACTTTTTCCAGAACCTCCTGGAATATCTTGCGCGCCAGGGTATAATTACTGCCATATCTCACCGGCATGATAATCTCGTCCCAGAGAAAGGGGAAATCGGCAGAATAATTAAAGACCGGTTCTTTAAAGATAAAGCTGTTGGACACTCTGACAATTCGTCCATTATACAGATCACCGGTAATCCATCCGCCACATTCCATGAGCGTCGT
>CAYOWC010000258.1:0-7129 GCA_964407525.1 uncultured Desulfobacteraceae bacterium | reverse complement strand
TTTGGTCAAAAAGTGCTTTTAGGGAAAAATAGCACTGAGAAAACTCCTTTTCTTGCGTGGTCAAGTTGTTGTTGACCATCCAGAATCAGATATTCAGGCTTGGTTCCGTGTGGTATTTGTACACCTTGGATGGGCCTTAGCTGAAACTGTACACCACCGCCACCAGTTTACAATACCATGACCGCACCCATCCGCGCTGAAAGTCAGGAAACTGAACTTTTCCATCTTTGATGTCCCTTAGAATATCCGGCAGCGAAGGTTCTCCTGATTTGAATGTGCTTGTAATTGCGGGCATGAAAAAAATCCCCTGATATTTTTTGATGGTTACATATACCCCATATCAAAAATTGATTTGTCCTCATCGTAATCCTGATATGAACGTAGACTCAGTGAATGGTCTTTTCGTATTAAAACTTATCCTCCAAATAAAAAACCCCCACTATCCTTATATAAAGATATGGGGGTTTTGCAGACGATATCCATTTTGACATTTACCTGATGGTTGCTTCTGTTTTAGGCTAGTAATAATTGACAAAGAGATGATAGTATTTTTGAGATGATTAATTCAAGTGTTTTTTTGAAATAAATACTGAAAAAGGTCAGGCAGGGAGATGGTGAGCAAGGTATCCTTTTCCGGGTGCATTGGTTGAACCTACGAAAAGCCCATTTTCCTTATGGGTGTGGGGTATAGTTTTTTTGACCAATAAAAAAGGGGCTACGCTATTAACGTAACCCCTTGAATTTCTTTTTTGGTAGCGGGGGCTGGATTCGAACCAACGACCTTCGGGTTATGAGCCCGACGAGCTACCAGACTGCTCCACCCCGCGGCATCCAAACACTATAAATCGCAATTTTCTTTTGTCAAATAAAAAAACGACGACTGGAGGGATTTAGGGCTTTTCTATTCCGTCCTGTTTGTTCCATACATCCCCCCCTCCTCCAGGGCAGAAGAAAACGTAGTTCTCAGACAGGACATCAAACATGTTTTCTGTTCCCTGTCTGATTGTCTGGTAAAGTTCCTTCATGGTCCCGGCGTTCTTTAAGAGAGAGCGGTATTCAAGACCATTGAAGAACTGCGGATCAATGGGAAGTAGTACTTGGTCAAGGTTCCCGTGCCAGTGAAGATTCATCTTTTCCTTCATCGCAAATACCTGCTTGTACATGGATCGGAGCAGGTCTGTTCTCAAAACGGCATTTACCTGGTTGATCATGCAGTCCATAAGGCCTATGAGATAATAGATCTCCCTCATTTCCCTTTCGTTGTCTCTATTGGTATACATGGAGAGTATGGTATAAGCTAGGCCGCCTTTCAATACGAAATGGGGAGGCATCTGAGGGAATGCTTTGGAGTTTGAGGGCAGCTCTTCTATTGAAATACGGAGAATCTGCGTGAAATGAACAGTTCTCCACATGGGTTTACGGAATTCCCATGGGCCGGAACTACCTCTTCCCGTTGCTTCCTTTATTCTGTCTTTAAGCCTGATAAGATCACCCATCGTTCATTATCACTCTACGGTCTGGGATGACATTTTTCATGAAGCTCTTTCAGCCTTTCTCTTGTGACGTGGGTATAGATCTGGGTGGTGGAAATATCTTCATGGCCCAGCATGACCTGTACGGCTCGCAAGTCAGCTCCCCCCTCCAGAAGATGGCTTGCAAAAGAATGCCTCAGACTGTGTGGGGTGATCTTCTTCTTGATGCCCGCGTCTTTCCCGTATTTTTTGATAATCTTCCAGAAACCCTGTCTGGTCATCGGTTTTTGCCTGAAATTGAGGAAGAGATATGGGGAGTTCTCCCCCTTGTCTAGCATAGCCCGGCCACCTTGGATATACGCAATAACCGCCTTTCTTGCTTTTTCTCCGAAGGGGACAAGCCTTTCTTTGGAGCCCTTTCCCATGGTTCGCAAAAAACCAGCTTCCAGGTTTACATCCTGGATTTTGAGATTTATCAGTTCAGAGACCCTCAACCCCGATGCATAGAGCAACTCAATCATGGCATTATCTCTCTGTCCTTTCGCTTTTGTACTATCCGGTTGGGCAAGCAGTTGCTTTATTTGCTCTATATTCAAGACGTCCGGCAACGACCTTGGAAGGTGAGGCGTTTCGAGGAGTCGTGCGGGGTCTATTTTTATAAGTCCTTCCGAAGCGAGAAAACGAAAAAACATTTTTGTGGCGGAAATCTTTCTTGCCACAGATCTTGGGGAATGTTTTTTTCGTAAAAAACTCACATAATCGGCAATGGATTTCCTTGAAATATCGAAAGGGTTCAGATCCTTATTCTCAAAAAATTTTGCCAGTTCCACAAGATCCCCGCTGTAGGCCGAGACCGTATTCTCAGCCAGCCCCCGTTCTACTCTCATGTGATTGACAAATTGGTCGATGAGGTTGTTGAAGTCCAATGTTTTATGTCCTGAAATTGTAGAAGTGATTATTGTCAGTCAGAACCTCTGATCCTGTCTCTGTAATCCAGACCATTTCTTCCAGACGAACTCCCCCTTTTCCAGGAATGTAAATGCCCGGTTCAATGGTAACTACGTTTCCGGGTTTGAAGGTGACCGGATTTCGTGGCCCTACTCTCGGTCCTTCGTGAGTGGCAAGTCCTACCCCGTGACCGAGACTGTGTCCAAAATAGTCACCATAGCCGGCCTCTTTAATGAGATTTCTTGCTATGGAGTCAAGATCCGTGCTTTGCATATGAGGTCTGGCGGATTTTAATGCCGCGAGTTGGGCTTTCCGGACTGTCCTGTAAATATCTGCAAATTCCTTATCAGGGCTTCCAAGAAAAACTGTCCTTGTGATGTCGGAGCAGTATCCGTGCAGTTTCACACCGGCATCTATTATAATAGGTTCTCCTTGCCGGAGTTTTCTGTTTGAGGGCTCTGCATGGGGAAGGGCTCCGTTGGGTCCGGACGCTACTATGGGGGGGAATGAAAGGCCATCTGCTCCGGCATCCCTGGCAAGTCTTTCAATTTGCCAGGCCGCTTCCAACTCCGTCATGCCCGGTTTCAGCTGAGAGAATAGTTCATCTAAAATGCGGCTGATCATATGGGCAGCATCTTTCAACGCTCTGATTTCTGCTTCTTCTTTGATTTCCCGCATCTCTTCAATTACCGAATCCATGGGTTCAAGGGCCACCGGCGGTGAGAGGGCTGTAAGTTTTTCTTTTAACTCGCCGTGTTTCTTCCAGGGGAGATAGTCTCCTTCAAAACCCAGAGTTTTTGTTCCCGTCTCTTTCATAAGTTCAGGGAAATCATCCATGAGCCCGGTTTTCAAAGTCTTTACCGAAAAATATGCTGCTTCTTTTTCAGCCTGCAGGGTATACCGGGAATCCGTGACCAGCAGTGTGTGTTCCCCGCTGATGAGGAGCGAGCCGCACGATTCGTTGCATTGGGGATCTTCTGCGGTGAACCCGGAACAGTACCGCCTATTTTCAGATTGAATGATCCATAGGGTGTCGTGTTTCCCATCAGCCTCTAATTCAAAATTTTTTCTCAGTGCTGACACACGTTTTTTGTAATCTTGCTTTTCCATTCATCACCGTTTTCTTGAAGTCATGTTCAAAAATATTTGTACTTTAACAAAATTCCTGAATGTTTGCAATTGCATGGCATGTTGATAAATCTCCCCGTTATGGTTCTCTTTTTGGCTTTCGTCCCACCACGAGGTGTTCCATGATGAGAGCGCTGACCACGCCTACCACGAAGCCATTGCCAAGAATAGGCCTTAAAAAAGGAGGGAGACCATTGACCACCTGTGACGGTAGAAATGCCACTATAGTTCCCAGAAGGATGGATAATCCGATAACCATACCATCTTCAAATGCAAAGCTTTTCCCGCCCGTGCCTTTGAAGGCAACCATCAGGCCCGAGGCGATTTGGGATACCATCACATAGGCCAGAACCGCGCCGATCACGGGGGAAGGTACGCTTCCGATGAATCCGGTTGCAGTCGGGAAAAAGGCCAATAGGAACATCACGGCGGCGGCAGGCAGCAGGACGAATTGGGATGCGCATCTCGTGGATACGATTACCCCTGGGCTGATAGTGTAATTGACAGGCCCGATTACACCGAAAAATCCGGCGGCTATATTAGCCACGCCGGTAATGGCTATGCCCCGGGTAATGCGGCCGCCTTCATCTCCCGGCTTCAGCATTTCGTTGACTGCCTGAATCGACCCTAAATCATTGATGGAAAGGGCTATATAGCAAAAGAGAAAAGAGATGAGAACCCCCGGTTGGAACGAGAAGTGGAAGTTCATTTGTTCGAAGAAATCATTGAACAATGGGATGTCTGATGGCGGTCCATAGGCCAGGCTGCCGTGAAATATCAGGAAATAACAGAGGCTGCCGAAAATCATGCCCCAGATCATGAGGGTGGCCCGCCAAATTCCGCTCAACATTCCATAAAGCAGAAGCATCACAAAAACCAGGGACAGGGAAAAACCCATATTGTAGACGGGATCGATCCCATTTTGGCTGTCGATCATCAGATTTCGGATGGTGGGGGCGATGGTAAAGGTGATGAGCAGCAGGACCACGGCGATCACATTGGACGTGAAGAATTTCTGGAGATACTTAAAAAGCCCACTGATTGAAAGGACGGCAATCAATCCCCCTCCGATTACCAATGAGGAGTATATGGTTTGTATTCCAAACCCTTGGCTGGCCAGGATGCCCACAAATAGCACTGCGGCAGGGCCGGGGGCCACCGGTAGTTTATGTCCCCAGAAGACTTGGCAGAAGAGAGTTACGGCGCATAGAAAAAGGATTTTTTGGAGGTACAGGATCTGTCCCATGGCATCGCTATAATGGAGGGCTCCGATGACCTTCCCGAGGATGATAATGGAGGAAATGAGGATGGCTGCCCATTGAAGCCCCAGGAGGAGGGATTTTAGAATTGGTACCCTTTGATTGAGATCGTAGTCAAATTGCATTTTGATTCCTGGTATTAAAACGGTAGCATTGACAGGATCGTCCTCACCTGTTACTACACTGCGAACAAAAAGGAAAAGGGTTTTAAAGCACGACTGAATAATAGCCATCAACGGATAGATAACAAGTACCCCCGCACCCAATGCCCTGCAATTAGGGCCTCTGAGTTCGGATTCACAGAAAGGATTGGTAGCGTTTTATATGTACGAGGGGAAAATCGTAGAATATATAGATCAAGGTCGTTTTATCTGCACCATATGCCTCGAGGAAAGGGGGAGCCGTTTGCATCTGTTGACGGCTTCAAACAGGGAAATTAATCTTTCCCCCAAGCGGGCCATTGCGGTTTCTGAAACTGGTGTAAATCTTTCAAAGCCCAGGGAAGTTCTTATCGCAGGGCTTTGTGATATTGAAAATGCCAGGGATAAGTTGAAGCATGAAATTGATGTGGAGGAAGTCTGGGAACTAGTTCGAGATGATGAAGAAACATACGACCATAAATATCTGGCGGAACTTGTTTTTGGGGATGAGGCAGGAGACAATCACGCCTCCGCGATCCTGAGGGCTATTTTTGACAACCGCTTGTATTTTAAAATGAAAAACGGGCAATTTATGCCTAATTCCGAAGATCGGGTTGACCAGATCAGGCGACAGAAGGAAGAAGAGGAGATCAAGGCCGAGAGGCTCAGACATGGGAGCCTGTGGCTTTCGGAAGTTTGCCGGGGCAAAACTGCGGAAGCTCCTCCATTCAAGGAAGAAATTATTGACCTGTTGGTTCAGCTGGCCCTTAACGGGAATGATGCCCCGGATTTTAAGTACGGCAAAGAACTCCTCTCCGCTGCCGGCATTACGGATATCAGGCAGTCCATGTCTCTACTGGTGAAACTGGGCATATGGCGAGAAGATGAAAATCTGGACTTATTGAAGGCTGACATTGATCTATCCTTTACAGAAAAGGAACTGGCAGAAGCAGAGAATCTTGCCGGGAAGCAGCCTGCCGCCGACGGTCGTGAAGATTTGAGGCACCTTCCCTGTTTTACCATTGATGGGCCTGACACACTTGATTATGACGATGCCTTGAGCATTGTCATAGAAGGGGATAACCTCTTGGTCGGCATCCATATTTCGGATGTAGCGGCAGTGATCGCTCCCGAGAGTGCTCTGGACTTGGCGGCAGCTTCGAGGGCGTCTTCTCATTATCTTCCACGCAGACAGATACCGATGATTCCCCCGGAACTTTCCCAGGATCTTCTGAGTCTTAAAAAGGATTCCGATCGACTTTCCATATCCCTTCTGGTTAAATTTGACAGGGCCGGAGAATTGATCGATTATCGATTTACTCCGAGCATTATACGAGTGCGGCAGCAGTTGGTTTACGGTGATGTGAACCAAAACCTTGAAAACGACCCGCTGATGTTGGAATTGCACAGGTTATGTCTGCGGTTGAGGCAGAAGAGGATGGACCAGGATGCCCTGAACCTGTCCCTTCCGGAACCCGAATTTACTTTCAACGGTGAAACCCTTGCTACCTTTGCACTGGAAGAGCAGGACACTCCCTCAAGAATGATTGTGGCTGAGCTCATGATTATTTATAATAGTCTGACGGCCGGATTTTGTTACGAAAACGATATTCCGGTTCTCTTCAGAAATCAGGGTGACCCAGGTGAGCGATTTTCCTTTGATGAATCCGGTTATATCTACTATGTTTTTACACAGCGTCGCAAGCTTAGTCCCCTCCATATTTCTACGGTGCCGGGTAAACATTCCGGATTGGGGGTAGATGGTTATACGCAGGCCACATCACCGATCAGGCGGTACCTTGATCTGGTTATCCAGAGGCAATTGCACTGTTTTCTACTGGGGAAGGACCTCCTTTATAATGATGGAGATCTCGAGGAGCTCAGAATTTCTGTTGAGCCTGTTATTAAGAAAGTGGGATTTATTAAAAGGAGCCGCATTCGGTACTGGACCCTTAAATTTCTTTCCATGCACCGGGGGGAAGTGTTTGAAGCACTGATCCTGAATGAAATGAAAAGCAAGTACCGAGTTATTCTGAACGATTTTCTGCTCTTGTGCGATCTGAAGCGTCAAAGTGGCATGATCTTTTCCCCAGGGCAGAAAATACGAGTAAAAATAAAAAAAGCGGAGCCATGGGATGATATTCTAACCCTCGAGTTTGTGGATGAAATGCCGAGTGCCTAA
>CAYOWC010000257.1:0-7227 GCA_964407525.1 uncultured Desulfobacteraceae bacterium | reverse complement strand
AAAAAATAATGGCTGTTTTTTCGAATCGTCCGTTCCGATTCGAAAAAGGCTTTGCGGCCGCAGTTTATCCCGTTAGATTCCGAAGGACAGCTCATCATATTCAAACGGGGCGACTTTGCGGTTCAAAAACCAATAACCAGTTTCACAAGAGAGACACTATATATCAGACCTAAAATTAAACAAACTATTGAAAGGATTTAAGATTCAAAAACTAGGGGGCGTTCCCACTCCTATTGCGTGACAGCTTTCATCGCCTAGAACCCGGAAAAAAACCGGCTTGCCGCTGGGATAGTACACAGAATCCCCTTCATGAAGCTGCACCACTTCATCCCCGACCTGATATTCTACACTGCCTTTCAGTACAAGCACGAACTTCTCACCCGGCGGATCCATTATCGGGTCCGGCCCCGAAGAGAATCCCGGCTCCCAGCGAAGGTAGAGTACCTCAATCAACCGTTTGAAATCAGGAGTTAACAACTCATACATATATGGGGAACGACTGGGATCCATAAGCTTTTTTCTTTGGCCGACCCTGACCACTTTCATCTCATTCACGTACTTGGGCTGGGTTTGAGCCTGGACCGCATCAATACGACCGTTTTCTTCATCTCCAAAATCAAAGGAACTGAAGCCCATAGCTTGTGATATTTTCTTGAGAGATGACATGGAGGGCTGTGCCAGGCCGCGCTCGATCTCGCTGAGCAGGCTCACAGAGAGTTTAGTCCTTTCGGATAGTTGTTTCAATGTCATCATTCGCTGGCGGCGTTTCACCCTCAGCGTTTTCCCAAAATCACCCATTTTTAAGCACCTCATCCGTTTGTGTCATTTGAGCCCATAGCAGCATAGATCTTTTCGTCTCAAAGGAAAAGATTTACAATAGGCGGAATTCCGGTCCTTGTCAATAAATTCGATGCGATCGTAATTTTTTCCTTGACACCCAAATCAATATGGTTTGATATGTTACAATAACAAATGAGTAGTCGAATCTAATCACCTTTGCCTCATTATAGATACAAAAAGGAGGTTCACTCTTGGAAAAATTAATCATAACCAACGCAGTAACGGGATCCCTGACAAACCGCAAGCAGAATCCTAACGTGCCCTATACACCCCGGGAAATAGCCCGGGAAACCATTGAAAGTTGGAAGGCCGGGGCGAGCGTTGTCCATCTTCATACCAGGGACCCGGAAACCGGCAAGCCCTGTCAGGAAGCGGCGCTGTTCAAGGAAATCATCAAGATTGTAAGGAATGAGTCCGACATCATCGTAAACGTCACTACCGGGGGGGGACCCGGCATGTCGCTGGAAACCAGACTGGCTGTGATACCTGAACTTTCGGCTGACCCGAACCTGAAGCCGGATATGGCCTCGCTCAATTGCGGATCCCTGAACTTTGGAATCCTCAATCGGAAAAAGAGGGAGTTCATTCTGGATGACGTGCAGATGAATCCCTGGGGTCATCTACTGAAATTCGCCGACACCATGCTGAAATTCGGGGTGAAACCGGAGTTGGAGATCTATGATGCCGGCATGCTGAATAACGCGGAGGTGCTGCTTTCCCTGGATGCACTCAAACACCCTCTCCACTACCAGTTTGTGCTGGGAGTCATGGGCGGCATGCAACCCACGGTGGACAACCTGGTATTTCTGAAAAACTCCATCCAGCCAAACGCCACCTGGTCACTTTGCGCTCTGGGTCTGAAAATTTTCGACCTGGGACCTACAGCCATAGCGGCCGGCGGGAACATCCGGGTAGGTTTCGAAGATTGCGTTCATATCTCCAAGGGCGTGTCGGCCGACAGCAACGCCCAGATGGTGGCCAAGATAAAAAGGATATCCGAGGAAATGGGACGGGAAGTGGCCACGCCACAAGAGGCCAGGAAGATACTCAATCTGTAACCTAAAAGCTGCAATTAGCGGTTAGTGGTTACATAGCCACACAATGTCAGCTATTTACGATGCAATAGGTAAGCATCAAAAAGTGAAATCCCAAATAAAGAGAAAAGTCATGCAAATGATTGGGATCTTTAAGCTAATTGCAGCTTCTAGGTGTGAAGAATTCATACGAAGGCGGGACTGCCTTCTGCTTTCTGCTTACTCTCTACTACTTACCGCCTACTGCATTCTAAAGTCTGAGGGAGCCTTCTATGGCGTACGAACAGTTCGTGCCTTTGCCCAACCTTAATTTTCAAATCAACAGGGCGCTAAGCAATGGACCGGAAGGCTGTCTGGAAGAAGAACTCCGGGAGATCGCCCCGCACCTTCACGAATTTAACGGCAACATCTGGTATGAACAATGGCATAAGCTTGCACTGAGGGCTGAGTCCCAGGGCCGCCCCATGCACGCTGCAACCTACTACCGCATGTCCGAATTTTTTCTGCCGGACCAGCGCCCCGAAAAAAATATCAGCTACGAGGATTTCCAGAGGTGTTTTTATGAAGCCGTGGGAAAAGACTCCTTTGAAAGGGTGGAGGTCCCCTACATGGACAGCGCCCTGCCCGCGTTGAGAATGAAGGCCCCCAGGGAAAAAGGGGTAGTGGTCCTGCACGGGGGGTTCGACTCCTTCATGGAGGAGTTTTATCTATCCATTCGGCGCTTGCCTGATTTGGGATATACCGTGATCGTCTTTGAAGGTCCGGGTCAGGGTCGGTCCTTGCGGCAGGGACTGAAAATGGACCATCGGTGGGAAAAGCCGGTGGGGGCGGTCCTGGATCACTTTGGTCTGGACAACGTGTGCCTCATCGGCATCAGCCTGGGAGGATACCTGGCGCTCAGGGCAGCCGCCTATGACCCACGGATAGCCCGAGTCGTAGCCTTTGACGTAGTCTGGGACGCCCTCGCCGCTTTCGCTAAAAACTTCCTTATCGACCTCCATGATCTGGTGATTTCAAAAAAGGCCGGAGAAGTAAACGCGTTCATAGCGGAGCTGCGTAAGACCAATGACATGGTTGATTGGATGGTCAACCACGGCATGTATATTACCGGCGGGAAAAGCCCCTTTGAATACCTGTATGAATTTTCCAGGTTCACCACCCGTGAGATATCGCCCTTGATCAGGCAGGACGTACTCTTATTGGCCGGTGAGAACGATCATTTTGTGCCCCGGGAGTTCTATTTCGAGCAGAAGCAGGCCCTGGTTAATGCCCGAACCGTAAGGGGGCGGCTCTTCTTGGCCGGAGAGGGAGGAGACCAGCACTGTCAGATCGGAAACCTTGACCTGGCTTGGAATGAAATCATCGACTGGCTAAACAACTTCCACCCATACTGACGGATTTTCAACCAACCCCTGCTCCTTCATCTCCTCCTCGCTTTCTCATAAAAGCACTGGCCATCCAAAACCAGATGATCGTGAGAAATTGCAGTACAAGGAGAATGACGAAGGACGCTTGATACCCACCGGGTGAATAACCTCCGCTTTCAGTGATCGGCCATCGACCGATAATGGCGCCGATACCCCATTGGGCCGCAAAGGCCCCTATAAATACGAGTAGATTAAGTGCCGTATTGGCCCGCCCCGAGAGATGCGTTGGGAAACTTTGGGAAAGAGCCGCATAGGGCAGGATACCCGATGTGCCGAAAAATCCGAATAGTACCCAGAGGGGTTTGCACCAGAATGTTAATTCAAAAGCAATCAACAACATAACGACCATCCAACAGCCCATGCCCCAGGCTGCCATGGTCAGGGTCGATATGCCTCGCCGACCAAGGCGTTCAGCAGCTGTTCCCAGCACAACAAAACCGCAAATCATGCCAAGTGCCATCAGAAAAAGAGTCCCGGTTACCTCAGGTCTATCATAGCCGGCCACATCACGAAGCCAGGGTCCCGCCCAAAGACCATGAATCGCAAGGTAGCTTGCCTGGGAAAGAGTGGCCCAGGGGGCAATACGCCAGAAGTTCAGATTGGTCAGAACGGTCTTGATGCCCCGTATTTGATCCGCGAAAGGCTCGCCTCCGCCGGTTGCTCGTCGTTCCGGCACAACAAAGAAGATGATGGCTGCCACCACGAGGGTAAACACCGCCAGCATATTGAATACTCCACGCCAGTCGGTTACGACAAGGGCTGCCTCAACCGGGGAGGTAGCAGCCAGAGCACCCAATCCTCCTGCGGCCATTTGAAACCCATTGATCTGCGCCCATTTCTCTTTGGGAAACCAGATTACGAAAGCCTTAAAGGCTGCCATCAGACAGGCCGAAACCCCAAAACCGATGAGCCCCCGACCTATTATCAGACCGCTCAGGGTATGAGCACTTGCGAAGACAAAGGCGCCCGCTGCGGCCACAATCAGCAGGGCGGCTTCGATCCTGCGGGGTCCAAACCGATCCAGCAGCACACCCAACGGCAATTGAAAGGCTGCAAATGTGATAAAGTAAGCAGAGGTGAGCAGCCCCAGGCCGGAAGGATCAACTCCGATATCGGTAGCCAGGTCGGGCGCCAGCACGGAGTTAATAACCCTGTACAGATAGGAAAGAAAATACCCCAGGGCAAAGGGCAGGAAGACCTGAAGACGTTTAGCGAAAGATGCAGGCAATTTGAGACCTCTTTTCTAATATTTGGCAAAAGGCGGTTCGGGAAAATCTTCCACCAATTCAATTAATCGCATCTCGCCGGAAGAAAGAGCCTCTGTCACGGCGTCTTGAAGTTCAGTTGGAGACGTCACCCGGCATCCCTCCACACCGTATGCCTTGGCCAGTTGGACAAAATCAGGGTTCGCCAATTGGGTCTCGTATTCATGGTCGTGGAATTTTTCCTGAAGATACCCGATGATGCCGAAGGATCGGCTGTTGACAACAATCAAGGGAAAACCGACACCATGCCTCACGCAAGTGGCAAGCTCCTGGGTGCTGTAGAGAAAGCCGCCATCCCCGATCAACGCCACAATCGGTTTGTCAGGGGCAGCGATTTTGGCCCCCACGGCCCCAGCAAACGCGTACCCGATGATGGAAGATCCCTTGGCGCCCATCCAGCCGCCGGGGATATAAGAAGGATAGAAGTATTCCGACCAATACCCCAGGATTGTGTTATCCACCACAAGGGTGCTTACCCGGGGTATGGCATCTCGAAGGACATTTAGATAGGCCAGTTCAGAGTGCTCTTTCTCGATTTGAAAGGTCTCTTCCTCTCGATTTGAAACGATCTCCTCCAACCGCGTTTTGCGATTTTCCTCATGCGTCAAAGGGGCGGTTTCCTGGACCAGTGCCCGTACGATCTTGATCAGATCCCCGGTAAGGGCAATTTCCGTCGGGAAGTTTCTATCAATCCATTGATCGTCCCAATCCACATGGATGAGCCGGGGCAATAGAAGGCCTCTTCTTTTGGCATCCACCTCCCTGAGCCGGGTACCCACGGCCAGGACAAGATCAGAGGAAGCAACGGCTTCCCGAATGACGCCACGCCGGGCGGCATTACCCAGGGCAAAGGGATGGTCATCGGGAATCATTCCACGCGCATTGGCGGTAAAAAGAACAGGGGCGGTCAAATTCTCGGCAAGGGCAACCACTTCCTCGGAAAGCCCCGCACGCAAAGCGGCTGTTCCAATGAGAATCAAAGGGTTCTCTGCATCTCGAATAAGCGCTATGGCCCCATCCAGGCTGGGCAGGGACTGTGGTTTCAGGGAGGTTTCTCCCATGGGCGGGCTCATTTCGTCGGCTTCCATATTAAACAAATCGGTCGGTATTTCCAGATACACCGGCCCGGGCCTTCCAGTTAGAGAGGCCTTTAATGCCTTTCGGGTCAGATCCTCTATGTCTGATTTGGCTCGAGCCACAAAAATCCCTTTCGTTATTTTCTCGAAAATCTTTTCCTGCTCCGTGACTTCGTGGAGGGAACCAATCTCTTTTCCAATCTTTGCAGAGGCAATATTGGTAGCAATCACAAGCAAAGGGACACTACTGCCAAGGGCCTCCTGAATGGCCGGGACAGCGTACCCGGCTCCCGGACCAGTTGAAGTAATCACCACCCCGACCTTACCGCTCTCTCTGGCGTAGCCATCCGCCATATGGGTCGCCGTGCTCTCGTGTCGGCAAAGGATATGCTTAATCCCGGATTCCTTTCGCAAGGCCTCATACAGGCCAAGATTGTGGATACTGGGAATCCCAAAGAGAACCTCTACACCCGCTTCTTTCAAGATTTCTACCATCCGATCAGCCATTGTCTTCATGAAAAATCCTCCCTTTCTCCAATTTTCAAAACGGGAACCCGCTTAGGGTTTGTAAGGCCATCATAGGGGGAAAATCCTTATCGATGACCATGCAGGCCCTTATGCCTATTGTTCAACCCGCTTCAGATCTTTGCTCCTATCCTTTGACAAGTCCACGGATTTCAAAACGTCTTTATCTTCCGGTAATATCAAAACAAATTGGTTGCAGATATCCACGGCGCATTGGCCTTTCTCCATGTCAAACCCCAGCAGGTGGCCGCCGAACTTTCTGGAGTCACTCAGGAAATGAAGATGATATCCCGGCACATTAATGCCCTTTACAAAGGGCGGACACCGAAATCCGACGATGCTTCCGGTAATGTCTTTTCCCCTGAATTCCGGTTGATGGGCCGTGACTTCGGCCAGGGGCGGATAGGGCTTTTTCTGAGCCGGAACGCTTCGGGTGTGAACACTCTTGAAGCGGCCCGTTATTTTAATGGCACAGAAAAGATTCTGGTTGGGGATCCGTTCATCCAGAAGCTTCTTCAGCCCGGCATAGGTAATGGGGTTGTCAAGGCCAATGACCTCATCCGGCAAGAACCGACAAACAGCGGCGAAAGGAGTGGTTAATGCCCTATGAGGTTCGTAGACCTTTCCGTCGGATTTCACCTGGTAAAGCGCACCATCCAGAAGGATCATCTCCCCGTCCAGATGATCAAAGGTGCCGATCCCCAGGTTGCCGTGGGTCATGAGTTGGGTGCAGGACATCTGACCGTCATAAACTCCTGCCAGAAGAGCGTCGATGGTGGATGTCTGGGTGATGGTGTTCTGTAGATGCCTTGCTGCGCATCCGGCGAACAACAACAGAATAAACATACAAAAGATAAGTCGTTTTTTCATAATAGGTTCCTTAAGTTATTTTAAAAAAGCCCCAGGTCACTTCCACGATTCACGGCCGTGGGATATTTTTCCCGGAGGGTCTGCAGCTCCTTTTCCCCTTTGACCATGCGGATATCCTCAATATGCCAGCTCGGCACCACCATAACCCCGTAAAGCCCCCAGTCATAATGCGGGTCTTCCTTTTTCACAA
>CAYOWC010000256.1:0-7232 GCA_964407525.1 uncultured Desulfobacteraceae bacterium | reverse complement strand
TTCGCGGGGGTGACGGGTTTGGGGACTTTTTACGAGACCTTCAATCACTGGAAAACCGTATTCCCGACGGATGGAAATTCCTGCACCAGAAGGACTATGCCGCCACCTACTCGGCCCACACCACCCGTGGAGGCCCCCGACAACCTTATGAAGGACATGGCCTTTTTCCAATTAGCCGCTACACAGCACGCGTTCAGCGGCTCCTGGTGCCCTATTATGTGACGCTTTTTTTGCCCATGCTTATTCTAATGGTCATGCCTCTCGCTGTCTTCTGGCTGCCACTGGAACAGGTCCGGTCGCGACTGGCTTCGCTGACGGGCGCCCTCCTGAGCATTCTCCTGTTTCACCTAGCTCTGACGCGCAGTTACCCCCAGGTGGGATATCTTCTTCGCATCGACTATTTTTTCCGGCTGCCTACCCAGTCATCGTAGCCCTCTACGTTACGGTCGTAGCCGCCAGCAAGGTGGAACCGGAGGCTATGGAAATCGAGCAAAACCCGCAAGGATCAATCGGATGGGAGCCTGGATTTTTCCCCCTTATTCTTTTTCTAGAAGCCCTTATGCTCCTCTCCTCATGATCTTCATCCTTCTTCTTTCATGCTGTCTCTCGTGAAAGCATAGGCCACTGTAACCACCAGTAAACAAAAAGCACAAACCAGAAACGATGCCACAAATGCCTCAGGTCCCATTGAAGCATCGGGATAGAGCGCCTGCATCAATATTCCCAGGCCCTGGAGAAAAAAGGCCGGACCAATCATGGTGAAGAAATTGATCCCTGTCATCGCAGTTCCTGCCATGGACAGGGGCATGATCTCTTTGATATGCACATACATCAATGCTCCCGAAGCTCTGAAGAAACCAAAACTTACAAATATCAGCATCAATAGGAGGAATCCCGTTCCCACGGGGAGTCCAGCAAAAAGCAGCATAATGAGGATAACAACCAAAAGCCCTCCGGTAACGACCCATTTCCGTGTCTTAAAAAACCTGTCGGACAGAGCTCCCCAAATGGGGGCGCCCAAAATGGCCCCCACGTTCATCGAGAAAATCAGGTGGCCCGCGTTCATGACACTCAGTCCCATCACCTCAGTAAGATAGGGTCCGGCCCAGAGTGTTTGAAAGGATCCGTAGATTCCATAGCCGATGAAACTGCTCAAGGAAATGATCCAGTATTCTTTCTTCTTGAAAAGAAAAAGCAGCACTGAAAAGGCGCTTTGGGTATTCTGGGGTGTGTTCTCGGGAGCGGCAAAGAGTTTTTTCGGCGGATTGTCCCTCACTATCAGATAGAGCCCCAGCACGAGAAAAAGATTTACCACTCCTATGATACCAAAGGCATATCTCCATCCAACGGCGTTTACGAGAAAAACCATTGGCGTTGTTGCGGCCATATTTCCGGCTGTCCCAATAGAAAAAATGGCTCCGGTAAGAGTTGCAAACGTAGCAGGTTTAAACCACACGGTCATGAGTTTGAGGGTCCCCATAAGGTTACAAGCCATACCTATACCGAGAAGGATACGCCCTAATAGCCCCATCCCCATGGAGCCAGCGCTTGCAAAAATGAAGGCCCCGGCAATTCCTACGAGGGAAAGCCCCGTCATCAATCGTCTGGGTCCAATACGATCGAGGAGCATGCTGATAGGAATCTGGGTGAAAGCAAACGCGTAAAAAAAGGCGGCACTGATGGTTCCGAGGCCCTTTGTATCAAGAGAGAGATCAACGAGGAGGTCATTGGCGATTACCGCATTTGATGCCCGATAAAATTGGGAAAGGAAAAAATTGGAAGATGTAATATAAAAGATAAGCCAGCGACGGGACATGGCAACCATACTAAAATTATGAATTATGAGTTATGAATTGTTGATTTTTGCGTCGAGAGATTGCATTCCCACCACTTGAGCATAGTTTATACATCTTAACGAGGTCTCAAAGGAGTTTTCTGATTTGCGATTTTCTATTTTTCTCACCGTTTTTATAACCCTCTACAGTCTTCTCCATTTTTACGCCTTCCTGAAGATAAGAGCAGGTTTCTCTTCAGGCAAGGTGTTTTTGTTTATTCTTGCCCTGATCATGGCTTTCATGGTTTTCTGTCCCATTCTCGTCAGGGTCTTTGAAAGAGATGGAATGCAACGACTCCCGCAAATCCTGGCCCATGTTGGATTTACCTGGATGGGGTTTCTTTTTCTTTTCGTATGCAGCGCGTTCTTGCTTGATCTTATCCGAATGCTGCTTTCTTTTTCAGCCTGGGTTTTTCACCAGACTCCCGGAACGTGGGGATTCGCCCCAAAAGCGCTCTTTTATGTTGCCGCCGCCTTTGCCTTTGGAATCGGGGTATATGCCTACTTCGAGGCCCTTAACATTAGGACGGAACATATTACCATCGAAACGGCAAAAATCTCTGAAAAGCAAGGCAGGGTAAGAATTGTGCAGATTTCGGATGTTCACCTGGGGCTGATTGTAAGGGATTCCAGGCTGGAAAATATCCTGAGGAAAGTGGAAGCGGCAAAACCTGATATACTGGTTTCAACAGGAGATCTGGTTGACGGACAAATCGACAATATTGATCGGATAGCAAACAGGTTCCGTCAAATCACTCCTCCCTATGGAAAGTTCGCTGTTACCGGAAACCATGAATTCCACGCAGGAATCAATAAAGCCCTGGCGTTTACGACCAATGCCGGATTCAAGGTTTTGCGGGGGGAAAAGGTGGACATCCCGGAGGTCATTACTATTGCAGGCGTGGACGATCCAAGAGGAAAATACAACATCCCCCGTAAAGAAGAAGAAGCGTTGCTTTCAGGACTTCCGGAAGATCGATTTGTTTTGCTCCTGAAACATCGACCCTATTTATTAAAACAGAGCGAGGGGCTTTTCGATCTTCAGCTATCCGGTCATACCCACCGGGGTCAGATTTTCCCCTTCACCCTCATTATCAAAAAGATGTATCCCATCGATGCAGGGCTCCTGGACCTTAAAAACGGCTCTTTCCTCTATGTAAACCGTGGTTCCGGGACCTGGGGACCGCCCCTGCGTTTTTTGTCTCCTCCCGAAGTGACCATCATAGACCTGGTCCACACTTCAGTAGACAGTAAATAGTAGGCAGTAAGTAGTAAGCAGTAGGCAGTCACGGATCATCGGGATTCCCTCAAAGCCTACCACCTAAAAGCAGCAATTAGCTTTTAAGCGATTAGCCATTAGCTTAACGATGTAAATGATTTACATCAGCTTTTCCTGTATTGCAACTTTCATTTTTTGATGCTAAGTTGTTTTTCCGTAAACGACTAATATTATAGGGCTATGTAACCGCTAAGTGCTAATTGCAGCTTTTAGGTACCACAAAACCCAAAAGTTTCTGTTTCGATCTGATTGACCATTTTTCCCCGTCAGAGGCGGCGTTCATGTGAAATCAATTTGAAACTGGAAATTTGAAACTTGTCGGAGCGTAGCGGAGATCCCGCCTGCACAAAAAAAGGAAGCGGGGAAACCTCGTTCTCAGCGTCTTTGCGTCTCTGCGCGAGACTTTCTTTAAGAAGTTTCTGTTTCGATCTGACTGACCTCTTTTCCGCTCAGAGCCGGCGCTCATATGAAAACGGTTGGTTTTTTTTGTTCCAAACGACTTTGGGTGTCAAAGTATATTTCTTGACCATATGGTGCGGGTAATAAGATTCCTTGGCTGTCCTGAGACCTTTAATGCCCAGATCCTGCTCCCGGTTGACATATGCGACTTCACTCCACGCGTGTCGGCAAAAAAAATGATTCATAGCCACATAAAGCCCCGGTATTTCTGGATTGGCTTTCTCGATATGAATCACAGCTGTCTTTGAATCCAGCATTTCTCCCAGAGTGATGGCTTCCAGCTTGGAATCGATTTGTATGGCCCCCCCACGATAATCAAGTTCTTCAAAATGGGTTAAGGCCTGCCTGATGGCGTAATCTTCAGAAACGAGACCCTGATTATCCTCGCATTCCTTCATCCGGCACCACTCTTCCTGCATATCGAGGAAACATTCCACCATCTCTTCGTCCATTTCTTTGTATTCAAAATGGTATTTTTTGGTAAATCGGTTCAACTGATGTTTCTTGCGATGGTATTTTTTTCCGGCGAGGTCGATCAGGTCTCGTACCGTGTACACATAGTCACTGTTGTCCCGATCAAATGTACAGGAATAGAGATCCGGATCAGCCCATTTTTCCACAAACCCCTTCCCTGCCCTTTTGATTTCGACTTGAGGCGTCATATTCTCGATATATCCACAAAGTGCAGCGAGAGCCTTTTCCTTATCTCCCGGTCCAAAAGGCTGAATTCCGAAAGGGATTCCATTCCCGGGTCTCATAATCAGCAACACGCACCCGTCCTGCTCACGCCACACGGGTCGGTTTTTTTTGCGCCACATGAAAAGATTCGTAAAAGACAGTTCAGAAATTTCAGGGGGATCGAGAGCCAGAAATCGGTCAAAGATAGACTTATGGGTCATCTCAAGGGGTTTGAATTCCTCAGAAGTCTCAGATGTCATGAGCCCTTCGCCATCTCTTCCTGTACAAAATTTTCAAGGGCGGCGTAGGATTGGGCGCCCACAAGGTTTCTGCCCTCCATAAAAAAAGTGGGGACGGCACTAACTTTCTGCACTCTCGATCGCTGCCAATCTGCATCCACAGCCTCTTTGAACGTCCTATTATCGAGGATCTGCCTCGCCTCTCCTTCATCCAACCCCAGCGATTCTGTAATAAGAAGCAGTTCGGGAACTTTCGCGATATTTCTTCCATCGGCGAAATAGGCACGGAACATGGCATCATGATATGCCGGGCCATACCCTTTCGCTTCAGCCCACTTAGATAATTCCTGGGCCAATCTGCTATTGTAGGTCATTTTTCGATCGCCAAATGGCAATTTCTCTTCTTCCGCCACTTTTTTAAGACGTGCCATCATCCCGGGGATATCCATGAGACGGCCTCTGAAGAGCTCTTCCAACGTCGTACCGTCCTCCGGAGTTTCAGGGTGAAGGGGAAAAGCGATCCAGCGAATATCGAAATGGTGCTTCTTCTGCAGTCTATCAACACGCCCGGTGATGAAATAACACCAGGGTCAGACATAATCCGAAAAGATCTCAAGGGTGATACGTTTCTGATTACTCATTCTATTTACTTTCCTCCATGAGGCTACCTAAAGTTTTGAGGTGTGTTTTTTCCTCTTCCGCCATATTTTGCAGAATAGCTCGGCCTTCTTTTCCCGGGATTTTCTCGGAATACCGCATATAAAGATCCATGGCCTGCGCCTCCAGCATCATGGCAATACTAAGCAGATCAGGAACCGTTCTCATGGCATCCCGATTTTTCTGAAAAAATTCTTCCGTCGTAAAACCACCTTCCATAACACCTGGGACAATATTCCGGTCAAAACTTTCCCGGTCGGTATCGACCGGTTGGATCTCAAGATAGAGGCTGAAAAGCCTCTGTTTGTGTTTTTCTTCAACCGCCGCAAGTTTCTTCAGCAATTCCTCCATCTTCGGATCATCCACATCCGTTCTTTGGGATGCAGTCAGATAAAACCCTTCCAGGCCATCCTCCATTCCGTAAGCTAAAACGATGATTTCAGCAGGTGTCTCATCTCCCCGTAGAAAGGCCATACCCATATCTGCAGGTCCCGCGGCTTTATGGCCTTGCCAGGCCTTGAGACCTCCCTTCAGATTATAAACATCCTTAAAACCTTTTCCAGACAAAAGCTGCGCAGCCGCCCGGCTACGTCCTCCTATGGCTCAATAGACAATAAGCGGCTTTCCGGGATCCAACTCCCCCAGGCGATCCGACAGTTCTCCAAGAGGAATAAGCCTGGCTCCCGGTATTCGTGCAGTTTCGTATTCACCCGGTTGTCTCACATCAAGAAGTGTGTAAGTGCCTTCTTCATGCTCATTGATAAATTTCCTTGCACCTTCCGCATCCATTGACTCCACAGGAGTCAGAAGTTCTTTCCACTTCATTCAACATCCTCCCTCTCTTTTTCACAACAAACCCTCTGTGTTCTCCGTGCCTCTGTGGCTGTTTTCAACCAGGTATGATCTCATGGAGCGTTTCAAGGACAGCCTCAGAAAACTCCGGGTCATTAATGTGACATGGGATCATTTTTAAGTTCGGCGTTTTGAGATCCTTCGTCAAATGCTCCACGAAGGCTTCACGTCCCTCAGGGTTCCATAGGGGACTGCCTTTGGAATCAAAGGCGGAAAAGCCCTCCAAAGGAATCATTACACGATACACTCCTTTCGCGTTATTACATATGGAAGCGAGGTGCTTTCCCAGAAAGGCCATTTCCTCTACACTGACACTCAGAGCCGTAATGGCCGCATTGTGGACGTGGCAGGTGCGACCGGGAAACCTTTTTTTTGCGTCTTCCAGGGGACCTGTTACCAGAAAATCTGCATTACCGGGTACCAGGACTGTAGGAATTCCCGCCTCGGGCGCCGATTTGCCCCGATCGGGTCCCGCATCATAATCTCCTCCGAAATAATGGTCGCTTATCTCATGGAGGGAAAGATCCACCACCGCAACAGGAGTTTCTTCCAGAACCATCTCATCCATGGCCTGCCCCCCTGCTCCCACTGTATGAAAAACCACCGATTCCATGCCTTCGACAAAAAGCTGTTTACGGATTCGCCTTATACAGGCCTCGGTGGTTCCAAGTGTGGAAAGCAGAACCAACGGTTTTTCATTTAGAGACTTATCGCCTAATCCATTTACCATCCCGGCCATGGCCATGGCGCCGTTCCGGAGGACCTTAGTTGTAATCCGGTTCAATCCTGCAAGATCGCAGACGGAGTGCATCATCATGATATCTTTGGTGCCCACAAAGTCTCTGGTATTCCTGGAACCCATGGTAGTCACCATGACTTTGGGGACTCCCACCGGGAAACTGCGCATAACCGATGTTCCAAGGGTCGTTCCCATGGAACCACCAAGGCCAAAAACCCCATCAAATTTCCCTTCACCATAAAGTTCCCCTGCTTTCTTCACAGCGCCTTTGATCATCACTGCGAGGGCCTTCCCCTCATGTCCCATGTTCTGGACATCAGTGAGGGTTTCTCCGCCGAGACTGGCAATCTCTTCCCGGGTCACATCAACCGGCACAGGACTCTTGCCGAGAATGCCAGCATCAATTGTCAACACATTCGACCCGGTCTCGCTGATGCAGGAAATGACATATTCGGCTTCCTGGTGTTTTGTGTCCATGGTGGTAACGACAAGAAC
>CAYOWC010000255.1:0-7245 GCA_964407525.1 uncultured Desulfobacteraceae bacterium | reverse complement strand
CCCTGTGATCGGGGTGAATTTCCAGGGGAGAGGGGCAGTAGACAAGATCGGGGGCAAAACTCACCAGAAGGTCCATCATTTTCCGAAGCGCCCCTCGAGAGCCGGAAAGAGCCCGGTCCGGGTATCCCCAGAATTCCAGGTCGAAAATGCCAAGGATGGCGCAGGCATCAAGAGCCTCTTTCTTTCTCAACCCCACATAGTCATCCTTTGCCGTCTGATTCGACATGTCGCCCATCCCCCCATCAGTCAAGACAACAATTTTTACCGGGTCACCGGCCGCCCCATGAAGGGCAATGCTGCCCCCGCACCCGATGGTTTCATCGTCCGGGTGAGGTGCTAACACAAGAACCCGTTTGCCGGTAAGATTACTGGCATGGTAAGGAATAAGTTCTTCTTCGGTCAGCATTTCAATCCCCCGTGTTCTGGATAGGAATGGTTCACGGTTATCGTGCGGCTAACCGCTAACAGCTAACGGCTAATTGCATTTTTTCGGTCATGCTATTCAGCAACCATTTTATCAAAATAAAGCCAACCGTTCCAATTTGCCGGATTTAATTTAACGACCGTTTCAATACAATGATAAATTTTTCCCATAACCTCCGAATAATTCTTATTTACAGATATTCTTTCAAAAAGAATACGGTATGGTTTATCACAGGTATCTGTCCAAGGTATAGCAACGAGGATGGGAATTCCACAGTTATAGGAGAGTTTGGCAGATCCGGGAGGAACCCATATTTTTTTCCCAAACATAGGTACTTTCACCCCTTTTTCATCATACCCTGGAACATCTGCTGCTAATATAACGGATTTTCCCGAAGATAGGGTCTGACAGCATTTATCCATCAAGTTCTTATCATCGGAAAAAAAAAGCGGCTGGCGTTTTATCCAGGATTTATACAGCAGATACATGCTCTTTTGGATAGGCTTTGCATTTTCCCAAACCTGATTAAAAATATTTGACGCTATCAAAGGCGTTGGATACCCGATAATTCTCAATAGTTCAACAATGCTGAGAAGACCGGAAACGTGCGCGGTAACAACAACATAATTCTGTTCACGCATAAATGTTTTCAAAGCTTGTATATCGGATCGATAAAAACTTCCCAGAACATGCCGCTTACATTCTTTTCTAATCCATATATTTTCAAGTACATATCTGCTTTCAAACCGCAGATATTCATTCATTGAATCAACCATATTGCGGGAAGTTGAAACCTGGGCATCTTTCATGCTGCCGGCAGCACTGATGAGGACACCCGGGTCATATCCGCACGCGTAGCTCTGGAAATCACGAAACAGATGACCGGTAAAAGGCAGAATTTTATACGCATATTGAGGTGGTAATACCGCAACAGCTTCCAGTAATTTTCTAAAATAAATGTCAAGCAGCAAATCAGAATCAATATTTTTCATTTTTTTAGAATGATTAGAGTGGATTTAAAACAGATCCACATCTGCCATCGTATAAAACATTTTCCGAGATATGAAGTCAAGGGAAGGAGAATGATCAAAAGTACGCACGGTAGAGACAACACCCTTCGGTTCAGGGGCTCTATTGAAACCTGCCGAAAGAGCATCTTCCGTGATAAAATGGGAATCGGGAAGCCAGGTATTTATCTCGACGATTCCCCTTCCAAGGAACTCTGCGGCCAGGCGTGCAAAAAAATCCGAAAGGACCTTTTCAGAAGGCAGCGAAAAGATATCGATCATGGCGGCTTTTTTTTCCTCGACCACAAAAACAGCGTAGGCATTTATTTGTTTTCTAAAACGGGATCGGTAAACCCACACTTCATATTCCTGAAAAGGGTGGGAAAAAAATCGCCATTTGCTGAAGCCGGCATCCCTGATGGCTGTCAGGGGATAAGCCTCCCGACATCTTTTCCACAGGTCATCGAGACAGGAATCGGGCTTTTTCAACCGTTCAACCCTTCCACCGAATGTTCTCGTGTTTCCGATCAGATCCGAAGGTCGTGCAGACAGAAAGATAACAGGCTGTTCCAGGGCTCGATATCCCAAATATTTTTTGCCAAGGACAAAATGGTATTCCCCCGGAAAGCCATAAACGAAAGAGGCCCCATCAGGCCTGCAATAGAAATCGAAGAATATTTTCCCGGTTCTGACAAAGAGGCCTTCCCCACGGTAATCCGGATGAGACATGAGATCCATTAGGTTTATGATCTCAACGATACGACCATCATAATTAGTCTTGTACGGAATACCGCCATAGAGAGCAACGATGATGCCTTCTTCGCTCACACAGAGTAGAATCCTGTGCCCATAGGGGTTATCCCTGTATTTCCATCGCCAGAGATGAGGGTCCATATTTTTTTTGAAAGCGGCCTTCCAGAGTGCCAGGACCGATTTTTCATCCGCCTGACAATACGGCCGCACTGTAAAACGCCCTCTTTCCGTAACCAGTATTTTTTCCAACCGAAGTCCTTTCATGGTTTTAAGGAGAAGGCCTGAAAAGCGCCACTGGATCACGGCGAAAAAAATCCATATCGATGTTCAATACTTCATACCCCGCCCTCTCCAATATTTTTTTCATGGTTTTCCTGTTGTTTCTGACCCAAAAAGACCTTTCCGGACTCGTGGAAGGCGCCGGATATCCTTTTGAAATATATTTCTTCCACAGGGGACCTAATTTCCGCACCCAGCTGGAACATTTAAGCATGTCGAACTCAAAGGGGAATTGTTCTTCAAGCATACTAAATCCTTCCCTGTTGTATTCAGCCCCTTCAGGGCTTATACAGTAGGGAAGTCCCTTTTCCCAGTCGGAGTATTCAGCAACACAAAGGGCCTCTTTTTTCAGCTTGGGTTTAATCCTTACCAAAAAATTCTCCAGCGCATCCAAATCCATGTGGCAGAATACGCCAAAGCTGAAAAAAACGTCAAAATAGCCGTCCTTCAAAAAACCGTAGGCAACTTCACCAAAGGGAACTTGGTGGGGGAAAAAGCGACGGGGACATTGGTCCATGATATCCTGGACCCACGGCCGGATATCCTGCAGATCCACTGTATGGATTTCACCCCTGGTTACCTCAGAAAAAAGGGCACGCGTCCAGGAGCCCTTTCCCGGACCAAATTCAAGGACACGAGAATCAGGTTTCAGATATGGCTTTACCCCGGCCTCAAAAAACCCAGCCAGGCTGCCGCCGATCCTTTTGTCTTCAAACAAACGAAGTTCCGTTTCAGGATCCCCGTCCCGAAGAGGGCCAACGACAGTCCCGCTGCTGTAACCGCCCGAAAAGGCCTCCTTTGACCAGAGTTCATCAGCCATCTTTCCTGTTTCCTTCGTTTTTGATTCTATTCTCAGTAAAAAATTTCAAGGTCAGCACATTGAACCAGTTTTCAAAATATCTCGACATTCTCAAAGCCAGGGAGGCAGATAGAGCCACAATAATCCGCCTGAATGGCAGGGAACCTTTTCGGGGCCGTTTCCCGCACAAAATGCGGTAAAACCCGTGGAGGGCTGAACAGGCGGCATCCTCCGGGGCCATTTTTTCGGCACACCCGGCATGAAACAGCCCGTGCTCGGGAGGGGCGGCCCAGGTCAGAAGATTGCGGGCGAAGTGATAATGCCTCAGAGCAATAGTCTGGTTTTCACCTTTGAATTTCACAGGCGATTCGCCCTTTATCTCATAGGAAAACCGGTTTTCCCAGACCATCTGAACACAGGGGATGTGGGGATAGGTTCTCCTTGCGCGCTTCACCAGTTCAGGGGATTTCCAAAGAGAAGGCAAAACGAAATTGAAAAAAGGCGAAGAATCGTAAAGGATAGGGTCAAAAATCAGCCCACCAGTCACCTCATCCACAAGCCACTGGTGGGTGGGATGCCCGGCATAGTATTCGGTCCACTTTCTCGGCGTCTCAATAAAACCCCGATGGGCCACCCGCATCAACTCCTCACAGGCTGAACCCGGATCATCCACATGTTCCAGGACCTGTATGCAGATGACGAAATCAAAACTTTTATCCCTGAAAGGAAGCGCAGCAACATCCGCCTGAACATAGTACCCGGAAGCACTTTTACACACAGCCCCTCCGTCCCTGTGACGCCCGGTCTGAAAATCCACATCCACCAGCACATCAGCACGGGAAAAAGGGTTACCGCCGCCCCCGATTTCGAGGACTCTTTCGCCATCCCCTATACCCAGTGCCTTCGCCATGGCCTCATGATCTTCGGTGGGATAAACCATTTTCCGCTCACTTACCCTCATAACCACATCCCACTGTATCACCCAACCCCACACTGCCTATTGCTGGATCATCGCGGATTAGTGTGGAGAATTCTTTTTTCCGGAACCGGGGTGTCAGGTTTCGGGTGTCAGGTTTCAGTCCCTACTTCCTGTTTTCTGATTATAATAAGCATAAGTATTTGTTATTAAGTTTAATAAATAAGCTGAATGCGGCCAGGTTTTTTCCTGACACCTGACACCTGACACCTAAAATCTGGAATCTGAGCATGGCCTATTTAACAACTAAAAAAATATCACGTTAATCGGCGATGAGCCCTATTGCTTTACTATCTACGACCCTACTGCCTACTGTTCCTAAATGGCTGTGTACACTGTCTGGGAAGCTCTGGACAGAACCGTACGCCGGCGTTCCTCATTCTTCGTTTCCTTGACTATACTGTCCGCCCAGGTATCACATGATGCGCACATGGGATGCTCACCAGATCCCCCTTGCTCGTGGATCTTCCGAATCCGGGACATATTCTCTCCGTTCCAGAGTTCCAGCAGCGGTTTTTCTCCTACCCTGCCAAGGGAATAATCCATATTGAAATCTTCGCAGCATAGACCCAGCCGGCCATCCCATGCAATCACCATTTGGGACCACAGAAGAGAGCATGCTTTTTTCTCGATCGGAACACCCGGCCAACGCTTGCTGGAAGGAGGCGTACGATAATGGGATATCATAACATGATCAACCTGGTTTATCCATTTTTCGATAAAGGCCTCTTTTTGATCTATCACCTCATCATAGGCCACCATATTAAGAGATACGGCGGGTTTCTTCATACCGATCAGTTTTTTTTCGTCTAAAAGCCCTCTCAGGTTCTTTTCAACAATCTCTAAGTCGGAGCCTTTCCTCACAAGCCGATGCGTATCCGGTGAGAGCCCGTCAATGCTGAAAGCAATCCAATCCATCCCGCAATCCACAACGAATTCCGTCCAGTCACGGTCAAAAAGCATACCATTGGTCAAAAACCCCACCCTGAGCGATGGAAATGAAAGGGCAAACATGACAATGTCCTTCAATTGAGGATGCAACAGGGGTTCCCCCCCTCCATTGACAGCAAGGTGTACTTCATGCCCCCAGGCGCCTGCTTCCTCGATCGTCTTACGCCAGATGTCTTCGCTCATATCACCCATGGGGCGGGTTACAAACGCCTCAGGTCCATGAAAAGCACACCCTTTGCAACGAAGATTACACCGGCCCGTCACCTCCAGAACCAGATGCGTGGGAAAGTGTTTTTCCATCATTGGTTCACCCTGAATCCCGATTTCTCCAGGTCCCTGAACCTGTTGCAGAACTCCGTGATTTCGGCTCGTGAAATAGAAGGCTGGTTCAATGCGGGGACACTGTACTCAGGGGCGCCATGGTAAGGATAGAAATCTTCCGAACTCAGATATCCCTTATCCCGACAATAGCGATACAGCTCGGTTCCCGGCAGCGGATGATACACAGACCAACCAATGATATCCGGCTGAATTTCATGGAGGAAATCAATGGTTTCCTGAACCATGGCAGGCGTTTCTTCGGGCAATCCCAACATCACCCACGCGAAACGCTCGAGACCCACCCGCTTCGACACATCAAATGCCTCTTTGATGGTTTCGTTTGACATCTTGCGGTTTAGATATTTCTTTCGATAGGCTTCGTTACCGGCCTCAACCCCCACAAAAATACATTTGCAGCCTGCATCATGAAGGGCCTTGAGAGTTGTTTCTTCAGCTCTTTCCACACGAAGAGCGGTAATAAAAGGCCTGGCAATCTCTTTTTGATATTTCTCACAAAATTTCGCAGTCCATTGCCGATCCGACGCGAACATCTCGTCCCAGAACTCAAACCTGGATGCGCCGTATCTGTCCATCAGGAACCTGCATTCTTCTATGACGCCGTCGACAGACCTTTTCCTGATGTATTTATTCTCGCTCAGGGCTTCATCCTTATACATTTTCAAAAAAGAGGCATTGTTGCAGAAACTGCAGCTGTATGGGCACCCTCTTCCGGACGCGAGGGGAAAACCGGCGACGTGGGTAAGAGAAAAGTCCCGGGCCGAAAGGCCGGATTCCAAGAAAAGGTCCCGGTCCCAATAGGGCAGTTCATCGAGAGCAAGGAGAGGCGATACGGGATTTCTATGAATTTTGCTCCCGAACAGAGACCGCTTTTTCACCCACAACCCTTCTATCCTGTGGGTGACTTTTTTGTTTTCCAGGCAGTTCAGGAGTTCAAGCAATGGTTTTTCTCCTTCACCCCTGCACAGGACATCCACATCCCTATGATCAATCACTTCCTGGGGGCATAAGGTGGGATGATATCCACCACAGATAATAAGGGCATCGCTTGCTTTTTTCACCACGGAAATATGTCTCGATATGAGATCCCAATGGGGGGTATGCACACTGAATGCAACAACATCGGGGCGCGCCACTTCTCGGCATCGTCTTTCCAAATCTTCGACACTCTGCTCTGTCACATTCATGAGGGAAACACTCACCCCATGTCTTTTAAGATACCCCGAAAGGGCCGCAATGCCACTGTTAAACGCCGGGCCATTTGAGATATAATTCATAAACTGAACATGCATAATTTCTTACCTGATCTCCCTTGTCCATGAAAACACCGTGAATTCGCCTGTTTTCAAGTGGGCATTTCCGCATTCCGCATTCCGCATTAAGAAATTTCCCATTTCCGCCTGAAGGCCACAAGGCCCAGTCCCTGCTGCGGTTCTACAGTAACCGGTCCGATCTCTTTGTAATCGTACCACAGGAGACCACTGTTTTCCGATACCGCTCCAAGCAGGCGATAGGTCCCCTCTCTCACGGGAAATTCCGGCACGACGACCCGTACATGAACAATTTCACCGGCCCCGTAAGGACCGCACGCAATCTGGTCATGATGCGTCATGGCACAGAAGCAGACCGTTTCATCCGACATCATCAGCGCAATACCAAATTGTGGGCATAATCCCTCTTTCAGAATTTCCACTTCCATTTTCATGGCCATTTCCGT
>CAYOWC010000254.1:0-7275 GCA_964407525.1 uncultured Desulfobacteraceae bacterium | reverse complement strand
GCCGTGATCGGGATGAAAGTCCTGGGAGCATCCCATTACCTGTTCCCTGATGCAGAAATTACCCCGGAAGTTCTTATTCGCTACGCCCTTTCGCACTCTGTAACACTTGTAGTTGTGGGTTGCTCCAGCATAGAGGAAGTAAGGACACTGGCTGATGTGGGACAGGATTTCAAACCAATGTCTCCTGATGATATGAGAAAGGTGGAAAAGCTCTTTGCGCCGCACGCACGAAAACTCGCATTTTATCGGGGAGCTTTTTAATGGAGGCAAACAGACGATCGTTCAGAGTCACCTTGTGGATTATCGGGATGATAAGCATCCTTTCCTTCGGCTGTTCAAATGAGAAACCAGAGAGCAAAGTCGAAGCAGATTCCCCTCAGGGGTTCACCTTTTTTGACCTGGGCGCCAATTCAAAATACTCCCGATCGGTGAGGGATCGCCTCGGCAAGAAGCTTGGCTCGGACTCCATCTCCCAGAAAAACACCATCGATCTCTCCATACAGGACAGTGGGTTCCTTGAAAAATGGTTCCCCGCACTTGCAGATCTGAACCGAAAGCTCAACTGGCCCGCCGGGCAGCGTGTTGAACACGACACCACGAAACTCATGTACCGATACGCCCGCATGGAAAATACCCCATTCATCTATGTAGAACTTTTTTTCTCAGACGATACGCTGAAACCTTTGCTCTTCAGGATTACAGCCGGACCCGATGGCGACGCCATTCTGGAAACAATACACAAAAAATACGGTCCACCAAAGGAATTTCAGGGGAAAAAGAAAAAAGGTCGGACACAGTACTGGGAAGATGGCGACAATATTTTCATCGTTTCTTCCTACAAAAACAGACTGGGTACCCCCGAATATCTCTTCTACATAATCTATGCAGACAATCTGAAAGAAATGCTGACCGCGGAAGAAGTGAAAAGGAAAGCAGAAGACGCAAGGGTCCGAAAGGCAGGAGAATCTGCCTTTTAATGTAACCTAAAAGCCATTGTCCTCTTGAAGTTTAGGCGTAAGCCTTTTATAAAATCCTTACGGATAAATTCCACCCGAACCTAATGAAAAGAGCACTTTTAATGGAACTCCATGTTTCTGCCAACCACTGCAAAAGAACTTGAAATTTTAGGCTGGGATCAGCCCGACATCATACTGATCACAGGCGACGGCTACGTAGACAGTCCTTATGTGGGCATCTCCGTTATCGGGAATGTCCTTCAGAAAGCGGGATTTCGCACAGCCATCATCGCACAGCCCCATATGGGTTCGAACAGGGATATTGCAAGACTTGGAGAACCGAAATTGTTTTGGGGAATTTCGGCAGGATGTGTCGATTCCCTTGTGGCAAACTACACCGCCTCCGGAAAGAAACGGAAAAAAGACGATTATACCCCTGGCGGCATAAACAACCGCAGGCCGGATAGAGCCGTTATTCAATACACGAACCTCGTCAGGCGTTTTTTTAAAAACACCGTTCCCATTGTATTAGGCGGCATAGAAGCCAGTCTGAGGAGGATCTGTCACTACGACTTCTGGTCGAATTCCATCAGAAGATCGATCCTTTTTGATGCAAAGGCAGACTTCCTGGTGTACGGCATGGGGGAAAAAACCACAGTAGAGCTTGCAGAAGCTCTGAGGGACGGCCATTCCGCCCGCAATATTCGCGGGCTTTGCACTATCTCGAAAGAGGAGGAAACAGCATTCGTAAAACTGCCTCCTTTTGAAAAAGTCCGATCGGATCATCGAAAATTCATCGATATGTTCCACACTTTCTACCGCAATAACGATGCTCTTACCGCCAAAGGGCTTTTCCAGAAACAGGATACGCGATATCTGATTCAGAACCCGCCTCAGCCCTCCTTGACAAGCGATGAACTTGATGCGATTCATGACCTGGGATATGAAAGAGAATTGCACCCCTATTACAGAAAGTTCGGAAACGTGAAGGCACTCGATACCATTCGATTTTCCATACCCATTCACCGGGGGTGTTACGGGGAATGTAATTTCTGCGCAATTTCCATTCACCAGGGCAGAACGGTCAGGTGGCGAAGCGAAAACTCCATATTGAAAGAGGCCAGGCACATTTCGAAAATGCCCGGGTTCAAGGGGACTATCACCGATGCCGGCGGGCCTACCGCAAATATGTATGGATTTGAATGCGAAAAGAAATTGAAAAAAGGAAGCTGTCCTGACCGGAGATGCCTTCACCCGGAAGTCTGCCCGAGCCTTAAACCAAACCATCACCACCTGATCCGGCTTCTAAAAAAACTACGAAGCATAAAAGGCGTCAAACACCTGTTTACCGCATCCGGAATACGTTACGACCTTATTTTATCGGACAAAAACAACGGCAGACAGTATCTAAAAGAACTGGTCGATCACCACGTTTCCGGCCAATTGAAAATTGCACCAGAACACACCGAAGAAAAAGTGCTCCGTTTCATGGGAAAATCGGGAAGCCAGTCGCTGCTGCGATTCAAGAAAGAATTCGATGCCTTGTCAAAAAAATCCGGGAAGAGCCAGTTCCTCACCTACTATCTCATGGCGGCACATCCAGGATGCACAGAAAATCATATGAAAAGGCTGAAACGCTTCACCCGGGAAAAGCTGAAAACAAACCCGCGACAAGTCCAGATTTTCACCCCGACCCCTTCCACATACTCCTCACTCATGTATTATACCGGTTTAGATCCATTTACCGGGGAAAAAATATCCGTTGAAAAAAGCTTCAGAGGTCGCGAAGCCCAGAAACAAATTTTCATGGAGAAAAAATGGGAGAAAAAGAAAACACATTAGGGCCTCAGGAAAAAATCCAACAATGTATTATACCTTGATCAAAGGACCTCCCTACGGTAATCTCGGGTTTGAAGAGAGGGAAGAGATCAGGGAAACCCTCAGAAACAGACTGGAAACCCATGGAATCCGATTCCTGGAATATCACTGGATCTGGGACGAAGATGATCGTTGTCTACTTTTAGTGGGACAGTATGACCAAATGGAAAACGCTTCCTTGTGGATACAAGCTCTGGAATCAATGGGGTTTATAGTGTGTATCAAAACCCACCTGCCCGGGGAAGGATTCGAAGTTCAGAGAGTTAGAAATTCCCCATCCAATTTTTTTTGACCTTGTGGGCTTGCTATCAACGTTCCCCACTTGATGGGATCATTCAATAGTGCGTTCGAAAATTCACACTTTTTTCTCTTCATCCAGACCTCGTTAAGTGGTCGAGTAGATTAGTAGTTAAGTGGTTATTATTATTTGAAGTTATCCCTTTCGCCTCAAAATTGGACACCCGATGGATTTAAATAGGTAATGTGTTGATTTCACGTGCTTATTTTCCAACTCAACAACTCAACCACTTAACTATTTGGCGAGGTCTGTCATCATATACTATGAAAAAAATTCTTAAATATTCAGCCCTCCTTTTTTTCTGTGTTTTCGGGTGTGCCCACCCGCCCGTCACCGAAAAAATAGACGAGGTACCCATCTATTCCGGAAGTAAACATCAAGACCCCCTCATTCAAAGGCATTCCCCCCTGTTCGCAGTCTATGGATACAACGATCCCTGGAACAGGATCGGAACACCCTCCGCCAGAACAAATGAGAAGGGAGAAGAGCTAGTCTATGTTGATGAAGACCGGCCGGCTATCTATGTGATGAAAAAAGAATTCACTACAAAACGGGGTTCCTATACCAATCTGATTTACCGAATCCATTTCCCCGAAGTCCCTTTCAGCCTTGTCCCTTTCTACCTGACCGCCGGGAAAAACGTGGGCTTGTTGGTAATCCTGACCCTCGATAAAAATCACAATCCCCTGCTTGTCACCACCGTAAGCACGTGTGGATGTTACGCTGCCGTCATCCCAACCAGTTATCTGCCCAAAGATGTTTATCCGGACGACTGGAACCTGTCTAAGCCGGTCGAGGTATATGGAGAAGCACTTCCTCCACTGCTGGATTTCCGTTATAAACAGTTCCCGAAATTGTGGGTTCATCTTCGGCCCGATCTTCACAGGGTCATGAACCTCGAGGTCGTAAACGAAAAAATGCTCACAGAAAAAGACACCCAAAACCTGATCGAAGCACCTGTCCTGCCCATGGAGAATCTTAAAAAAATCCCCATCAACGGCCGGCATACCAGTTTTTACTACGAAAAATGGCCTCACAAAGGATTCGTGAAAAATTCCTTTAAATCTTGGGAATCCATTTCTCTGAGCTTAATCAGTCTTGATTTTTTTGTCGGTACGGACAAAGTCTATGGGGACAGCAACACCACCGGAACCCGCTTTTACACCAGCCTGAAACCTTGGAACAGGGAAGTATCCGATATGTGGAATTTTGCCCGGTTTCTGAGGTTTAATGGTTGGAAGCTGTAAAAAACTCGACTCAACGTAGCCTGAGGCTTGAATTCACGATGCCTGACACCAAATGCCTGATGCAATAGGTAAGGAGAGATATGAAAGAATCTGGTGATTGCTCTTCTCGTGTACCCTTTTCCAGGAATAAAAGCCTGGCACGATTCATCAGAAAGATAGGAGCACCCGAACCCGGTCCCGAAGGGAAAACCCTGTCTTACTGGCGCGAAATGATTTTTTTCGCACTCCTGGGAACGGGTCTTCTCCTAGGCCTCTTCATCGTACCTTCCTCTATTGTCACAATCCTTCAGGAAAAAATGTGGTGGACTGCCATTGTTGACTTTGTCTTTTTTCTCTGCACGGTAGGCATCTTTTTTTTTCACGGCATACCCTACAGAATAAGGGCAGCCATCGCTCTGTTTCTCTGCTTTGCCATAGGATTAAATATCATACAGATGGTGGGGTTGCTAAGCGGTGGTCCTGCGTGGTTATTTACATTTGCCGTGTTAGCGGGCATCCTTCTCGGTCTGCGGGCCGCCTTTGCAGCACTGGTCCTGAACGGCATCACCCTGTTTCTTGTCGGTTGGTTGATCCACTCGGGTCAGTGGAGCGAATATGTCCCTTTTTTTGCTTCCCCAAAATGGGCATTACTGGCATGGGCCAACTTTCTTTTCCTGAATGCCGTTGCCTCCGTACCTGTGGCCGTGCTCCTGAGGGGTCTTGAATCCAGTGCAGAAAAAGAAAAGACTGCTGTAGACAAACTCAGAAAAGAACGAAATCAACTGATGGAAGCGAAGGCAATCCTGGACCATGAAATTGAAAGTCGAAAACAGACCGAAGACGCCCTTTTCGAAAGCGGGGAAAACCTCAACCAGATTATTCAGGGAAGCCCCATTGCCTCCTTCGTCATCGACAAAGATCATCGAGTCATTCACTGGAACCGGGCTTGCGAAAGATTAACCGGTATTTCAAATGAAGAAATTGTAGGTACAAACAACCATTGGAAGCCTTTCTATCCGAATAAACAGCCTTTACTGGCAGACCTCATCCTTGATGAAGCAACAAACGAAGAGTTTGAAAACCACTATGGAGACAGATGGAAAAAATCGTCGCTTATCCCCAATTCCTATGAACTCTACGTATTTCATTCCCATCTCGGTGAATACGGCATACATCTTTTTGTCACCGCCGCCAGACTCGTGGACCGTAAAGGAATCCCCATTGGGGCAGTACAGAACATCCAGGACGTCACAGAACAGAGACGCTTTGAAACCCAGTTAACACAGTCTGAGAAGCGTTTTCGGGATCTTTTTAATTCCATAAGCGACCTCGTGTATACCCAGGATCTGAAAGGACGATTCCTGTCGGTAAACCACGCCATGATCCATGTTTTCGGCTACGAAAAAGATGAATTCATCGGGAAAAAAGCCTCAGACTTCATGAAGCCCGAAATGAGGCCCTTTTTTCAAGCGGGATATGTGGAAAAAATCAAATCAGAAGGATACCAGAACGGAATTTCAGTCTATTGCATCAGAGACGGTAGAAAAATCCATATCGAATATAGAAGCACGCTCGTCTCACCACCTGACGGGGATGCCTATATCAGCGGAACGGGCAGGGACGTAACAGAAAGGATTCTGGCGGAAAAAGAGATTAAAAACCTTCAGGAACAGATGGTCCAGTCCAGAAAAATGGAAGCCGTAGGAACCTTGTCTGGAGGTATTGCCCATGATTTCAACAATATCCTTGGAATTATTATAGGCTACACTGAATTGGCCCTTACCGACATTCCTTCTGAAAATCCGACCAGGGCCAATCTGGAAAAAGTAAAAACAGCAAGCCTTCGCGCAAGAGACGTTGTAAAACAATTGCTGAGTTTCAGCAGAAAAACGAAACAGGAACGCAAACCTCTTGCCATAGGCCCCCTGTTGAAAGAATCCCTCAAGCTGCTCCGTCCTTCCATCCCATCAAACATCAAAATCGAGAATCACATTGCGGAAGACCTGGGCGCGATCTTGGCCGACTCTACCCAAATGCATCAAGTAATCATCAATTTGTGCAACAACGCCGCCCATGCCATGAGCGAAAACGGAGGAGAACTGACCATTATCCTTCACAATATAGCCATCAATAAGGCTCAAACCTTTTTGTACCATGATTTGAAAGAAGGCGAACATATAAATCTTACCGTGAAGGATACCGGACAAGGAATCGATCCGGACCATATAGACAGAATTTTCGACCCTTATTTCACAACCAAAGAAGTAGGCAAGGGCACGGGTATGGGACTATCGGTTGTCCATGGCATCGTAAAAGCCCATGATGGAGCAATAACCGTAGACAGCAAACCGGGAAAGGGATCATCCTTTCAAGTATTCTTTCCTGTCATAAACAAAGTCCCTGTCCTTGAGGAAAAAACCATTGAACAGATTCCACTTGGGACAGAGCGAATCCTTCTTGTAGATGATGAGGAGTTTCTTCTGGAAATGGAGGCTGAAATGCTCAAAAGGCTTGGCTACCAGGTGATCGCCACAATGGATCCTCTTCATGCAATACAACTTTTTCAATTGAATCCTGAGCATTTTGATCTTGTAATAACCGACATGACCATGCCCGGTATTACGGGGGAAAAACTTACAATGGAGCTCATGAAAATTCAACCCGACATCCCTGTCATTCTATGCACAGGTTTCAGCGAACGGATGACGGAAGAAAGAGCCGCTTCTCTTGGAATTCGGAAATACCTCGAAAAACCCATAAAAGTATCTCAGATGGCAAGGGCAGTAAGGGATATTATGGATAGCGGAACCTTTTGACGCCCTAACTCCGCCATGATCGACTTATTGCCACATCTTTCCAACAGTGACTTCGTTTCCAATAGAATGTCGTTTGTGGCTATAACGTAGCTTTTGTCGGG
>CAYOWC010000253.1:0-7316 GCA_964407525.1 uncultured Desulfobacteraceae bacterium | reverse complement strand
AGGTCAAGGAAAACAAGGGTTTGCGCGGAGACGTACGATAGTACGTCGCACAAGGGAACCCGCAGTTTGACGCCGACATTGCGGAAAAGGGCCATTTATGGATGGAAACGAGTTATTAGTTCGAAATTCCCTTTATCCATCAAAATAGTATTGCTGCTCACGACTTTCAAGGCATTTACTACTGGGCCGAAGGAAGAAAAGGCTTTTTTCAGCTTCTTTCGGATGGGCAAAGCCGTTATATTGAGCCGTTGAAGGGTCGGGAGGGCTATGCGCGCACCCTTTATCAGCATTTCCCCTGAAAGGGAGAAGTTCCCTGATCGGATTTCCGCTGTGATCCACAAAGGTGTCCCCTGTCTCAGGAGGGCCCGTTGTTTCCTGATCATTTCATTACTTTCAGAAGGGTCCAGCGCATACAGTATCCCCTCCAAGGTTTTTGATCCGATATGCGTTAAACGAATGGAGCCGCTGAGGTTGTTGATTGCGGCATCAGGATTCCCGGAAACAGGTACGCGGACGGAGATGCTTCCTGCAAGTTCTGTTTCATGTGAACCTGCTTCAGCAAGCCGTGGCGCCATTTTTGCGGCATCGATTCCGGTGAAAGAGCAGTTCATTCCCACCATAAACAGATCCTTGGGGCTTTTCCCTTCACGGGTTATGGAAATAGATCCCACCGATGTTCCTCCAAAAACGTCAAACTGGAATGAATCAATGGACGGCAGGGAATCTTCCAGATGGAGTTGGAGCACGAAATCACTCAGATTCAGGGGGAATGGGTCCATTTTCATATGCAGGGAATCAAAAGCAAGGGCGGGTTTAGCTGAAAAGGGCACTCTGTGATTTCCCATGGGGAAGTTTTCTGAGGAAGTGAAACGAGAGCCAGACGTGGTTTGGGAGGAAAAAATAGGCTTAAGAACCTTTACGGACAAGTAGGGGGATGTGGCCGAATCGGCACGGTCCGTGTCTTTTTGTGAAAGTATCCGAAGTTTTTTTTCCAGATCCAGATTGATCTTCAGGTTTTTGATGTTGAGACGTTCTTTCAGACCCATGTTCAGATGGGGGCTTTTGATGCCTAGTCGTCCCACCATTTCGCCTTTTCCGTCAAAGTTTATGCCCGCAGCGGCTTCGATGGTTCCATCCAAATCCAATTCCTGGATAGATAAAGTCTGGATGGTTGAAAGAAGTTCCGGATGGAAATCAGCCTTGATGGAGGCTTCAAGGGCGCCCTTGAGTCTTTTGAGGGCTTTTACAGACAACGGTTGGCCTGTGCCGCCTAAAAACCTGTCGATTCCCTCCAGAGACGCCGAAAGGGACTGGGTCAATCCCAGGGGTTCTATTTTCAGTTTCTGGGACAAAGTCAGGGCCTCCAGGTTATTAAGAGCCCCCGAAAAAGACAGGACACCTCGAACAGGTTGTCCTTTTTTTGTGGATGCCGGGAGGCCGAGCATCCCCTCAAAATCAACCTCCCCTTCAAACTCCGTCTGTTTCAGGCCCTGCTTCAAGGAAAGCTTCAGTGGCTTAGATGTGTTGATGGTCTTAATCTTGACCCTCTTTTGTTTTCCCAAGGGCATGTTTAAACGTATATCCGTGAGTTGGGTCGTGACTTCAGCCATTTCCACAAAGCCCGCGGCCGGCAGTTTTTCCTTCAGAGTGATTTTTCCATTGCTGAAACGCCCGATTTCCACGGGAGTGGGACGTCTACCCCTGTAGTTCCAAGCTACCGCTATTTTCCCTGCAACCTTGCTTCTTAGTCCTATGGAGGTTCGAATAGAGGGAGGAAACAGGGCGAATGCTTTTGCCAGATCAAGGGTCATGTTTCCGTCGGCCTGGAGTTTTTTCAGTCCGGAATCAACGATATGAGCTTTGAGGTGGGCTTCTACAATCTTTCCTGCACTCACAGTCACTTCACTTTCTTTTACGTCAGCCCTGTAGGATTTGCCCTTAGAAAACTGAAAGCCCTTTATCTTCGTTTCCATCGTAAATGGGGTTTTTACAGGATCTGAAAGAAGATTCTTCAGGGTGAGAGATGGCGTCGAAATGCCAAGTGTCACTGTTGTTGCATGGAGGGAATGGGAGGGGGGCAGGGTCAACGCTATATTCATGGTATGGAGAATTTTGGAGCCCGTGATTTTTTTTAGAGCGGTGAATTTTTCAATAAAAAACGATTCAGTAAGGTTGATCTTTCCGGTGATGCCTAAAAGGGACTTTCGGGAAAGAGACAGGTTGTTCGCAAGGATGTGAAAACGGCGGCTGTGTAGGCCTTTTAAGAAAATTTCATCCTTACCCTTGAGATGGCAGGCGTCCAGGCTAAGGCCGGCGGTTAGCTCCGCCCTGGTGGGAAAGAAGGAGGACATATCTATCTCTCCCTTCCCGACCTTTACCTTGAGCCCCTCCCCAGTCGCAATTCCTGTTGGAAGTCTGGCCTCCGAAAAGGGCAACCCCACTTCCAGACTATCCCATTTCAGATGACTCGACCCTGTTGGCACAGTCCCTTTCAAGGTAGCATTTCTGACTACCAGTTTCGCATGCCCGTCTGTTTGTTTCTTCCCTTCGTTCAGGCTTACGCCGGGGGGGACAAAGGCCCTGGCTAATAGAAAAAGTTCCTGTAAATTTAAAGCGATGTGGTCCGCTAAAAGGTCTACCGTGAACGGGGGCTTTTCCAGCCCACGGATGAGACCTTTGAAGGAGATCCTGCTCCCATTCTGTATTTGAATAACTCCTGCCCGGATATCCAGCATGCCTTCTTTATGGCGCAATATTCCTTTATTGGTCACAAGAAGATCCAGTGGCCCCACTTCTTTCTCTGCCAGTGGCCCGCCGGATATCTTGAGTTGATGTCCATCTATTTTAAGGTCATAGGTGATTGGGTCTTCATGACCTTTCTCGTCGACGGATGCAGTCATTTCAAGGTCCATTCTGCCGGACATTTGGGGTGGAGGAGGAGAGAGGAAAGGCGCCAATCCTTTTCGTAGCGGTTCAAGGTCAAGTCTGATTTTCCCATGAATACCCCTTTTGGATGCGGAACCCAGGAGCGAGATTTCCATTCCCGGAAGCTTCCCTTTAATGTCTGCAGATAGCCCTCCTATATTTATGGAGGCATCTTTGTTGATCAAGTCCACTACCTTTGCTGTGACCTGGATGGGTGGTAAGGGATTTCCATCCATTTGTTCCCTGGCGGAAAACGACAAATCGATCGGCTCATGGACAAGGGATGGAGCATTAAGCAGGAAGGAGGCGTCATGAACAAGAAACGTTCGATTTTGCTCCCGATCGACCATTTTCAGAACAACGTTATTTATGCTCAGTCGGGCTTGAATGTCATGGATTGGCGGCGGGAGTATGGTCGTTGATGGTGAACTTTTCTGTCCCGGTTCCGATGGTGACTCGGCGGGTTGGCTGATGCTTGAAAGTAGGCTTTCAAGGTTGGAAGCGCCATTCTTTTTCTTGATCAGATTGATATGAGCACCATCTAACTCCAGAAGGACGACAAGGCGCTGTTTTATGAGTTGCCGGAAGTTGATGGAGAGAAAGAATCGTTTTAGTGAAATGATCGGGTTTTCCGAAAAGGACGGGTCATCTCCAATTTGCAGGTTTTCCAGGAGAATCCCATTCTTCCAGGTCCAGGAAAGGTTCTGAACGTGTACGGGACGTTGAATGGTTTGGGTCGCATACAGCTCCACTTTTTCCTTTGTCCATTGGGTGGAAACAAAGTGTGGGAGCAAAAAGACAAGAAGGGCCAGAAAAAATATCGTGGCCAGAATCGTCCCAAAAAGCCATAGCGACCATTTTACAACTCTGGAAAATCCGGATTTCTTTGAAGGTTTTTGGGGTGCTGCAGATTTCTCTTTCATTATCGTTCCGTATTCACGTTTCCGCCTGAATGAATTCACTGAGGAGCCATAGACGGTGCTTTATGTCAAATTTCCCCTCTCAAATATTGCAGCCTCAACGCCTCTGGAAATTTTTCGATAGCGTACCTGAGCATGGTTCGCGGCATGATTCTATAGGTTGCTCTCAGAAACGATTCCTCTGTAGGTCGATCCCGCTTACCAATCTCTCGAAGCATCCAACCAACTGCTTTGTGGATCAGGTCCTCCGGGTCTTTGAGCAATAGCCCCGAAATATCTAATGTGTCGGAATATTCCCCAAGTTTTATGAAGTGAAATGTGGCTATTACGGCTATTCTTCGGTCCCAGATCAGATTTGATAACGCCAATTCGTGGAGTCTATCCCTGCTGCCATTCATCAGACGAGCGCCAACGATATGAGCGGCCGATGCATCGACCAGATCCCAGTTATTGATAAACCGGGTGTGCTGTAAGTATGTAAGATAGATTTGCTCTCGAATGGAAGCTTCCCCATTCCTGTAAACACGAATCAGGATGAGGAGTGCCAGGAATCTTGCCTCATGGATAGGTGATTGCAACAACCGGATTATCTCGGAGAGTGCAAGGGCCTGGTGCTCTTTCGCCATCTTTCTGATCTCTGGGACACGCAAACCAATGAAGATATTCCCTTCGCCATATTCTCCCGGGCCTGTTTTGAAGAGTTTTTGCTGCACTTGTGCTCGTTGAGGATCTCCAAGCGTCTGCAGCTTTTTCTGGATTTCTATGGCTATCATCTTAGAGAAGTCCCTTGCGTATCTATGGCTCTTTGTAAGGAGGTATTGTTCCAGCGAAAGAGTGCCGGATGTTTGAATTTTGAGCTATGGTGTATTTATATCATGGGAGGTATTTGATAGCAAACAGAATGCCTTTGCTCTTTAGGATAAAGATGATGGGTGTTCCCAGGTCTTCCCCGTTGCATCAGAGGGGGCGGCGATAGGTGAAACATTGCCCGTTGATGTGAGGCAACAAGCTCTTTCGAAACGTTCTCGCAATGTTTTACCATTTTCAATAAATCGTCTGGCTTCGGGCAACAACGCCTTTGCAGCACCATTCCGGCCATGGTTTTTGAATAGGATCCGTCAATCGCGTTTTTTCACATCGCAAAGCAAAGCCTTGTATACGGGGAATCCCGAAATAGGGTCGCGATTTTCAGGGTCGGTCAAATAGTTGGCGTTGGCTTCCCGCCACGGCGCGGCATGAATGGGGCTCCCGCCGCCCACATTTACCTCCACCTGTCCCGTCATCACGTCGTTCGTCACTTTGGCCCAAAAGCCCACGCGACCCCTGGGAGATTCCACCCATACCCTGTCCCGATTTTCAATGCCCCTCTCTTTCGCATCCAGCGGGTGAATCAAAACCTGGGGTTTGGGTTGCAGTTTCAACAACCCCGGAATATTCAAATGCTGTGATCGAAACGTCGACTGGATTCTAGCCCCGCTATTGAACACCAGCGGGTATTTTTCATAAAGTTCCGGGCTGCTCAGTGGGCTTTCAGTGGGTTCCACGTAAACGGGTAAGCCATCATAGCCGTATTTCTCCAACAGGCTTGACACGAGTTCTATTTTCCCTGAAGGTGTATTGAATCCCGGATCCCCTCCCTTTCGCAGGAGGCCCTTGGCGTACTTCCGGTATTTCTGTTTACCCACATCATATTTGACGCCTTCCGGATGGGTTTTCAATTCCCCCAAAGATACGGGGCCGGACTCAAAGGCAAATTTGAGACGATCTTCTTCTGTTGACGGGAAGAGATCTCCATACCCAAGCCCTTTGGCCAGTTCCACTAAAAATGTGTACCCGGATTTCGCCTCCTCTATGGGATCGATCACCCTCTGGCGCAATTGACAGTATCCCCCTGGATATTTTTGATACCCTATGTTTTCGTAATTCGTTGTGGCGGGAAGCACGATGTCCGCATACATAGCGTCAGCAGTCATGAATCTGTCGAATACCACCATGAAATCGAGTTTTTTTAAACATTTTTTCCACATCTCCGGATCGGGCAGGCTGGTTAAAAGTGACGCACCGAAAACCAACAGGGATTTGACTGGATAGGGTTCACCTTGCAGAATTGCCCGGGGAGCCTCCATAAACTGTGCCGAATTGAGGATATCGCAAAAAAACGGGTACTTATCTGCTCCAATCGGTTTGACGCCCGGAGGCGGTTCCAGCTTGATACGCGGGAACTTCACAGGACTGGGCGGTCTGAACATGAGTCCGCCTTGTACATCCATATTGCCCGTTATAGCCCAGAGGCACAACACAGCCCTGATGCTTTGAACACCGCTGTTGCTGTATTCAAGTCCCGTGTACATGAGCAGCGACGCGCCTTTGGCTCCGGCGATGGATCGGGCCAGGGCGACGATGGTTTCCCGAGGCACACGGGTAATCTTTTCAACCTTTTCCGGGGGGAACTCTTGTGCATAGTCCCGAAGGGCCTCAAAACCCAAGGTCCAGTCCCGAACAAAAGCTTCGTCATGGAGCTTTTCGTTCACAATGACATGGATTATGCTCAGTGCCAGTGCTCCGTCCGTGCCTGGACGGATGCCGACCCATTCATCCGCTTTTTTCGCCATATGGGATCGCATTGGGTCTATGACGACGATCCTGGCACCCCGTTTTTTGGCGGCCAGGATTTTCTTCACCTTGTTCGGCGGGGAGTCCGTGGGCGGGTTGGCGCCCCATATCACCACCATATCCGTGTTCTCAAAATCCGGATAAAGTGCATGCATGGTACTCCCGATGGTTGGTATTCCTGCAAGGAGATTATAAGATACGGAGCAAATGGAAGAAACGCCCGTGCCGTTGGGTGAGCCAAAGGGATATAAAAATCCTGTGACGCCTTTACTGGTGGGGTCCGGGGCACCGAAGACATCCACAAGGTTCGTGTCGAAACTGCCGCGGCCAAAGTAGCTCATGACAGCTTGTGCGCCGTATTCATTCTTGGTTTTTCGGAATGCCTGGACAATCCGGTCGATGGCATCATCCCAGGTGATTTGTTCGAATTTCCCTTCACCTTTTTCGCCGACACGGCGTAAAGGGTATTTCAAACGGTCCCTGGAGTATATGATTTCCTTTGAATGAAGCCCGCGAACACATACCACTCCCATGGGATGGTCCTTGATGGGTAAAATTTTTTCGACTTTACCGTCCACCAGCACCACATTCACGCCACATCCGCCTGGGCAAATGCCGCATATGCCGGCTACTGTTTCTTTCGCCATCTTGATCCTTTTCAGTTTTTGACAGGTAACTTCTGGTCAGGCCCGTAAGATCGGCAAGTTCCTGAAGCGTCATCTTCTTGGAGTTTAGGCCTGCCCGCCATGGCCGTTGCGACTCTATCTTGAGATTAGTCAATATTGCCATCCCCCACTATTTGGGAACCATTCTGCTGATGGTTAGGCGAGGCAGGCGGGCGTAAGCCTTTTATAAAAT
>CAYOWC010000252.1:0-7350 GCA_964407525.1 uncultured Desulfobacteraceae bacterium | reverse complement strand
ACGCCTTCCCGTTTTAAAGCGGGATCTGATCGAGAAAGAAACTTTGGTATTGTGGTAGGTTATTAAGGGAATCCCGATGGTCCCTGACTGCCTACTGCCTACCGCTTACTACCTACTGAACTTTGAACCTTGAACCGAAACGAAGAGCACGAGGTTACCGTGCATAACGAATAAGATCATACAACTGCTGGCTGAGAACAGAAAGCTTTCCTAATCCTTCAGGGTTGGATTCCTTCTGCTTTTCAGAAATGGGAAGACCGTCTTCCTTTATAAGGCTCATGGCATTCTTGAAATTTGCATGGGAAACCGCTTCAACGTGGTCAATAAGTCCCAGTTTCTGGAACCTCTGCCCCATATAGGTCATACTTTTCAGTTCATCTTTTCGTTTCCACACTTTACTTTCCTTCTCCCCGATAATGTATCGGGTCGCAATCCAGTACGATTCAAGAAACGGCATAATGAAGGTTACCCAGTAGGGAAATTCTTCGAATCCACCTCTTGTAAGAACATATCCCTGATTCGCATTATTCCTTTCAATAAGTTGGCGCTCAGAAAAATATTCCATCACTCCATCTATTTCCCCGGACACAGTGCTTCCCCCTTCATAGATAAACTCATATCTGAAGAGTCTTGTCAGGAAGCTGTAGTCTGCAACAATTTCCGAATCTTTTTTGACGTTTTCACTTCCAGTGATCAGGGAAAGCGCAAGGAAGGAGTGTCGAATAAAAAAGTGAATAATGCTGTTTTTGTAAAATTCCAGCTCCATTTTTTTATCATCATCCACGTAATAAAAGGCCTCGGAACCATCCGCATCCTCAAGCATACTGACCACATTGTTCTTTGTGAGAAGAGTTATGGTTTCATCCATGGCCTTCTGAGGGTCTGCCAACGGTTCCGCCATAGGTATCCGATATTTTATGAGAAATTTTTCAATCGCGCCCACTGTCTCTGTCAACTCTGAAAGGTAAAAACCTCGCCGGTGCCTCGTCAGAATGGCCGTTGCAGCCAGCCCCACGGGAGTAACCAGGGTGACCCTATTGATCCCCCGAATCAGATGAAAAGCGAGGCGTTTCTCGGCCTTAACCTTGGCTTCATTTTCTCTCGCATAAAATTCCTTCAATGAAATTGGTTCTCCAAAACGAATATAGATTTTCCCGTATTTTTTTTTCAGGAAATGCCTCGCAGCCACCACTTGGCCGAACGTTTCTTTTGCTTTTTCTCCACCCCCCACTTCTTTAAGATAAGCCTGGCTTTCCACCACCCGGTCATAGACAATGGAAACGGGAACAAAGATAAGGTCGCTGCAATACTCTTCTTTGAAAGCTTCAACAAGAATGGAAAGGAACCCTATTTTTGGAAGGATCAGCTTTCCGCTTCTGGTTCGACCTCCTTCAATAAAAAACTCCAGGGGATGTCCTTCTTCAAGCAACGCCTTCACATACCGTTTAAAAACAGTCGCGTAAAGTTTGGCGCCCTTAAAACTCCTGCGAATAAAAAACGCCCCCGTCTTCCTGAAAAACGGCCCAATCGGCCAGAAGGAAAGGTTCTTCCCGGCGGCAGTTCGAGGAATAAACAGCTGGTGGTTATAGAGGATATAGTTGAGGATGAGATAATCGACATGGCTTTTATGGGAAGGGATATAGATCAAAGGACCCTTTTTTGCCCACTCCCTGACCATTGCCAGTTCCGAGGGATTCACGTCTATGCCGTGAAACATCTTCTTCCAGAGCCAGGTTAACACCACACTGGAAAACTGGATATACGTCACATTATAATCAGCAGCAATCTCATCAAAATACCGGGCCGCCTTTTTTTTCGCCTGCGCCGACCCCGCCTTTCCCCCACTGCCCTCAATTACTTCAACCACCCCGCTGTCTTTCAGCACCTTTTCCTTGAGCTGTTGCCTGGATTTCATTACCGGCCCTAATATGACCCGCTTCTGTCGATCAATACGGTCCAGAAGCATATGTCGGATTTCCTCGGTTACTTTTTCCAGAGATGTTTCAGTAGGCTGGTCCTTCAAAAACTCTTTCAAATTCAGTGGCTCACCAAAATCTATAAACGCTTTCCTGTTATGTCTGAAAAAAAGTACAATTTTTCTCAGGACACCGATTTTATCCTTAAATCCGAAAAAGATATCAAAGAATCCGGGATTTTCCTTTTCCGGAGTTTTTTTATAGAGGATAAGCTGGGGAACAATAAAAACAGGTCGATCCATTTGACCCTGAGTTTCCACAACAAGCTGAAGAGGGTCCTTCTCAGCATGGAAGAAGCTTCGGGAAAACCCTTTCGGGTTCACGAGACACAGCAGAGAAGTATCCCCACGTTTTATGGCGTCTTCAAAAAACCCGTCTTCTACCGGGTTGGGCAGACGGCCATGTCTGAAAAAGTGAGCCACGTAGAACCTGAAAACCCTGAAAAGTTGTGACAAGGGAAGGAGAAAGGACATATTTATATCGAAGGCAATTTTGGGATAAGGAAGACGACTCATACGAAAACGGTAATGGTACAAGAGATAATCCAGCAGGCCCCTGTATTTTATGACGTAAAGAACCGTTCCTTCACTGTTCATTTTCCTGAGGTCGCCCGTCATGTCCTTGTTAAACAAAACTCTTTTGAACAGCCGATACAAAATCCCATTCAGGAAAAAGCCCGGTTTATGGTCCAGAACAAAAGGATAGTATGCTTTTTTTGATGCCATTCGTGTTGCCGCCGTTTTTTAATTTTGGAAAGGGTTTTTGACGGAGAAATCGCTGTCGCCTCCGTAAGCCATCCGTCGGATTCCCGCATGGAGACCTGTGAATATGCGCAACAGCCCGCGGTCTCAAGCAAACAAAAAGGACTCCACTGAGTCCCATCGATGTCGGCATTTCTTCACAGGTTGTTGACAAAACTTTATTATATGGTTAATAATAGGATGAAAATGAAGGAATATCAAGCTTTGTTAGGAATAATGGAGGAAATAATGTATACACCTATGGTCATATCCGGATTGACTGTAGACCCCATAACGAACAGTCCCATTGTCATCTTGAAAGAAGAGGATGGAGACGGGACTCTGCCCATATGGATTGGCCTTCTGGAAGCAACAGCCATTGCAAGTGAAATGGAGGGGATCAAATTTTCCAGGCCCATGACCCATGACCTCCTGAAAAATATGATTGAGATGGTAGATGCCAAGGTCGGCAGGATCGAGATATGTGATTTGAAAGACAATACTTACTACGCACTTATCCATTTTGCACACAATGGAAAAGAGATGTCCATAGATGCCAGGCCAAGTGATGCCATTGCCCTTTCTTTAAGACTCCAGATACCCATTCTGGTTTCCAGGGATGTCATTACCAGATCAACTCAGATAGACCTGAAGGCGGAACCACAGGATAAGTCGGAAAAAGGGAAGAAATGGCAGGAGATCCTGGAGAATCTCAATCCGGAGGATTTCGGAAAATACAGGATGTAGCCTCGGAAAACTAGATGTACGGCCGCACATCGACAGCCTTCATACCCGCCCTGACAGCTGCTTCCAAACCCAGATCTCCATCCTCAAAAACCTGGCAAAGTTCCGGTTTTACCCCCATGATTCGTGCCGACTCAAGAAACATGTCAGGATTCGGTTTGGGTTTCAGGTGGTCATCTGCCGTGATGACTGCATGAAAAAAATCGCCCAAGCCTATGGCGTTCAGGGTACGCAGGACATTAGCACGAGTACCTCCCGAAGCCACAGACATGGGCATTTCCCCTTTATAATCCCTGGCAATTGCGGCGACCGGCTCAATAGGTTTCATGTATTGAAGCTCTTCGTAGATCAACCTGTCTTTCTCCTCAGCAACCTCTTGAGGATCAAGTTTCCGATTATACTTTTCATTCAGGACCATTACAATTTCTTCAGCAGGCATGCCTCTCAAAGTTTCAAGAAATACCACTGGACAATCGATTTCATAATTCTTTAGCGTCTCCACCCATGCACGTATATGAACGGACATAGTATCTGCCAAAGTACCATCGCAGTCAAAAATAAGTCCCCGTATTCCAGGGAAAACACGTATCATCTTTTTCTCCAAACTACTCACCTACTCAACCACTTAACGCGATCTGAATATTATCTAAAAGCTGCAATTAGCTTTTACATAGCCGTTAGCTTAAAGATCCCGATCGTTTGCAGGACTTTTTCCTTTATTTCAGAATTCACTTTTTGATGCTTACCTATTGCATCGTAAATGGCTGACATTGTATGGCTAATCGCTAATTGCAGTTTTTAGGTATCATATTATTTTCTTGTACATTCCTTTGCCTGCACTCACAATCTTTCCCTGTTTTTTCAAACGGTACAGAATCCCCTGCAATTTTCTCTTATCAAAGCCTGTTTTTTGGACTAACTCATCGAGTGTTACCGGCGTCGGCGCCTCCCGAATCAGTTCCGATACCATGGCCGTTGCATTTGTACCCGGTACCGGCTTCGATACCTGCTGGTCGCTCGTCTCTTTTGCCACTTCCGTAGGAACTTCCGGGGCAATCTCGGATTCACTTTCCGACGAAGTCGTTCGACTCTCCAGGAATTGATCCAATTTTCCCGCGATGGTATTTACTCCCTGCGCAAGAGTCCTCAAACCCTCTCCAACCGTTTTCATGAACTGATCCAATTCTCTCATCGTCATTTCCCTCCTTACTGAATAGTGACATCCCTTCCCGGTTCTTCAGCTATTTGGACAGAACCAAATTTATTTTCATATTTAGCAATATTCTCCTGAAGGGCATTGAAAATCCGCTTCATATGGCCGGGACTGACTATAATTCGCGCATTCACCGTACCCGCCGGGGGCGCAATCATAAGAAAATCCATAATGAATTCTTCCCGAGTATGGGCTACTGCCATATTATTTGCATAAACGCCTCCCACTAATTCCTTGGGGAACTCCACTTTCAATTCCTTTTGTTCAGCCATCCTATTCTCCTTAAAGTATTTGAGCAAAAATTGCTAACAACTTTTCCCCCATTTGACAATAAATCACCTGGATGATATTCATTCAAAATGGCCGAAAACAAGATAATGAAGACTCCGGAAGAACTGCTCAAGGCCGAAACCGGTTTTATTCGCAATCTTCGCCCTGCGGAATATTATCTTGTTGCAGGTATCGCAATTGCCTGGGCGATCTTTCAACTGTCCCTTCCAAGTTTCCTCATTATTGCCAGTACAAAAGAAAGGGCTATTCATCTCGCTTTTGCTATGACTCTCCTTTTCCTGGTTTGCCCGTGCCTGAAAAAACCCGGGAAATTCTTCGGCTCCTTTTCCGTAAGGAACCGTATTCCTCTCATGGATTGGATCTGCGCGGCTTTAGGCGCCTCAACGGCACTCTACCTTGCCTTGAATTTCGAAGCCATTGCCATGCGGGCGGGAGCGCCTACGACCTTTGATCTCATATCCGGCTCTATCCTCGTGCTGCTACTTTTAGAGGCAGCCAGAAGGGCAATTGGCCCAGCCCTTTCCGTCATTGCCATCCTCTTCACATCCTATGCATTTCTTGGTCCACACATGCCCGACATCCTGGCATTCAAGGGCGTTTCCCTGAGTAAATATTTGAGCAATATTTCGCTCTCGACGGAAGGGATCTACGGCATTCCATTAGGGGTTTCCTCCTCCATCGTATTCCTTTTCGTACTTCTCGGGGCCCTTTTGGACAAGGCGGGGGCCGGAAAGTTTTTCACGGATCTCGCCCTGGCGTTTCTCGGTAAATATAAGGGCGGGGCGGCAAAAGCAGCCGTTATGGCCAGCGGCGCCTCCGGCCTTATTTCCGGCTCCAGTATTGCCAATATCGTCACAACGGGCCCTTTCACAATCCCATTGATGAAAAAGATAGGGTATCCGCCAAAAAAGGCTGCGGCAGTTGAGGTTGCGGCCAGTACCGACGGACAGTTGATGCCCCCCATCATGGGAGCGGCCGCTTTCATCATCGCTGAATACGTAAACGTCCCCTATATCGAAGTGGTAAAGGCAGCAGCCATTCCGGCCCTTGCTTCCTATTTCGGGCTCTTCTGTATTACACACCTGGAGGCATCCAAATTAGGCATTAAAGGCCTTCCTCCGGTAGATATCCCTCCATTTTTCAAAACCCTTCGTCAGGGGATCCATTACCTCATCCCCCCAGCGGTACTCCTGTACGAACTGGTCTGGCTCAGGCATTCTCCCGAATTGGCGGCCTTCAGAGCCATCATGCTCCTATTCCCGGTCATCTTTTACCAGGAGATTCAGAAGGCAATTCAGACAAAAAAAAGATTTCGAACCGCCCTGAGAAGTAGCGTTGGGATCATCCTGAACGGTTTCATTCAAGGCTCAAGAAATATGATGTCCGTAGCACTTGCCTGTGCCTGCGCGGGAATCATTGTCGGAGTCGTCAATATGGGAATTGGGGGGATGATATCCGGTGTCGTCGAATATCTTTCCCAAGGGAACATTTTTCTAATGCTTCTAATCACTGCCATGGCAAGTCTCCTCATCGGCATGGGCCTTCCAACCACAGCCACCTACATTGTCATGGCTTCCCTGACCGCCCCTATTATTGTGGAAGTGGGGGGACTTTATAATGTGATTATTCCCTTGATGGCCGCCCATCTTTTCTGTTTCTATTTCGGCATTCTGGCTGACGATACTCCGCCGGTGGGATTAGCGGCCTACGCCGCTTCCGCCATTGCCGGATCAGACCCCATTCCAACAGGAATACAGGGGTTCCTATACGATATCCGGACATCTTGCATCGCCTTCATGTTCGTTTTCAATCCGGAACTGATCCTCCACGGCATTGAGAGCTGGCCCCAGGGCCTTCTCATATTCGGAATGGCCCTCGTGGGTATGTCTGCCTTCGAATGTTTTGCCCAGGGGTGGTGCTTCACACGAAACAGGTGGTATGAAATTCCATTTTTTCTCGCAGCAGCTTTTATTCTCTTTTATCCCGGAGCCATCGCCTCCCTGATACATATGGATCCTGCGTTGAGATATTTCCTTTTTCCCCTGGGCCTCGCCACCTACGGAACCGTGATCTTCATCCAGAAGATGAGAATCAGAGCGGGCCGTGAAACAGCATGGTAAAATGGGGAACAGTATCCATGAAAAAAACTATTTCATCAACCCCGCTTCCTTGTAATATTTAATCGCCCCTGGATGCAGGGGAGCTGAAAGCCCCTGGAGCATTTTTTCTTTCGTGAGGCCCCCATAAGCAGGATGGAGTTCTTTGAAACGCTCCAGATTGTCAAAAACTTCTTTGGTGATCGCGTAAACCACCTCATCCGGAACCTTGGCGGACGTCACAAAGGTGGCCTTGACTCCAAAACTGGGGATGTCTTTCTTGTTTACAG
>CAYOWC010000251.1:0-7371 GCA_964407525.1 uncultured Desulfobacteraceae bacterium | reverse complement strand
TACGCCGTCAGCTTTAACCGCCGACACAAACGCCGTGGGCAACTTTTTCAGAATCTAATGGGGGACGTTCTTCATATTATAAGTTTATATGCCACGTAAAACTCGTATGGAGGAGAACATAAAACTGCACAATTGTAGGGAAAGAACCGAAAGCCTTTGAGCAACTTATAATTTGACGAACGTCCCCCTATTTCTAAAGGCGGGTTAACCGGAGTGTGGGGTAAATATAACAGGTGGAGTTAGATTATTTGATGAGAATTATTGATGGCTTGTGAGGTACAGATAATGCCATGAATTTTGATAGATAGTGAGGGAAAAAAGTAAATCTATAAAACAAAATAAAGAGGAGAGAAACATTGGATCAAAAAATTAAAATCATGCCTTGCATGGACATGCGGAACGGTCGTGTTGTCAAGGGCGTCCATTTTGTTGACATACGAGACGCTGGTGATCCGGTCGAATGCGCACGAGCTTATTGTGAGACTGGCGCAGATGAACTGGCGCTTCTGGACATCACAGCTACGGTGGAAGGTAGAGCTACCATGCTCGACGTAGTTAAACGCGTGGCCGAAGTCACAACTGTGCCATTCACCGTTGGCGGAGGTATCTCTGATGTAAAATCGGCCGAGTTAGTGCTAAGCGCAGGAGCAAACAAAGTATCGACCAGCAGTGCCGCTTTTCGTAAGCCTGAACTGGTCGAAGAAATGGTTAAAGAGCTCGGTGCCGGGAAGGTAACGGTGGCCATTGATGTAGATCAGAATGCGGCTATGCCTTCAGGCTATGAAGTATATATTGATGGCGGACGGACAGCTACTGGCGCAGATGCGATAGAATGGGCAAAGCGCGTTGACGGTTACGGCGTTCCGGTTATTCTGCCGACAAGCAAAGCGGGTGACGGCGTGCAGACCGGTTATGATCTGCCGGTGATCAGAGCGATCAAGGAAGCTGTCTCGGCCGAAGTGGTGGCCTCCGGTGGAGCAGGGGAATTGGATCATTTCTATCAGGCAGTGGAAGCAGGCGCCACAATCTTGCTTGCTGCGTCTGTGTTCCATTTTGGGCTCATTGGAATCGGCGACTTGAAGGACTACCTGCGTGACCGGGGTGTTGCTATCCTCTGAAACCTCCAGAGCATCGGAATTTTATTCCCGAACCATGCTCGAATTATAGGACAGTGTCAAAAAGAATAAATGACATAGCTCAGTTAGCCGCTGCTGCGTTTGCGATGAAGAAAAAATCCTTGCAAATCTCCGAACTAATGCCGATTACAAGAATTCTTTAACATGACTATCAATGTCAATATTACTACTTGTTCCTTCTCGAAAAAAGCTGTGAGAATTACATTAATGGATCATCCCTTTCCATAGTAACTTTGACTGACGACAAAACAAAGAAGGAGCCTTACGAAAAACAATTCATGCATTGACCGTTTTCAATGAAGAAAATGAGGGGATGATCAAACTGAGGGAGGGCTAACCATGGCTAATTTGACGGTGGATATTCCTGATGATCGGTTTGCAAAGCTGAAAGAGATTGCAAAAGGACTCCTTGTCACGCCGGAAGAACTGGTGACCGCCAGCATCGAGGATTTGCTGGCCCGACCTGAAGAGGATTTTGAACAGGCACTCAACTACGTTCTGAAAAAGAATAACGAACTCTATCGAAGGCTTGCATGATGCGGTATTTGTCCCTTTCCGAGGTACTCAAAATCCATCGGCGCATCATCGATCATCAGGGGGAAAGTCCGGCATTCGCGATCCCGGTACCATTGAATCGGCCCTTGCACAACCCCGTGCGATGTTCAGCGGCCAGGATTTGTACCCAACCATAACCTGGTAAGGCGGGGAGTCTCTGCTTCTCCCTGATAGCTAATCACGGGTTTTTAGACGGGAACAAACGAATTGGTCACGCCGTCATGGAAGTCTTTCTTTATCTGAACAACTATGAAATTGACGCCTCAACTGATGAGCAGGAAGAAATTATTCTGGGAGCGGCCGCCGGAAAAATCAACCGATCGCAACTCACCGCATGGATAAAACGAAACACCGTGGTCAGGTGAAAATGCCCCCGCATTTGGGGGATTTCGGATTTGCGAACCAAACGCTTCACCAGACGCCTGACAGCTCTGCGGTCCTGGTGGGGGCCGGAGGAGGCGCTGGTGAGCTTATCGGAACGCGCCTTAAACGAAACTACGTGAATAAGCGACACTTCGGGCCATCAACCGAATCGAGTCAGACGCAAAAAGGATAAAAAGGGGGTCAAGTCTGCCTTTGCCCCTTAGTTCTAATTTCGGGAAACAGTAAGAGTCAACGGCAGACTTGACCCCATGACCAGGCCGCTACCCAGTGTTAGCGGATGTGGTGAGGTTGCAGAGGTCTGCTAACTGCCTGCACGGAACTGTCGTACCACCGGCGTAGAGGGCGCACCTAAGTCATCCATTGGATCAACTATGCGGAACGTGGAAACCCGGTCTCGTCGCCCCTTTGGGGGCAGACTAACCGCAAGGCATGCTGTTGGCGGGTCGGAATAGGAGGCTGAAAGAAGCGAATGACGGCCCTTGAGGCTGGTGCGCCCTGCATGCCTTTGGCTATTCTGACAGCCGGCTTATAACGTGAAGCAAATGAAAATTTGCGGGAATCCCAACAAGGGAAACCTTACTGGAGGCTTGAGCCGTGTGAGGTGAAAGTCTCAAGCACGGTTCTTAGGGGGCTTGGGGATGGTAACATCCCCTGGCTACCCGACCCTCTGTCTACAGCTTCCTTCGGAACTTCGTTTGGTAAGTGTACGTAGCTGAATACAAGTAATCAGGCCGTGATTTACCATCATGGTGAGAATCAAGGCCGGTGAGGTTGCAGATGGATAGAAGACGGTTTCTGAAAATGGGAATTTCAGCTTCGGGCGCCATGGCGGCGTCCGCCTTCTTGCCACTCGTGGCTCTGGCCAAAGGCGGCAACCAGGACGCGGAAATGCAAGACCTGCTGGCAGCGGTAGGTTATGAAGGCCACCCTCTCTGCCGGGAACACGACTCCTGCGTGGTCATCGATCCGGGCATTTTTGCCCGCAACATCGCCACGCTCAGAAAGGACATTGGCCCCGACGTGAAGGTGTGCGTGGTCATGAAATCCGACGCCTACGGCCACGGGGTGGAGAACCTCGTGGCCGAAGCGGTCAAGGCCAGGCCCGAGTACATCGGCCTGGTGGAAAACAGGGAAATACGAAAAGCCATGGAATGGATGGACAAGGCGGGCATGCGCGCCACCATCCTACGCATCGCCCCGGCCACGTTCTACGAGGCCGCAGAATCAGTGGTCAAGGGCTGGCCCGTAGAAGAGGTGGTGGGCTCCCTGCCCCAGGCTGAAACGCTTTCGCGCCTCGCGCTTTGGGTTGGAAAAAAACGCGGTAGCCCGTTCTCCATCCCGGTGCATATTAACATCGACACCGGCATGGGTCGCATGGGCTTCGAGCGTGTGGAAGACATCAAGAAAACCATGGCCCTGTCCGGCATAAAGGTGCGCGGGATTATGACCCATTTCGCCAATGCCTATGACCCCAAGCGGGGCGAGGAATTAACCCGGGAACAGATGAAATTATTCGACGCCAAACTCTCCAAACTGGACTTTGATGACGATGTCATCATTCATACAGCCAATTCCGGCGCTGCCCTCAGATTTCCTTGGACGCGGCGGAGCATGGTCCGTGTGGGGGGAGCCCTGTACGGGGACATCCCCACGGAGATGAATCCCGGAAACCGCTACCCCAGGGTGGCGCGTTCGTTCCGCTCCAGCGTGGTCTGGATCATGCACGATGTGCCGCCGGGCACCCCGGTCGGATATGAAAGCGTTTACCATACCCCCAAGGGCCGCCCCGTCACCCTGGCCACGGTTAAGGTCGGGTACAACAACGGTGTGCCGTCCTGGGCTTACCAAAAGGGCACTGAGATGCTCATCCGGGGCAAACGCTTCCCCGTGGTGGGCAAGACGTCCATGAACATGGTGGTGGTCGACGTGACCGCCCAGAACCCGAAAGACCCCGTGCGCCTGGGCGACGAGGTGGTCATTTTCGGCAGCCAGGGCGACCAGACCATCACACTCTACGACCTGGAAGAGACTACGGATGTGCCGGACTGTGAGATTTTTCTGGACATCGGCAATGATAATCCGAGGGTTGTAATCACTGGCAAATGAAGCGGATGTCCCTACTGCCAAGCCGAAATTTTACAAATCAGTACCTTCATGATCGAACGCTAATTCAGGAGGATTTTTATGCTAGATAGAAGAAATTTCATCAAATTGACAGCGGCGGGAGTTGTCTGTACCACATTGAGCATGCTGACGCCGCAAAGAAAAGCCCATGCCGCCCCCCCGGGCAAGAAGGCCTTTGATCCCAAGTCCATCAAGGGCGGCAAGTTCATCAACATGGAAGGCAGCGAGGCAATAGTCTGCGGTTATCCGGTCTCCTGGTGGGGCAAGCACTACGGCCTTCCATTGCACATCCACTACGGTCCGCAGATCAAAGCCAACGCCAAGGCCTTCCGGAAGGTGTTCAACGAGTGGTATCCCAAAGGTGAAATTCGTTTCGCGGCCAAGGCCAATCCCCATCCTGCGGTGTTCAAACTCGTGGTGGACGAAAACGAAGGCATCGACGTGGCCTCCGGCAACGAGGCCAAGGGCGCGCTTATGGCCGGGGCCGATCCGCGCCATCTGGACGTGAACGGCAATGCCAAGACCGACGACTTCATCCGCATGGCCATAGCCAAGAACATGGTCATCATCTCCGACAGCCTGGAGGAGTTCGCCCTCATCGGACGTCTGGCCAGGGAAGAGAATCGCAAACCCAGGGTCTTGCAGCGTTTGTCCGGTTTTTCCATGACCAACGTCACCGCCGCAGGCAGCTTCACCTGCGGGGTCTGGACCAAGTTCGGCATGAACATCAAGGACATCGACCAGTTCTTCGCCATGCTGGACAAGTACCCGCATTTGGATTTCCAGGGCTTTCACGTACACATCGGCTCGCCCATCGCCACACTGGATCCCTACCTCACCGTGGCAACCAAATTAATTGAATTCTCCCAGGCACTGAAAGAACGGGGCCGCACCTGCAAGATGATCAACCTGGGCGGCGGATATCCTGTCAACTACGTGAACGAGGCCCAGTGGAACGTGGCCCTCGGACGGATCCGGCAAGGATACGAGGCCTACAACAAGGGCGACCATTCGAAGCTCTGGGTCTGGGAGAACGGCGCCGGAGGGTTCCAGGATGAACTCACCGGCAAGATCGATCTGGACAATTGGGCCGGCGAGCGTTTTTATTCCAAGTATCCCAAGGACAAAATGCTGGAGGCAATTTTCAAGAGTGACCTCGTCGTAGGCGGCAAATCCGTGCCGTTCCTCAGGGCCTTGAAGGAACTGGGCGAGCCTACCCTGGTCATAGAGCCCGGTCGGAGCCTGGTGGAGGATTCCGGCGTGACCATCAGCCGGGTGGGACATGTAAAAAAGGTGGATGGCATCCACGACCTGGTGGCCCTGGAAGCCGGAGTGGTCAATTTCGGCGACGCCATGGGCCATGAAGTGCCCATGAACAGGTGGTCCATGGCCACCGGACTTAAGAAAAAAGATGCCGAGCCCTTCAACGCCTTTCTGGCCGGACATCTGTGCTACACCGGTGACATGCCCTCCAAGTACAAGGTGGCGCTAGCCCGCAAGCCCGAGCGAGGGGACGTGCTGCTGACCCACGACACCGGGGCCTACGACCCGCAGTTCTATACGGCCAATACCAATGCTTTTCCGCGCCCGGCGCGGGTTCTGGTCCTTGAGGACGGCTCCGTGGAATTCATCAAGACCAGGGACACTATTGAGGAGATTTATTCGCTAAAGGGCTAGAAGCCATCTAAAAACAGTTCGGACTGAAATAACAAAGAACGGAGAATATGGGGAATGGGAAAAATACGCAAACAATGGAAATGGATGATGCTTCTGCTGGCTCTTTCGGTTTGGTGTCCTGGCTGTTCTGACGATGATGGTGTTTCCAGTTCCAATACCCCTTCGAATCTGTTGCCTAATTTCCACAAAACGCCCAACAATGAGATCGAAGCCAGGATAAAGGAACTCAAGCGTCTGCTCCCCGAAGAGACGTATGATGAAATTACCAAGGGATCGCGAAATCATCCGGGTTGCGTGGAAGCTGATAACGGGTTGGAATTGGGTCTTCCCGAAGAAAACGGCCAATTGATCCCGAACGGGCAATGGTATTATACCTACGAGAACTTGATACGGGGAATGGCGGAGTGGAAGGAGTTTGCCCATGAGGGGGATGAAAACACCCGAAAACTTGAAATCGCGGCGTTTCTCGCAAACATCGCGCAGGAGACCGGAGCAAAAACCGATGGATATGGCGGTCCCGGTTGTTATATACAGGAAGGGCACGGGGGGTATTGGCATTCATGTGAATATGGCGGCTGTAACAATGATCCGAACTGTACAGGTAAGTGCCTTGATGGCGCAGGATACTGCGGCAGGGGGCCCCATCAGCTTTCCTGGAACGTCAATTATAAAGCATTTGGTGAAGCCATGGGCCTAGGGGATGCGTATCTGAACGATCCCGACGAACTGACCCGGAAACCCGAGATCGGTATCGCCGGATCCATCTGGTTCTGGGGACATGCTGCGGGCGATAATCCAGAGAAACCGTTCAAGCCGTCAGCCCATGATGTGTTGCTAGGAAAGTGGGAGCCCACGGACGCCGACGCGGCATGTGGACGGAAAACGGCCAACTTCGGCGTCATCATCAACATCATCAACGGCGGGATCGAATGCGGACCTAACGCTGAGAATCCGGAAGGTGCGCAAAACCGCGTGGACTATTTGTTGGCGATTGCTGATGCCATGGGGGTGATTGTACCCGATTCCTTCCCGAACAATTGTTCAGAACAGCAAAATTTCGCTCATTGTGTTTCCTACCCGGATCCGACGAAGCGCTGTGGAACGAGCTGGGGAGATGCCAACACTCGTTGCGGGCAGTGCTGTATTTCAGATGAGGACTGTACGGATGGCGAGAAGTGTTATCAAACGAATAAACCCGAGGACGGCGGGTTGACATGTACCTGCGTGGAGACATTTGCTTGCGGGAACTAGTGCCACGTCTCACACATTCCCTCCCAAATAAAGCAACATAACGTCCCACTCCTCTTACAGTTGGCTTCGAAAAGATATGTCGGGAACTTTTGCGAGAGTCTGGCTTTGAAAATGTTGAAGTAACAGGAGGCTCAGCGGATGGTGGAATTGACGGGCATGGAACACTTGAAATAAATCCCTTTGTCAGTTTCAAAGTTCTCTTTCAATGCAAACGATATGCAAAAGGCAATTCGGTGTCACGTGC
>CAYOWC010000250.1:0-7371 GCA_964407525.1 uncultured Desulfobacteraceae bacterium | reverse complement strand
CAGAGGGGTCAGGTCTACATTCTTGACAGATTATAAAGAAAAGGGGGTCAAGTCTACCTTTGACTCTTAGTTCTAATTTCGGGAAACAGTAAGAGTCAACGGCAGACTTTGCTCCCATGACCGTTTGTTTGATGCCCAAGGCCCGAAGGCCTTCGGCAGGGTATTTGTGAGGAAACTGTCTTCGAATTCACCGATCATCCCACGGTTGGTGTGGGAAGGGCTGCTTGCTCGGGCATTTCCTCATGGGCTTTTTTCTTTTTGGCTTTGTTGCTCTTTTTGGTCCTGGTTTTCACTTTGCCGCCGGCCTTTCCTCCCACCAGGGTGGCCAGATCACTCACAAAATCCTTCATCTCTTTGGCCCGGAAATTCATTTCTTCGGAAACAGCAGTGGATTCCTGGGCGGTGCTGGCATTCTGCTGGGTCACTTTGTCCATCTCGGAAACGGCCACGTTGACCTGTTCGATTCCTTGGGCCTGTTCCTGAGACGCCGCGGTAATTTCCGATACCAGCTCACTGACCTTGCTGGAACCTTCGGCCACTCTGGCGAACTCGGAATTGCTCTTGGCCAGGACGTCCGACCCGGTCTTGATCTGTTTGACGGAGCCTTCAATGAGGTCTCCCGTGGTCTTGGCAGCCTCCGCGGCACGCAGGGCAAGGTTTCGAACCTCATCGGCCACAACGGCAAATCCGGCCCCCACCTCTCCGGCTCTCGCCGCCTCTACAGCGGCATTCAGGGCCAGGAGATTTGTCTGAAAGGCGATCTCGTCTATGGTCTTGATGATCCGCTGGGTCTCTTTGCTGGATTTGGAAATGGCCTGCATGGCTTCGGTCAATTGACCCATGGAGGTACTCGCCGCCTCCACCGTATTGGAGGTGTCGATAACCAATGCATTGGTCTGTTTCGCATTTTCCGCGTTCTGTTTGGTCATGGCCGCCATCTCTTCAAGGGAAGACGACGTCTCCTCGATGGATGCCGCCTGATTGGACGACCCCCGATCCAGTTGATTGCTCACCTGAGATACCTGATTGGCTGCGTTGGCAACCTCTTCGGCCACCTTGTTCAGACCGGAGACGATGCTGTTGATGGGTTTGGTGACGGACCGAATCAATATTACGCTCAACAATAGCAACACCACGACCGCAAATCCAATGGTGACGGTACTGATCCAGAAGCCGAGGCGCTGAATTTCAACGATCTTCTGTTTCGTTGCTGCGACGATATCGCTGAGGCTCTTTTTTAGCGCAATGTTGGTCTTATCAAGGTTGGCGGCAAGCACTTGAAGCTTTTTCCATTGATCATACAAGGCCGCCTGTTTCTCCTGCATGGCCACATACGCTGACCGAATCTTTTTCCAATGACCTTTGTAGCCCTCCTCATTGACGGCGTCCACCATGCCCCCGGTATTTTCGAAAGAAAGTTTCATCTTCTTGGATAAATTCTCGGCCGTTTCTTCAAATCGTTTGGCATCCGAAAATGCGAGAAGTTCATTGACGTTGAGCATGATCGAAGCAACAAATCCCTGCGCTTCCCTGAAGCCCGATTGCAGGGACTTTTTGTTTTCCGGCAGATCAGTTCCCTCCATCATGATCAGGTTTGTTTTTTCGTTGATGACGGCATTGATGGCCTCCATTACGGCCTTGTCGCAATTGTTGAGTTGGGTGATGAACTGCTCCTTGGTATCTTTGAGCTTGACCACCACTTCCGCGACCTGCGAAAATGCCTTCTGATGCCACACGACTGCTTTGGAAATCTCTTCGAAATAGCCATGCAGTTCCCGGCCCGTATCGAGGGCTTTTGCATCACTAAGGGTCTTGTCGATTCGAATGGATTGTTTTTTGACCTGCTCGTAAATTTTGTCGTCCGCAACACTCAGAAACTCCGTCTCCAGCAAAACGCGTTCCGTCATCATCCATGCAATGTTGCTCCCGTATTGGCCCATGGAAGAGGCGCTCCCCACCTTGGCCGAAATATAAAGGTCAATGCCTTTGATAAGAAACAAAGCCAGTAATCCCAGAAGCGGGAGCACGGCGATCTTTGCCCCGAGTCCGAAACGCCGATTCTTGGATTTCTTTTTTTTCATGAGTTCTCCTTGATATAATCTTGGTTCCATCCGGACGAGGACCTGTTAATCCGCTCCAGTGCGACGTCCATCATCTGGAGGATTCCATATTGAGCCCGTACCTTTTTAAATTACTTCTAAAGCCTTCCTGAAATCATAGTTCAAATGCCTGGGTGCAAGGTGTGAAGATAATGTCCCTAGGGAGCGGGCGCCCTCGAAGCCGTGCCGGTTCCGCCGTCTGTCAATGCGGATGTCGTACTTCCGAAAACAGGACGGATCCAGGCACTGCTTCTAAAATAAAAGGCACCATAATGTACATCCCCGGGTTTTTAGCCGTTACTTGGTTGGTACGGCCTTTTCCGCTTCTTCCTTGGTGAGGTCATAAACACCGGCCCCCACGAAACAGTCCTTTCCCGGGACTTTCATGATATAGCTGGTTTTCACGGTAATGGCTTTGGTGGACGGTTTGGGCCAATAATACTCCGACCATCCCGCTCCCTCATTCTTCGCTATTCTAACGAAATCGCAGGCGAGACATTTACCCTTCTTATCTTTTACGTTCATCATGTTCATGCCAACCAGTTTTGGCCTCAGGTGTTGAATGATCGTGCCATCCATATTGTAGGTGAAAACGTAGAGGTCGCCGTCCACGTACTCGCCCTTTGGATCACTAAGCAGCGGGAAAGCCGCCTTTTCACCGTTATCCTGGATCAACTTTACGGACTTTTTCACGATGTCCACCACCTGCTGCGGATCGATTGTTTGCTCAGCCGCCTGAGACGAAAACGCAAAGCCCAGCATCATAAATCCGCATACCACCGCCATCAAAACCTTTTTTGTCATGGTTGTTTCTCCTTCTCTCTTTAGGGTTTATTCTTCTTTTTCTCACACCATGCACACCTGCACTTGCGCCCAAATTGAGGCTGCTCCAAAGAGGCCAATGCCGGGTACCATTTCAGCCTATCCGGTCATATCAGCGCCTCAAGCGGCGATCTTCCCTTATTGAGTTCAGCGGCATGGCGGGAGATTTAAAAAACCGCCATGACCCTGCGCAACTATTTGGGTAGATCGGCCTTATGGACAAAAAACTTTAGTCTTTTTTACACCCTATTTATTCGTTCGTTCATAAGACGAGGCTGGGTCTGTATTGCCCCTTTGAAAAATATGAATGAAAAATTCATCCTGCAGGAATTTGTTGTTGAATTGTAGCAATATTCGAGCCATAAATGGCCACGGCTTCCATGATGTCTAAATAACATCAAGATATCAATATTTTGTATAACATTTACCTTGGGGCGAATTGAAAGGAAAGCTCATGAGGCCAAATATTTGACGGCATAATGGATGGTTTTCTGACCCAATGATTTTAGAAGCTTCCGCAATAAAGGGTTCCCAGCATCTTATTCCCGAAAGGGTAGGACTTACCACTCTCTATCGGGTGCTCTTTTTTTCGACTTCATTTACCAAACATTCAGTGCATGGCGCAAAATATAAACAGAGTGCAATCCGTGTTGTTCCGGAACCGTAAATTTCATGTTTTTCACCTCGTCAAACTGTTGATTACAGTTTGCAACTCCGGTTTGAAGTTGGCAGGGGTGGTTCTGTGTAACCGGAGATTGCTACAGTTATTAAACTGCAGGAAGGATGCAAGGTCTTTACACAGGGCAAGGGTAAAAGCTTCAGGTTTTACAAGCCAGGGTTCCAGTGCAAGATGATGAATATGCAGCAGTGATTTTTTTCTCTCGGTTTTGCAGTCCATTCGTGCAACCGGTTTCCCATCCCATAAAACGGGTAGAATGAAATAGCCGTATTGACGTTTTGCCTTAGGGACATAGCATTCCATCAGATAGTCAAAGCCGAACAGCGCCTCAGACCCATAATCGATTTGATCAGTGGCAAGGAGAGGATAAACATTTTGTGTGCCGCATCAAAGCCATTACGAAGAAAAAACTTTTAGAAAAAAATGAAATCAATCCGGACAGCAACATCTTCTATGATGCAATTGCTCTGTTGGGTACCCCTGGAGTTAATCCGTTCCAAAAACCCGTCAGAGTAGTGGGATACACGGTGAACAAAACCAAATACTGGGTTGCAACAAGTCGTCATGACCTGTCAGCAGAGAAAATTGCTCCTATTTACAAGTTCAGATGGGACATAGAGATATTCTTTGGATAGTGGAAACGCCACCTCCGTGTCTACCACCTAATTGCAAGAAGCGAGTATGGCCTAATGGTCCAGATACTCGCCGGACATTGATCGACTCGCCCGCCAGGGTCTACGCTTAACTCAGTTTCTGGTCGAGCCCGCCTGCACACCATCGAGGGCGGCGCTGATGACCGGGCAATACTCGATCCGCAACGGCCTTCTCGCTGGTCATCCTGCCCGGTACCACGAACACGCTCCCGGGCAAGGCGTTCTTCCTCTACCTGCCATTCTCCATGGGGCATTTTCCGAACCTGGCGTCGAAGCAGTTTGCGGGGAAGTCGCGGATTGGCCAGTATGGTGACAGAATGATGGAAGGCGACTACCACGTCGGCCGGATCCTCCAAGCGCTGAAAGACCTCGAGATCGACAACAACACGCTTCTCGTCTTCGCCTCGGACAACGGGCCGGAAGGTGAGGTCATCCGCGATTTGGGAAATCAGGGGACGCCGGACATGGGCAATTCGGGTCCATTCCGTGGCGAGTTGGGGGAAGCAACCGAAGGCGCAATCCGAACATGTTGTTTCATCCGCTGGCCGGGCAAGGTCAAGCCGGATACAACCTCGTATGCCATGTTCTCGATCATGGATTTCCTCCCGACCTTCGCCAATATCATTGGCGCCAAGATTCCGGACGACAGACCCATTGACGGCGTCGACCAGACCGACGTGCTGTTCGGCAAGAGCAGGGGGGGGCGCGCGTGAGAGCCTGCTGACCTTCATCGGCGCGGACCTGGTGGCGGTGCGGTGGAAGCAATGGCGCATGTATATGGCCGACGTCCATCCGACCGGCATCGGATCCCAGCGCTTGCCCGGCATCTTCTCTGCCTTCGCATCGTTGTCCTATCCGACGCTCTACAACATCGAAATGGATCCCCACGAGGATATTCAGGTCTGCGGCCAATTCGCCTGGGTCCTTACGCCCGCGTTCAAGGAGATTGACAAATACAAGATGACCCTGAAGAAGTATCCGAACCCACCGCCGCCCAACCTCACGAAGATCCCGGCGCCCGAACTCAAGAAGTTTTGAGGGCGTGGAGTAAGATGGAACCATGAAAACCGTAACCCTTGATGTACGAACGCCTGCTGATTCGATGGTAGAATTTACACATGCATGGATGACAGGCAAACCCCAAAAGTCCCCACGAATCAGCTTTGCAACCCCGGAATTGCTTTGGCGAGTGTTAACAGTAAAACGTTGGGAACTGCTCAAAGTTCTCTGCGGAGCAGGTCCTGTATCAATCCGAGAAGCTGCGGGACGCGTTGGACGCGATGTTAAGGCTGTTCACGGCGATGTTACTGCATTGCTAAACGCTGGAGTCCTTGATCGCAACGACAAAGGGCGCATCGTTTTTCCATACGAAGCCGTGAAAGTTGAATTCCTATTGCAAGCGGCGTAATGTGGCGACGTTCTTGTGCGACCGAATCGGGTGCCGGGGGTCTTTCTCCCCGGGCTCACACAATCCCAATGCCTCATAATGCAGGATTTCACCGATTGTGAAGGCGTCGTGGCATTCGACCAGATCAAGGTCATCGGGACCCAGACCCGCCAGTTCATAGGCTTTGGCGCAGGTCCGATAGTCGGTGGCCCAACGGGCTATGTTCGGGGGGTTCCGGTAGTCGCCGGTGCCATAGTCCCAGGCACGGACCCGCAGGGAGCCGGGAATTGACGCCGCCGCCTGTTTTGACCCCATGACATTGCACAACATTTTTTGAAAGATACTGACGTCCCCCTTTACACTTTCCAATAAAATTTCGTAACTTTATCTTGATTTTTGCATTTTTCATGCAATAATAGATTCCAAATTAGAAAAATGGAGTTTATCATGCTTATTGAATTTAGCCTCACCAATTATCGATCTTACCTGCCGCCTCAAGTGCTGACACTAACGGCAAATACCGCTACTGAATTACAGGAAAAAAACACTTTCGCCTCACCCGTATCAAATCTACCCCGCCTTCTTCGCTCCGCCGTTGTTTACGGCCCAAACGCCGCAGGCAAAAGCAATCTGATTCAGGCCATTGCTTTCATGAAAAGATTTATATTATCATCTGCCAAAGAAAGTCAGGAAGGCGAAAAAATCGACACAAAACCGTTTCTTTTTAACCGGCAAGGCACCCGGAATTCTTCTGAGTTTGAAATCCTGTTTATTCAGGACGATATTCGTTACCAGTATGGTTTTGCCGTCAATTCCAAAAGAGTGACCGGGGAATGGTTGTTTGCTTATCCCGAAGGCAGAGCGCAAAAGTGGTTCGAACGTAACCACGACCCCGAAACCCAAAAAGATATCTGGTATTTTGGTCCTAAGTTCACCGGTCGCCGCAAGGTTTGGCAGGAGGCTACCCGTAGCAACGCGCTTTTTCTTTCAACCGCGATTCAGTTGAACAATAAACAGCTTAAGCCGATATTCAACTGGTTTGACCATAAATTACATGTCATAGGTCAGGGAGAAAACCTTCTTCCAGCATTCAGTGCCGGTGAATGTGAAGAGGAAGAGAAAAAAGTGAAAATTCTCAAGTTTTTGAATGCGGCGGATTTGTCAATTACAGATATCTTTTTGGAGAAAAAGGAATTTTCCAGAAAAGATTTGCCCGCTGAAATGCCACAAAACCTAAAGGAGGAAATCAGCAAAGAGTTCAATGGCAAGGAACTGCTCAGTCTATTTTTTATGCACCCATCTTCCGATACAGATGAAGATGTGGCGCTTGAATTCGAAGAAGAGTCCGCAGGTACCCGCAAACTTTTTGCGTTGGCGGGACCATTGCTGAACGTCCTAAATAACGGTTTTGTTTTCTTTGTGGATGAACTGGATACAAACCTGCATCCCCATCTTATCAGATTCCTTCTGAATCTGTTTCATAACCCGGAAACAAATCGCAAAAACGGCCAATTGATTTTCACCACCCATGACACCACTGTCCTGGATCAAGCCCTCATGCGTCGGGATCAGGTATGGTTTGTTGAAAAGAATGCTGAAAATGCCACCCGTCTTTATCCACTATCGGATTATAAACCACGCAAAGGTGAAGCTATGCAAAAAGGCTATTTATATGGCAGGTATGGCGCTTTACCGTTTCCTGGAGAATTGAGGTTTTGATGGGTACCGATG
>CAYOWC010000249.1:0-7430 GCA_964407525.1 uncultured Desulfobacteraceae bacterium | reverse complement strand
ATAGTAGCAGAGTGGCTCACAAGACGTTATAGAACCCAAGAATTCTTATAACCTTTTCAACCCCTAAAACCAATAAGGAGAACTAAACCCTTTTAACCATAAGGAGCAAAAACTATGCAACCTCAAATTATTGGGATCTCCGGCAGCCCTATTAAAAACAGTAACACGGACCGTTTGGTTCAGGCCGTTCTTGAAAGCAGCGGCCTGACTTCAGAGTTCGTCAAACTTAGCAAAATTAATGTGCGTCCGTGCATTGCTTGCCTCGGATGCAAAAAGGACAATATTTGCAAGCCTAAGGACGACTTCCAAGAACTGGCAAAGAAAGTCCGCCACGCCGATGCTATTGTCGTAGGCGGATATTCACCCTATGCTGTGGTCGATGGATTTACAAAGGCATTTCTGGAGCGGCTGTTTTCGTTAAGGCACCAAAACGGTCTGAGTCGTGGGAAACTTGCCGTGGTGGTTACCACCGGCATCGGACGAGGCGCTCCCGGTTTGGAGGAGGCAAGTAACCAGATTGCCCAGGCCCTGACTATGGAAGGCATGGAGGTTTTGGACCAACTAAAGGTAACCGGTAATCCGGAATGTATGGTGTGTGGATTCGGCGAGACTTGTCCGATGAGTGCCCTGCCCTGGGTATTCGGTGAGGACACCAAGGTGACGCCCGAAAAGTTCTGCCAGGTGGAAGACCAGACGGAAACCTGGAAACGAGCCAAAGTTTTGGGTCAGGAGATCAGTGCCCGGATCAAAAAGCAAAAAATGATGTAACTTCATAACGCGGTCGTAGAACAAAAAAAGGAGAGCAAAAATGCTGGAAACGAAACTGAAAGAACTGGCGATCAGGGAAGGGAGCATCCGGGCCGGAATCGCGCGCAGGGAGGCCTTTTCGGAGGCGCCCCCGTCCGCGGATATGCGGTATCTCCGACCGTGGGCCAACGCTGTGGTTTCATTCGCTGTGACCACAGGTACCGACTGGATCAGGGATTACTTAGGCAAAGAGACCCGCATGGTCATGAGAGACAATATGCACTACGTCTATCATGAGACATACCGTATCGCAAACGTCATTGCGGAGCACTTGAAGAGCGCTGGATTCAAAGCCCACGCCATCATTCCCAACGGACTCTACCGGCCTGACCACACTTTTGAAAAGAAGCTTCCCGATCACGACGTGAAACCCCCTCTGTCCCTGCGCTACATGGCCGTCGGCGCGGGGGTGGGAACCTTCGGGTGGAGCGGAAACGTGATGGTGCCCGACTACTGGTCAAATGTCTATCTGGGAGGCGTTCTCACCGACGCTCCGCTGGAACCCGACAGCCTCATGGAAGAGACCCTTTGCGACAATTGCCGTATCTGCTCCCGTGTCTGCCCCGTGGAATTCATCAACAAACGGGAACAAACCAGCGTGACAATCGGTGGGAGGCAATTCTTTTACAACAGTAAACGGGGCGACTTACGGTGCGTCATCGGTTGTGGCGGGTTTACCGGTCTTTCAAAGGATGGAAAATGGAGTTCCTGGTCCACCGGGCGGACCGTCTTGTCGGAAACAAATGAAGGACTGCCTGAACTTTTCGCGCGCTTGCGGGACGACCCGGCCAATGCCGCGGCCACACGCAACATCACCTTCGGAACCCGGGGGGTGTTGGACCGTCCCAAGGAGAATATCAAGACGACCTGTAACCACTGTATCACGGTGTGCAGCGGCCCGTTGGAGGACCGTAAAAAATGGATGGACCTCCTGTTTCATTCGGGCGTTGTTGAACTGGACGAAGAAGGACGGGAAGTGGTTAAGCGCGATGACCAGGAGAACGGGACAGCCGGGAGGACCCCCTTAGAATAAGTTAAGAAGCATATTAGAATAGATAGACAGGCCATCATTTCAAGCCTTTTGAATTTGAAATGGTAAACAATAAGAAGGAAATTACATCATGAAAGTATTAGTTACTTATTTCAGCCAGAGCGGAAACACGGAAAAGATCGCCAACGCCATTTACGAGGAAGCATCCCAAGCGAACGAGGCAGCTTTGAAAAAACTTGAGGATATCACTCCTGAGGAAGTGGCTGGATACGATTTCATTTTCATCGGCGCACCGTTGCATTCAGGCAGTCTGGCAGCACCGGTAAAAGAGTGTCTGGGCGTTCTTCAGGCAAGTTCCGGTCAAAAGATGGCTGGTTTCATCACCCATTTCGCTCCGGCCTATCCGGAACAGGACATGGAAAAATTTACAGAACCAATAAAAGCAGCATGCAAGGAAAAAGGCATTGAATACAAGGGCTGTTTCGACTGCCAGGGAGCGCTGGCCGAATCCATGCATGTGGCAGTGCAGAAGAAGCTCAATTTATCCGACGAGCAGTGGGCGGGTATGGTCGAACAGATGACCGGGCGTCCCAACGAAGAAGACGTGGCAAACGCCAAAGCGTGTGCAAAAGAAGTTTTGGCCTGATTTTAAACGTACCTGCTGTAATGGAAAGGAGAACACCACAATGACAAAGCTTTTGGAAATTCTGGGTTGCAAGTATCCAATCATTCAAGGCCCCATAGGTCAACTTAATGATCCTAAAATGGTAGCTGCCATATCAGAGGCGGGTGCATTTGGTGTTCTCGCTTTCGGTTTCATTACAGATACGGAAAGGGTCAGGGAACTGGTAAACGAGGTCAGATAACTTACGGACAAGCCCTTCGGGGCCAATCTCATGATCGCCATGAATCCCAACAACGAGACCATTCTTGAAATACTGGCCCAGGCGGGCGTTAAAGTCGTGACGACATCGGCCGGATCACCGAAAAAGATATACCCAAAAATCAAGGAACTGGGTCTTAAAGGTCTCCATGTGACTCTGGCGGCAAAGCTTGCGGCAAAAGCGACGGACGCGGATGGGATTATTGTTTCAGGGTTGGAATCCGGTGGACTGCGTACCAATGGCCCTGAATCCACTAATTTGATCCTTGTCCCCGTTGTTTGCGACATGGTCGATGTGCCGGTTGTTGCGGCAGGCGGCATCGCCGATCGTCGCGGATATCAGGCGGCGCTTGCCCTTGGCGCCCATGGGGTACAGATCGGGACCGCTTTTCTGGCTTCCGAGGAGAGTCCGGCTTCAAAGGCATGGAAAGAGGCAATCATCAACTGCGGTGAAGCAGGAACCACATTATTGCCCGTTAACGGCATGGCCATGCGAACCATTATCAACCCAAAACTGGGGGAACTTTTGGTTTCCGGTGTGGATCTCAGCCGGGAATACAACATGAAGAACGCGTATAAAGCATGGTCCACCGGAGATTTTGACCTTTATCCGGCAGGTGTTGGCCAGATCAGCGCCTTGATCAAAAAGATCAGGCCCATAAAAGATATCATCGAAGAAATGGTTTCCTGAGAATCGGAAGGAAAACCCATGAGTTATTTAAAAACCCTTAACCCCGAAGAACACCCGGAAAGTCTGGGCGACACCAACAAGACCATGATGGATATGTTCGGAAAGGTGCCGTCGGTGTTCGAGGCCATGAACCTGAGGCCCGAATTGCTGGACCCGGTCTTAACCTTGCCTTGCGGGAGATAGGTGTCAAGGACGAAGCCATACATGTAGCGTCTTTTTTTGATTATTTTAACCGCATGGCTGACGCAATCGGTGCTCCGGTGGGGAATAGGCGGGCAATGGTGGCCGCTGAGCAGGAAAACAAATGATTATGGGGCTCATCGGCTGATGAATGACTTTGAGATGTGATTTATGAAGGAAAAAATAATGTCCGACTCAACCAGAATCGCCCTGGTCACCAACGCCCAAAGCTACGCAGGCCCGGCGGCGATGGCCGCCTTGCTCAAACAGAGCTTTGAGGTTGTCGCCCACGACGCCACATTTACCGATGCCCTGGCCCGAGAGGAGTATATCGCCACCTACCCCGGAGCCAAAACCAGTTCGGCCCAGGAGCCCGAAGTCCTGATCAGTCAAGCTTGGGAGAGATACGGCCGGCTGGACGTCATCGTCAGCAACGACAGCTACCCAGCCATCCACTTGCCCATCGAGCAAGCCGACGTCGAGGACCTCAGGAAAACCCTGGAGGCGTTGGTCATCTTCCCCTACAGGCTGATGCAGACGGCCGTGCCCAGACTCAAGGAACAGGGCAAGGGCAATGTGATCATGATCACCTCCTGCCGGACGGAGCTGCCCCTCCCCGGCGGAGCCATCCCGGACATCGCCCGCGACGGGGCCAATGCGCTGATGAAATCTCTCAGCTTGGACCTGGCCCCCCACGGCATACCGGTCAACGCCATCGCCCCCAACTACTTCTACAGCGAAGCCTACTTCCCAAAAGCCAAGTTCATCGACGACCCCAAAGGCCGCGCCTACATTGAGCAGGTAGTCCCGGCCGGCAGGTTGGGCGAACTGGAAGAGATGGGCGAACTGATTACTTATCTGGCCGAGATGAAAGGGTCATTCCACACCGGGACGATCATCAAGTTCGCCGGCGGATGGCCGGCCGCCCCTAAGCAGCAGATTTAGGGCCATGATCATCATCGGCCTGACCGGGCGCATTGGGACCGGTAAAAAAGCTCATCACCATTTTTTGTGTAAGCCACGACCGTAAGTGATTTTCGGGTAAAAGCGAGTCCTTTTACCCTTAATGCTGCTTTGCAGACGACGAAAGGAGGCGATTCTCTGATACTCTTTTCGAATGCAGTTCGTCCTATTCAAGTAAGGAGAACCTTATGCGTAAAAATGAAACCATTGAAGGAATAAAAGTTTGTGTGTTTGATGCCTACGGGACGCTCTTTGATGTCCATTCAGCCGTTGAAAGGCATCGACATCGACTGGGAGATATCGCTGATCAGGTGTCTAATCTGTGGCGTACCAAGCAATTGGAATACACTTGGCTTCGCAGCCTGATGGGGCATCACGAGGATTTTTGGCAGGTCACACAGGATGCGTTGGATTATGCTTTTGATATGCATGGCATCAACAATCCCGACCTGCGCAAAGACCTCATGGAAGCTTACCTGAAACTGGATTGCTACCCGGAAGTGCCCGAGGTGCTTTCAATCCTGAAAAGCCGTGGTTTCCAACTCGCTATCCTTTCGAACGGCACACCGGCCATGCTTGAGGCCGCTGTGAAAAATTCAGGGATTGACGATTTGATCGAAAAAAATTTTTCTGTTGAGGATGTAAGCATATTCAAGCCCGATCCACGTGTGTACCAAATTGTCGTTGCTGACTTGAAAGTCAGGTCTGAAGAAATCATATTTCAGTCATCCAACGCGTGGGATGCCTCAGGCGCCTCTGCATTTGGATTCAAGGTGGCATGGGTGAATCGATTCGGTCAGAGCCCAGAACGGCTCCCTGGACAACCAGATGTCGAAATCCAAAACCTCATTGAGTTGCCAAAGCTTCTGAAATAGCAACAAATCCGGATTGAATAATGATGTGTTAACCTAACTTCAATAGCGAAAAAGAGAAGAGAAATGTCATACGCAGTAGATACGAATTATCAGACATGGCTGTAGAAAAATATGCCGGTTATATGGGGTTCGGCTTTGACCGGAAAGAAGACGGGGCTACGTTATAAACATGTTTCACTTGAACGATGCAATCTTGATAGGGGTTGTTTTTTCGGCCATACTGGTGGGCGTCCTGCTGCCCGATCCGACGGCGGTATTCCAACCTTTCTCCATCTACCTGCTGATGGTCCTTCTTTTTCTGAGCTTTATCTCAACGGAACTGAAAGATATCGGAGAGATGATCAGGTCAAGGGCTTTGTTGGTGGCATGGCTTTCTTTTTTGAAGCTCATCGCCCTGCCGCTGGCAGTGTACGCCCTTCTGAAAATATTCCGTCCCGAATATGCCGTTGGCGGGTTATTGCTGGCTGGGACCTCTACGGCAGTCCTCGCCCCCTTTATCTCGGGGCTCGTGTCCGGCAACACCCCGTTGGTCCTGGTCATGTCGGTCCTATCGTCCCTGCTGGTCCCTTTTACCCTGCCCCTGATGGTTGAGGCGGTTGTGGGACGCAGCATCGACATTCCCCTGGGCGGAATGATCCGTCTGCTGGCCATGGTGGTCTTCGTCCCGATCCTGGCAAAGGAAATCCTGCAACGTTTGTTTCCCAGGGTTTTGACCCTTACAGCGGCCGTTCGATTTCCCGCTTCGCTGGCCTGCATGGCCATGATCATCATGGGCATTTTTTCTAAATATTCAGATTATATAGCCGAAAACCCGTCGACCATAGTAGAGGCCACGCTAATCGGCCTGGCCATCGGGACCTTCTCCGTTGTGGTGGGCCTGGCGGCCTCATGGAAGATGCCTTTGCCGGACCAGGCGGCTTCGGTGATAACGCTGGGGAACACAAACAACATGCTCATCATTGTTTTCGCCGGAGAATTTTTCGGCCCCTTGGGCCCGACCCTGGCTGCCATGTATATCATCCCGTTTTTTGGCATCATTTTTCCGTTGCGTGCCTATATTAACATTCGCAACAGGGGGAAGAATCCATAATAAGTTGTATTGGGAAATAATTGCCAATTGGTAACAATGATGATATCCACAACAAAGTAAACCTCTAACCCTGTTGAAATATCAGGCTCTGCAGATTGAAAAATTTAAAACGCTTGTGAATCAAATGGTTGGCACGGGTGACGAACGTTCTTTGATAAGGTTCATGAAAAAAGAACTTGAACCGATATTCAAAAGCTCAATGTTGTCAGGGTCATGGTCAATGTTGAATCTGCCGCTTTAGCACAACGGGTTGGTATCAAATGATACCACCTAAAAGCTGCAATTAGCTTTTACATAGCCGTTAGCTTAAAAATATCAAGCATTTGCATGACTTTTTCCAATGTTGAGGCTCTCACTTTTTGATGCGAATCTATTGCACCGAAAACCACTGATTTTGTGCGGCTAATAGCGAACAGTTAACCGCTAATTGCATCTTTTAAGTTCTAAGATAACGTCCAAATTTATTACACATTCCATGGTTATAATCGTACCCCTATAATTTGGCTTGGGAGGATAGTAAATGAAAGCAATAGGCATCAGCAGTAGCGGCAGAAAAGCGGCATATTCAAAAATTATTGTGAAAGATATTCTTGAAGAATCCGGGGTAGAATATAAAATAATTCATCTTGCTGCATTGAATATCAAAGGATGTTTAGGGTGTCTTAAATGCGCAAAGACCAATAAATGTGTTCAAAAGGATGATTTTCAAGAAGTCATCGATAAAATAAATGATGCTGATGCGCTTGTTTTTGGAGGTGGAAATTACTATGGCACGTTGAATGCTATTGGGCATGCATTCTGGGAAAGAACATTTGCATTAAGACACCGAGAAGTATTTTCATTTGCTGGAAAATTAGGAATCGCTGTTGGCCTTGATCGGGATAAAGACAAAAAAGAAGCGACTTCTTTTATTGAGAAAATGATGCTTCACAATAAGATGGCCGTGATTG
>CAYOWC010000248.1:0-7456 GCA_964407525.1 uncultured Desulfobacteraceae bacterium | reverse complement strand
ACAAAGTCACTGTCAATCTTCAATAACCATGTCTCGATGGGCGTCGTTTGACCAGGTCGGAAGCGGTGAATTGCAGCCCGTTTCCGGATTAACCGTGTTCCTGTATGAGGCTTTTACTTCCTGTGTTTTCATCATGTGATCCCAACCCCTTACATAATAGGGACATTCATCATTAAAACAAACCCACAGGTATTCGTTCGTCCAGGTAGAACTCTCAGGAGGCTGCCATTTTTTCATCTCAGATTCACAATACTTGCATTTCTGTTTTTCATCGGTTGTCATATTCATCTCCAATTTTTCTATCGGTTTCTATTCATGCGTGGTCTTTTTCCATCGGGACAATGAAATCCGCCATGAATCTTGGCCACCATGTAAGGCTTACTGGTTACTCGTTGCTGGTTACTGGCTACTGATTACTAATTGATCCTGAAAACTAAGCACTAAACGTAGAAAACGCAAATCCTGAGAAGGATCACTTGCTATTTCTCAGAACCGGGTACAAAACCAGATTCATCTCGGATTAGCGTGATACTCAGATTTGCTCTCAAATAGGCATCGTTTAGGCACCAGGTGTCAGTGTTCAGGTGCCAGGGAAAAACCGTGACGACAGACGAAATATCAAATGCACTATCATGCATTTATGCTTTGCAAGATCTCAAATCTGGAATATTAGACGCTGAATGCTGACACCTGACACCTCGGTTCCGGAAAAAAGAATCCTTCACGCCAATCCACATTGGGCCAAAAAGAAAAACCAAACCCCTTCACAACTTGCCTTGGGGTTTGGCCTTATCTTATTCCCTGTGAATGAAGTGCGGATCAACCCACGGCTTTCTTCAAAATGCCCTCCGGCGGAATCACATTGTAATGCAGGGCGGCATCCTTTTTCAAATCCATTCCAAAGGCTACGGCCATCAGCTGTGTAAGATAGACAATCGGAATATCAAAGTCGGTGCCATATTTCTCATTCACCCTGCCCTGGTACATCTCAAGGTTCATGGCGCACATGGGGCATACCGTAGAAATCAGTTCTCCACCATGATTCACAGCGTCTTCCAGGATATTTTTCGCCAGTTCCAGACAATAATCTATTTCTGGAAGAAAGATTCCCGATCCACAACACTTTATTTTATTTGGGAAAGGAACCGCTTCGGCGCCAAGGGCCTCAATAAGGCGGTCCTGGACAACCGGCTTGTTCACACTGTCGTACTCTCCAAAAGGCCTGACCGACTGGCATCCCACATACCCTGCCACCTTGAGCCCTTTCAAGGGTTTGACAACTTTGGCTTTTATCGCATCAATACCGATATCGTTATAAAGAACATCCTGTATATGCCGGACTTTGATACCGCCCTTATAGGCAAGGTTACCTTCCTTCAGACACTCATTGACCTGGCTGAGAAGTTCAGGATCTTCCTGTATCTCATGGTTTATCTTGATCATCTGGATATAACATGAACTGCAGGGAGCCACGATATCATAGTTTGCCTTGGCCTCCGCCAGAGCAAGATTCCGTGCATTCAGGACCTTGACGGCAAGATCATTGGCGCCCGCATAAGAAATACTGGCGCCACAGCAGTTCCAGTCTTCGATCTCTTCGAATTCAATACCCAGAGCTTCACAGACAGGATTGAGCGATACGAGAAAATTGGCGCCGGTCCCCTCTAAGCTGCATCCCCAGTATAGAAAGTATTTCATGTGACAGTACCTCCTTTCCCGATCTTTTCCGCCTTATCCAACATCTTCCTCAGAGAGGCAATTCCCTTGATCTTCTTTTCCGGAAGCAATTTCATCCGGTGGTGCAGGAACAGTTTCAGGCCGATGTCCATAAAATTTAGCGTGGCCTTGATACCATTGACAACCCCCCCGGCAAAAAACACCTTTCTTGGGAGGTCCTTCTCATCAATACGGCCAATCTTGTATACCTGGTTCCAGAACTCCCGGCCAAAATCGGCTGTATCCTTGCGAGGAACATACCCTTTTTTCAGGGCATAGTGAGCCAATCCATGCATGACGTCGATCACAGGAATAGATCTGGGACATCGAACCTCACAGGTATAACAGGAAGTACACAGCATAATAGATTTACTGCTCAACACCTCTTCCCTCTTTCCAGCCCTGATCAGGGAGAAAATCTGTCTCGGAGGGTAATCCATATGTTCTCTCAGGGGGCATGAACCGGCACAGACGCCGCAGTTCATGCACATTTTTATCTCTTCCCCGAAGTCCACATTCTGGAAGACCTCCTCGCTAAAGGAGGGACCATAGTTTATCTTATTTTCCATAAGCGACCTCTTTTTTATTGAATATTGAATATTGAACACGGAGCATTGCCAAATCACAGACAATACACTCCGCAATCATCAATCATCAATCCAACTACCATCCCTTATAGGGGTTGGGACCAACCTCTTCAATTGTCTCCATAAACTCACCAATGATTTCCGGGATCTTTTCATAGTCTGAAATGCCAACTTCCACAAACTTCACCCGGTCGGATTCCAGCGCCAACCTGTCCAGGGTCTCCGATACCTTACTCAGCCTGGTATTGGCCAGTTCGCTTCCCTTGACAAAATGGCACTGATAATCATCTCCGTGCCTGCATCCCATGAGAAGAATTCCGTCGATCCCCCGAGAGAGGGCATCGGCTATCCAAACCAGGTTCATGGAACCAAGACAGCGCATGGGAATAAACCGCACATAAGGACTCCATTTCATGCGCTTGATTCCAGCCATATCGATGGCCGGATAGGCGTCATTCTCACAGACAAGGCAGATCACCCTCGGTTTTTCCTCGTCTTCTTCCGGCACATTTACGGCCTTGATCATGTTTCCGATCATACCGACGGAATAGTTTTTAAAGGAAATGATTCGCTCAGGACAGGCCCCCATGCAGATGCCACAACGTCGACAACGAGTAGGATTAGGCAGAGGATTCGCCTTTTCATCCTCATTAATCGCTCCGAAAGGACACTCTTCCGTACACCGTTTACACTGGGTGCACCGCTTCATATTAAATTCAGGATAGGTCATATCCCCGGCCCTTGGATGAACCGCCATTCCGATTGCCGTTGCTTCAGTGCACTGAACCGCCTTCATGGCAGCCCCTACCGCATCGTCAATGGCTTTGGCCGTCTCCATGGGACGTCTGATTCCGCCCGCGGTATAGATGCCGGTCCTTCTCGTCTCATAGGGAAAGCAGATAAAGTGAGAATCGGGAAATCCATATTTAAGGGTGGGCAGTTCAGGACCCTGTCGATACTCCAGATTAAGGGCGCTGTTGGCAAAAAAACCGGAATCGGGAGCAACCTCAATCATTCCTTCTTCATCGGCTCCTTCCGCATCGGCAGGGGCCTTGATCCGCGGTGCTTCCAGCGGTTGGGACGCAGGAACCATTCCAACAGCCAACACCACGAGATCCAGCTCTTCGATTTTTACGTTTTCCCCCAAAAGTTCGTCGTCGGCCTCTACAAACAGTTTTCCGCCTGACTCGCCAACATTCGTGGTCGTGCCCCGCACAAAAATATTTCCATCATTCTGGGCCTTCCTGTAAAAATCCTCAGATTGACCGACGGTACGAATATCTTTATACAGGATATAATTCACCGTTTCAGGGTCTTGTTCTTTCAGATAGGTGGCCTGCTTCATGGAAACCAGGCAGCAAGAGGACGAACAATAGGGTAGATGCTCCGGATCCCGTGATCCCGCACATTGGATAAACAGGGCGTTTTTCACCGGGCTCCCATCCGAAGGCCGGGTAATTTTTCCAGCAGCGGCCATCTCTTCCATTTCCACATTCGTAATCACATCCTTGAATTCACCATATCCCAGGTGACCCAATTTGTTGGCATCGTACGGTACCCATCCGGTGGCCTGTACAATAGCCCCTACCCTTTCCGTCAAAGAATTACCGTTCGCCTTGATATCCACGGAATACAATCCGGGAGCACCAGTGGTTTTTTCAACCGTAGCAGAGGTAAATACCTTTATCTTGGGATTGTCCTCTACAGACTTGATAAGATCAGCAGCCCCCGTATCCGATAATTCTTTGTACGGCATAGTTACGAGCTTTTTCATTTTCCCAAGGAACCCACCTAAACGATCTTCTTTCTCCACAATAATCGCCTGGTATCCAGCCTTTGCCGTCTCAAGAGCGGCAGTCATTCCAGCCAGGCCTCCGCCCACAACCAGGATATCTTTTGAATATTCTTCTTCCGCCTTAAACGGCTCCGGAACAGACGTATCCTTCGCCTTGGCACAGCCGATTTTCAGATTGTCTTCAGCCAGCATTTGGGTATCTTCTTCTCCAGGAACCTGGGACCATGCCACCTGTTCCCTGAGATTCACCCTTTCAACAACCTTGTCCCCGCCAAAATTGAACACATCATAATTAACCCGCTGCGAACAGGCAGCAATAATGATAGTATTGATGCCGACCTCTTCAATATCTTTTGTAATCACCTCAAGGCCTTCCTGGCCGCACAGAAAGCTGTGGTCTTTGATCAGATCGATACTGAAATCTTCGGTACCGTTTTCCTTTAATTGCTCCACGTCCACGGCATCGCCGATCCCGCATCCGGTGCATATATAAATTGCTGTTTTCTGGTCCATCAAATTACCTCCTTACGATTGATTGGATTGCCCGCAGAGCCGATGCAGTGGCATCCTGGACAGACGAAGCAACATCGGTTGGCCTTCTGACGCAGCCGGCGCCATAAATACCAGGCTTTTCAGGATCATAGGTCATGAAACCATATTCATCATACGAGACATCAGGCGGCGTTTCGAGATCAAGCTTATTGGGCACCATCCCGGTCGCCAGTACAACCATATCAAAGGTCATACGAATTTGCTCGCCCGTCCTTGTATTTTCTCCTTCAAGGAGGAGATCACCTGTTTCCTCGTCTTCCGAGATATTTGCGATCTTGCTTTTGATAAAAACAACTTTCTCGTCCTGCTGCACCTTCGTATAAAAATCTTCCAGTCTGTCAAGAGCCCGGATGTCGATAAAAAAGATCGTCACATCACTTTCAGGAGCCTGTTCTCTGACGTATGTGGACTGTTTGAGGGATGCGAGGCAACAGATGCCTGAACAATAGGGCAGGTAGTTATCGTCTCTTGACCCGGCGCACTGGATAAAAGCGATGTTCTTGGCTTCTTTGCCATCAGATGGGCGGACTATTTTCCCTGCGGTGGGTCCGGAGGGAGAAGCCAGGCGCTCCATCATGACGTTGGTAATAACATTTTTGTACTCGCCGAAACCGTAGTAATCGACTTTTGCTGCATCGTAGGGAGTCCAGCCGGCCGCCCATACGATGGAACCCACTTTAAGATCAAAGGAAGATTCCTTCATTTCCAGATCTATGGCACCATATTCACAGGCCTCAAGGCATTTTTTGCCTTCTTCAGTTCCCACGATGGAAGGATCCAGGACATATCTCATGGGAAAAGCAAACTCGTGGGGAAGATAGGCCCCTTTCATCTTGTCCAAACCATAGTTAAACGGATTGTCCACTTCAGTCTCACAGACCTCGGTGCATTTACCACAGCAGGTGCATTTCTCATTCACATATCTTGGAGCCAATTTGATGGTCACATCGTAATCCCCTTCGTTACCGGAGACGCCCGCGACCTCTGCCATCGTAAAAAACCTGATTTTCGAGTTCTGTCTCATTCTCCTGAAATTAATTTCCAGTCCACAGTTGGGCGGACAGAGCTTGGGGAAATACTGATAAAGCTGGGTAACCCTTCCCCCGAGATAAGGATTCTTCTCCACCAGCACCACTTCGTAACCGGCTTCAGCCGCTTCCAGGGCGGCTGTAATTCCGCTCATGCCTCCGCCAACCACTAATATACTCTGGTTTGTCGTTTGTACCTCTGCCATTGTCTCCTCCAGGGTTGAATGTTTTCTTAAATTCTATGGGAAACGTACCATTTAGAACAGCAAGTCCTCAAAAGGCCGGGGCCGAAGTGAGGTTATAAAATTTTCTCCCGGACTCCCCAAGAACCTCCCTTCATTAATAGTAAAAGCGTATTTCTTCAATAACCATTTTTAAAACAATCCCATGGACCAAAAAAATGTTCATTGAGCAAATACGCCCTGAGAATGGCAGGACGTCACAATAAACCTGTGACGTCCTGTCAAATTAACAAAATGCTCCAGGAACCAAAAAAAGGCGCCTGGAGCATATTCATTTAAGGTTAAACCTTATACGCCGGGGATATTCCAAACGTCTTTCTTGGACATTTCCCACTCGCCGGTTGCAGGATCAAATCTGCAGTTGGCGAAGCAGTGCCAGTTTTCTTCGTCCATTACAGGCTTATCAGCGCGGAAGTAGTATCCAGGCCAACGGGTCTCTTCCCGGAACAGCATGGTGCGCACATGGGCTTCAGCCTGTGCCATGCGGTGCATATTCTCCCAGCACCTTTCCAGTTCGTAGATACCTTCAGCAGCCAGTTTTTCGGCATCTTCCCGCAGATACACAAACAGCTCCATGGCTCTTTCAAGATTAGAGATACTGGTCTTGAAGGCCGCGGTTACGCCGCCTGCGTACTCATCCATAATCTTCTGCATACGATCCATGAATGGGCGCCACAGGATATAGTTGGGGTTAATGGAAGGTTCAGTGGTAAAGTTACAGAACTCCTGGTAGGTGTCCAGAGGCGCCAGGATCTTTGCTTTCAGCGCTTCAACCACAGCCGCATCTACGGTGGGCTCCACGCCCTTTTCCACGATGTATTTGATCGCGGCTTTACCGGTAATACGTCCTTCCGCATGAGAACCGGAGGAGAACTTATGGCTGGAAGCACCGGAAGCATCACCGGCAGCAAACAGGGCATCCACTGTCGTCATCTGGGCGTATCCCCATTTGTAAGGGGTGTCCAGATCTTCAGGACCGCTCACCCATGCACCGGAAGCGCCGGAGTGGGAACCGATGAAGTAAGGCTCGCAAGCGGCGATCTCGGAATGTTTCTCTTCGGGTTTTACGTTCAGAGCGGCCCAGAGATGTGCCTGGGAGATAGTCATATCCAGAAAATCTTCCCATGCCTCAGACTCCAACTCTTTCATTTTCTTCTTATAGCCTTTTGGGTCTTCCTTGTAGGCATCGGCGATCTTGTTGATGGCTTCGGCCGTTTCCATGTACAATGGTCCAAGACCGGCGTCCACATCCAGCATGCCGAGGTAGTTTCTCAGGTTTGCCGGAATCGGTTTGGCCAGACCATAGGGTGCCCAGTTCTGAAGCTCTTCTTTCCTTACCGACATGTACTCGCCGCCGACGGCGCTGATGGCTCGGGATTTAAAGAGCAGAAACCATGCGCCCACAGGACCGTACGCATCTTTGAATCGGACAGGGATAAAACGAACTTCCTGACAGGTCATCTCGGCGCCGGCCTTGATGGTGAAATACGCACTGGAACCGGTGTTAAACGGCGGATACCAGGAACGTCCAAAACC
>CAYOWC010000247.1:0-7457 GCA_964407525.1 uncultured Desulfobacteraceae bacterium | reverse complement strand
AATCGTCCGTTCCGATTCGAAAAAGGCTTTGCGGCCTTCGCGGCTTTGCGGTTCACAAACCAATAACCAGTCTCACACAGGCTGTGAGGTGTCCCCGACAAGAATATTTTTAGTATCCACAGCAGCCATCCACAACAATAGTAACCTACGGAAGGAACAGGAGGTTAACATGAATAATAGCAGATTGTTTGAACCACTCTCCATAGGCGATCTTCAATTAAAAAACAGGATCGTTATGGCGCCAATGACAAGGGGGCGTGCCGGCACGGAGCGTATACCGAATGAAGTGATGGCAGATTATTATTACCAGAGGTCCTCTGCCGGTCTCTTAATAACCGAGGCGACCGTAATTTCAAAGCAGGGTATCGGCTGGATTGATTCACCAGGGATCTTTACTGATGAAATGGTCGAGGGCTGGCAAAAAGTCACCGATAAAGTCAAACCGACGGGCACTCCCATTTTTCTGCAGCTCTGGCATTGCGGCAGAGCCTCCCACAGTGATTTCCACAATGGTGCACTTCCTGTCTCTGCTTCTGCCGTTAAGCTTAACGACGACAAGATCCATACCCCTTCCGGCACGAAGCCGTATGAAATACCACGTGCACTATCAGTGGATGAAATCAGATCAGTAGTAGACGATTACCGTAAGGCAGCGGTTAATGCTAAAAAGGCCGGTTTCTCCGGGATCGAAGTGCATGGGGCTAATGGGTATCTGATTAATCAGTTCCTTGATTCTAAAACGAATCACCGAGATGATCAATACGGTGGAAGTCTTCAAAATAAATTCCGCTTTTTTAAAGATGTCATTGAGGCTGTTTTGGAGGTATGGGCCCCAGAGCAGGTAGGCGCCCGAATCTCACCAAATGGAGTTTTCAATGACATGGGCGCTGAAGATTTCAGGGAAACTTTTCTCTATGCAGCTGAAGAATTAAACAGATTCGACCTTGGATATTTGCACATCATGGATGGACTTGCATTCGGTTTCCACGAAAAAGGAGATCCAATGACCCTCGCTGAATTCAGATTGGTTTATAAAGGGATTATCCTCGCTAATTGCGGTTATACAAAAGAGACTGCTGAAGAGAGGTTGGCGGAAGGAAATGCAGATCTGGTTGCCTTTGGCCGGCCTTTTATTACAAATCCCGACCTACCCGAAAGATTTAAAAATAATTGGCCATTAAACCCTGCTGAAGACATGTCGCTCTGGTATACTCCGGGATCCGAGGGATATAGCGATTATGCCCCATATACGCCATAAGCAATTTACTCAAAAATAACGTTACGGCCTGGACATCTCCGCTTAAGCTTTCAGCGTCAGCTCGCTTTCCCCTTTTCCGGGAACAGAGCCATGATATCCGCTTCCGTGGCCTTACAAATACCCCTTTCCGTGATAAAGCCCGTCACCAGGCGGGAAGGGGTAACATCAAATGCATGGTTGGCTGCTGGACTGGTTTCAGGCGGCACCAGCACAGTTTGAATTTTACCGTCACAAAGTCCTTGGACATACCGGATTTCATCGGGGTCCCGTTCTTCAATGGGAATGTCTTTGATTCCGTCTGTGATATCCCAGTCAAAAGTGGAGGAGGGCAGGGCCACATAGAAGGGAATGTTATTGTCTCTGGCGGCCAGAGCTTTTAGATAGGTGCCGATTTTATTGGCGACATCTCCCGCCCGTGTGGTCCTGTCGGTGCCCACAATGACCAGGTCCACCATACCGTGCTGCATGAGATGGCCACCGGCATTGTCCGTGATCACGGTGTGATCGATTCCGTGTTTGCCCAGTTCCCAGGCTGTCAGGCGGGCGCCCTGGTTCAAGGGTCTCGTTTCATCCACCCAGACATGGACGTCTATATTATTGTCAAAGGCGGTATAAATGGGAGCCGTAGCAGTGCCATATTCAACACAGGCAAGCCAGCCTGCGTTACAATGGGTAAGGATATTTACCGGTTTTCCGCCTTTCTTTCCGCTCATTTCCTCAATAATGGAGAGGCCGTATTCGCCGATCTTTTGGCAATTGACCGCTTCTTCTTCCACCACTTCCAGGGCCTCTGCCAGGGCAGCCTCCACACGTGCTTTGTAGTCACTCTCTTTCAGGGCCACGTCGCGAACCCGGTCCACCCCCCAGAAAAGATTCATGGCAGTGGGCCTGGCATTCTTGAGCCGATCACATTCGGATTCAAAGTATTCATCGTCCGCACCCCTGTTGTTTTCCTGGACCAGACTGACATAGACGCCCAGAGCGCCGGTAGCCCCTATGAGGGGGGCGCCTCTGACAACCATCTCTTTGATGGCACGGATCACGTCATCTACCGTGTTCAGGTCTTCAATAATGAGTTCATGGGGAAGAAACCGCTGATCAATGACCCTGACGGTTTTTGTAGCCGTATCAAACCAGATGGGCCGCATCTCTTTTCCATCCACTTTCATATTCAACTCTCCACTATCAGTTGGGATTTGTTGTATCTAAAAACAGCAATTAGCTTTTGAGCTATTAGCCGTTAGCTTAATACTGTCAACTATTTACATAAGTTTTTTCCGTATTGCAACTTTCACTTTTTGATGCTGAGCTGTTTCTCCGTAAACGAGTTATTTCTTAGGGCTATGTAACGGCTAAGCGCTAATTCCAGCTTTTACGTTGTATCGTCAGCTCTTTATACGGCGCATCTGCTTTTCGATCACGCCAATGACCTCATCTTTTTTTATGGGTTTGGTCACATAGTCATCCATTCCAGCGTCTATGCATTTTTGCCGATATCCTTTCATGGCATGGGCCGTCATGGCAACAATGGGCAGACTATCAAAACCTGCCTCCCGAATAGCTGCCGTTGCTTCAAAGCCATCCATTACCGGCATTTGAATATCCATGAAAACAAGATCGAAATTCTTTGGGTTTTCCTGCAGGGCATTGACAGCTTCCTGTCCGTTGGAAGCAACATCCACTTTAAATCCGGCCTTGGTAAGCATCATTTTGGCCAGTTTCTGGTTGACCTTGTTATCTTCCGCGATCAATATCCGCACCGGACTCAAACTCGCACCATCATCCTCAACAGGCATTTCTTTGCCGGCTGGAGAATCAGAAGTTGGCCGTTTGCCCTCCTTTTCCTCCGCTTTTAAAAACCATGCTGTAAAATGAAATGTGCTTCCTTCTGAAACTTTACTTTCCGCCCAGACATCTCCGCCCATCATATTGGATATCCTTTTACAGATGGACAATCCCAGCCCCGTACCACCGTATTTTCGCGTGGTGGATCCATCCGCCTGATGGAAAGGTTCAAAAATGGTCGCAAGTTTCCCGGCGGGTATGCCAATGCCCGTATCCCGAATGGATGTGTGGATAAGAACGCGTTCAGATGTCTCCTCATCCAGGAAAAGATGCAGCTCGATCTCGCCGGAATCGGTGAATTTGGGGGCATTCCCCATAAGGTTGATCAACACCTGGCGAAATCGCGTCTCATCCCCTTTCACGCGGGAACACATATTTTTTGAAATATTGCAAATGATTTCCACCGGCTTGTCGCCAACGCGCGGCCGGATCAATTCGCACACATCTTGAACGATCAATCCCGGTGAAAAATCGATCTCCTCCAACCTGAATTCACCGGCTTCAATCTTGGAAAAATCCAGGATATCATTGATTAGCGTCAGCAAAGATCCGCCGCTGCGTTTAATCGTGTCAACAAAATCTTTTTGGGTTTCATCCAAACGGGTTTCCACCAGCATGTCGGTAAAACCAATCACGGCGTTCATGGGCGTCCGAATTTCATGGCTCATATTGGCCAGGAACTGGCTCTTGGCCTGGTTAGCTTCATCGGCCCGCTTAGCCAGTTCATTGGCTTTATTGATGGCATCGCCCAGCTTTTTGTTCATACGGGTCAGTTCCAGATTGGCCTGTTCCACAGAGGTTTTGGCAGCGCTCAACTCATCCGCAGCACGCTTCCGTTCGGCTATCTCCAACGTGAGTTTTTCGTTGATGCGAACAATGTCTTCGGTACGATCCCGGACCAGTTCATCCAGATGGTCCCGGTGAAGTTTTAATTCCTCGGTCGTCCGTTTTCTTTCCTCAATCTCGACTTTAAGGGCCTCATTGCGCTCTTGAATCTGCTGGGTCAACTCCTCGTTGCGCTCGAACACCCATGAAAAGCGCTTCATGAGATTGTTTTTTTCTTCCAGTTTACAGCTCGTTTCGTCGACTTCCAGAGCCAATTCATGGGTTTTTTTAAAAATCAGGGACAAGGCGTGGCTCCAAGGTTCCCACGAAGGAGGCAATTTGCGAATTTTGGGGAATTGCTCACCCCGGCTCTTTGCAACGAGATCGCTGATGAAATATTCAGAAGGAAGAACAAACCGTGTGATAACAAAATATGCGGCGGCACCCAGGATTAAAGCCAGGCCCACCACCATGACAGCTGTCCCCATACCCCCGCCGAGGAGGCGGGGAAAAAACGACGGTAATGGTGTTGCATGGATCAGAAACCCCAGGGCCGCAAACACAAATGCCAAAGCGATGATCCACAAAAAAATTCGCTGATCGTTATGGAGGAAATGCAGGACCGCTCCCATGCGTTTAACGGCAGCGGGCCTCGTATGGGGTTGCCGATCATTCATGCTCAGGTACCGTCTCAGGGGAGTCAATGGATTGAAAATGGAACTGAAGTTTGGCGGAACCAATTTCGATCACATCGAATTCGTTCAGTACGATCTCTTCTTTTACGGTCTGGTAATTTACCTTGGGTTTCGTAAAGCCCTCGGCAGGAACCAATCGAAATTCCTCACCGACCCGGTTGATGATGGCGGTGGTTTTCCCAACAAAAAGACCTTTGACCTGAATATGGTTTTCAGGCGATTTCCCTATCTTTATGGGGAATGCTTTCAGTGGGAAGCTGCGATTGGAACCATCCATGTGAGACAGCATCGCAACGGTTTGTTTCTTGTGGCAATCGTCGGCCAGCTGTGAGACGCTGCTGGCCAGTTTGGATCGATGTTGCCGGGTATCCACTGCCATGGTCATACGTGCGCTGAGGATTTTGGTATTCAGGGGGATTCCCTCGCCTTCTCCGTAACAAAATTCCAGAACATGTTTCCCCACGGTGATAACATCACCATGGGAGAGAATTCGGGAGATGATGAGTTCATCGTTGATGAATGTACCGTTTCGGCTCTGCTGGTCCGTAATGTAAAAAAGGCCGTCTTCTTTTTCAATTTCAGCGTGATGTCCGGAAACGGCCGGATCGTCAATCACCAGATCGTTATCCGGCAACTCCCCAATGGTCAATGTTTTATTTTTGTCAAGCGAAATACTCTCTATGACAGTATTGTCTGACTTCAGCGTTAGTAACGGCATTCTGCCCCCCTATCCAGCGAAACTGACTCTAACTATCAATCTTATCAAGACACTATATCGAAAATTTCCGATCCTGTCGATGGTTTCGGCGAATCGCCGATTCCATTTTTCGAATTTTCAACCGCATATCACGAATGTGCTATTTTTACTGAAGACAATGACCCCAGTCAATACGTTTTCAAATGAATTATAATACAGCACAAGATTGCAAATGCCATTTTTCTATTGACGAGATTCATTTATCGCAGGTAAGTTTCAAAGAATAACACCGTACGCACGCTTGGTGCAAAATCCAAAGACATAAGGACCTTGCCAAAAATGAGTATTTTTGTGGATTCCAATGACATCGTTCATTTTTTCCTCGACCTTTACCGGATCCAGGTCGGGCTCCCCGAACCTGATCCCCGCCTCATGTCCGCGCGTGCCTTATCAGACGTGAAAAGTTCCAAGGAAATCACCTACGAACTGAAAGTCACTCACAGAGGGAAAAATAGTTCTCGTCGAATGAGTCTTTGTCGGTTGGGCGATGATGTGGAAAGCAAGAGCATCTGCTACAAGGTGATATATGACGATCTCCTGGTACTGAAAATTCCGCCCGAACCGGTAGTTGATTTTGGCCAATACCTGAAAAACATCGAACTGGAACGCCGGATAGCCAATCGACTCAACCCTGAAGTTGCCTGCGTCAGCCCCAGTCTTACTGCAATTTTGCAAAAAATTCCGGAATTCAAAGATGACGGCGATCTCTCTCACGATGCGTACGAAAAGATGATAACCCACCGGCTGAATCAATTTCCAAGTCTCCAGAGATATTTGAAAATACGGGGAACCTTTGTCCTTTTCATGAGCCTTTCCAAACACCGGTTCTTTGACCAGGTGATATCCAAAATGCACCAGCATGAGGAACTCCTCAGACATACAATTGCCGGCAGTCTCGATACTATGGACTCCATTTTGGCCTTTGAAACCGCCTTTGGCGAGAGCAAAGATGACCTCTATTTCAGTTTAGCGAATCTCCAGGAAGGCTATCTGCTGGCTATGGATCAACTGCTCCAGCAACATGGCAAAGACAGGCATCACATATCGGAATACCAGAAAAAGCAATGGATGTTCGATGACCTGGCGGGAAAAGAGATCGGCAGAGAACAGGGGCAGCTGCCGGACGCTTTCATCCTTGAACGAAAACAGATTGCCAAACAGGTTTTCTCAAAGAACAAGAAGTCCATTGTACAGTTTATCAAGCTGATACGATCCGATATCCAAAAAACCAGCGAGAATCGCAACCGAAACATGACGAGAGGAATCATTCCCAATTTCGTGGAACTGCTGCTTCGCCTCAAGGAAAAAAAGGCCGCCATCCGCGATTTGAAACCGGATAACATGTTCCTGGTGGGAGATTCAGACAATCCGGAGCACTTTCTGGCATCAGCTGATAAATATTCACTGGGGCTCATCGATCTGGAAACCTCCGTGAATTTCGAGAAAGCCAAATCTCTTCAACAGCCAATCCTTGCCGGGACCCCTTTTTTTGCCACGCCTTCGCACATTTTTGAAAACGATATTCTTGAAGAGGTTTTCCATGACACTCAACGTACCTTTTTCCTGCAGGACTGGTTCGCTGCTGTTGGGGTCATTTACAACGTCGTGACAGGTAAAACATTGTTTGAAAAAACCAGTAAACTACTCCCGGAGGTAGTCCGGGTACGATCAAAAGCCATCACGAACGGCGAACCACTGGAAAACGTCCTGAAGAATGCGAGTTGGGTCTTCTGGCACACGGCCTGCGCTGAATTCAGGGAAATCATGCATTCAGACCAGACGATTTTCAAAAGCATTTCTTTGTCACTTGGGGTACCGGAAAGGAATATGCTGTTAGAGGAAACTCTGGCCTGTGATCGCCTTTTGCTGGATCAAATAAAGCAGGCTATCTTACATCAGTCCTTTTTCAAAGGGGACAAAGAGCGCCAAACTATGTTCATGGCAAATGCAGAAAAAATTTTTGCCGTTGAAAAAAACTGGCGAACCGGTAAGAATGTTTCAAAAACATCGCCTGAAGGCAATGCCGAAGTTGCCGTCTTTCTCCGTTGTCTTGCGCATTTAAAAAAATGCCACGAAA
>CAYOWC010000246.1:0-7482 GCA_964407525.1 uncultured Desulfobacteraceae bacterium | reverse complement strand
GCAAAAGGGCATGGTGTTCCCGAAGTCATGAATGCCGTCTATTACAACGATGGGAAGATCGTGGTCGGCACGTGTCGGGTGATGCATCCTGGGCCATTACGCTGAGATCGTCCTGTTCGAAAGAGGACCTCTGTCGGGTTGGTTATCCTGTTAACATTAGAAAATTACTTGCTGGGATTACAAAACAGTTTCCGGGAAATGTTTCAACTGCTGAGGCATTGCGGACAATCTGGTAGAAAGAAATATTGAGCTTTTCTCCATAAAATCTTCCTGCTTTACTAATACCGGTATGGCTCTCCTTTGTTTCAAACAGGCAGACAGGATGATTGTCTTTGATTAGGACAAAATCAACTTCCCGCTTTTCCCTGTCACGGAGATATCGGATTTCATAGTTCCCCAAGCCTGTTTCCGTCATTCTTGCCGCCATGCGTATAAGAGCAACAGCAGTGATATTTTCGAAAACAACACCGGATTCAGGCAGGATTGACCAATCAAAAAAATAGAGTCTTTTCTCCTTTTTTATTGCCCGTGCTATCTTTTTATGCCAGGGACGTAGTGTGAATACCAGATAAACGCCCTGTAAGATATCTATCCAGTTCTTTATGGTATCGTATTTTTTCCCCAAGTCCTCACTCAATGACGGAATACTCATCTGGGAACCTACTCTTGCAGGGAGGATTTCCACCAGCGTCTCAAGGCCTTTAATATCTGCAATCCGGGAAAGATCACGCACATCTTCTTTTGTGAGCAGGTTCCTGTAATTGTTCTGCCATCTTCGATGAAATTTTTCCGTACCTCTGATTAACGGCTCTGGAAAACCTCCAAATTTCAAAAGGTTTTCAAGCGCCTCTTCCGCTCCCTGCATTTTGGCATCCCTTGCGAGGTTTGCTAAAAGGTTGCCGTCAGCGAAAAAATCACTGTTATCGATAATATGAGAAAAATTTCCCATTACCTCCGGAAGCCCCAATGGAAAAAGTTGATAGGAAAAATATCGTCCAACCAGTGAGTCTCCGGATTTTTGGAAATAGCCGAGCCTGGCAGAACCCGTAACAAGAAGCTGCATTTTTTCCCGATTAATATCGTAAAAACCTTTAAGAATATTTCTCCATTCCGTATGTTTATGAATTTCATCAAACACAAAAGGAACAGGATCGTTTTTGAATTTACCATCGATAATATTCTGAAAATACAGGGTATTTTTTTTATATCTCACCATTAATGATGGGTCATCCCAGTTGTAATATGTATCTTCTGAGCCTACTGACGCAAGCCATTTCTGAGCAAAAGTAGTTTTTCCAACCTGCCTGGGCCCCGTCACGAAGATCATCTTCCCTGCTGTCATTTCAGGGTCAAATATATATTTACCGATAAGTCGTTTCATGACGCTTATTATCCATACCGATGGAATATTATCAAGATTATTTTCCGTATATATGGAATATTGTCGATAGGAAAACTGATATTATTACGCCGCCGTTCTATACCAACGGATCAGCTTTTCATGACAACATCCGTGGGCCATGAAGCAATTAAAGACAAGAAAATGTTCGGGTCAGGTGAATTGTGCTTACGATATCCCTATAACCATTTTTTTACCCATAGCGTTCAGAGCCTGGTCGATCTTGATCAGTTTTGTCTGGTAGCGCGGATCAAGGAGCCTGCGGCCGACAGTCTCTGACACCCCGAGGAGACCAGATAGGGCCGTTTTGCTCAGGCCCTGGGCTGTAACAGTAGTGTAGAGTGCCGCCTTGGCAGCGATCAGGGCAGTGGGAGCAATCAGGTCTTCATCAACCTCTGGTTCGCTCGCTAAGGGAATTTCCTCGTTGTCGGAGATACATGAGGCCAATGCCTCGGAAAGGCAGTCGGCCGCGTTCAAAAAAGCCTCGTCAAGTGTTTTCCCGTCGGTTGCCGCAAAAGGGATGTCACGGAAGGTGACGAGGAAAAAACCTTCCTCGTCTTTTTCGATTTTCGCGGGGTAGATAAATGTCCTCATTGTTCACCTCTATTCAATATCCTTTTTCTCCAGGCCGAGTCTGTCAAGCATTGCTTTAAGCAGGCCAGGGCCGATCTCTTTTTTCAGGTCTTTCATGGTTGTCTTTTTGCCACCGAAGTGCAGGGTGCAGTGGCTTCCCTTGCCGTGAGACCTGACCAGTCCCAGCTCGATCTTTCTCTCTTTGGCGGTCTTTTTCAGTTTTTTGAGTAGTTCGTTCCCGTTCATGCTCTAACATCGTACACTTATGTGCGAATGTCAAGAAAAAAAGAGAGCGATAAAGAGGCATGCCTTTTTCATGTATAAAAGCCATGATATTCTATAATAAACACTTTCCCAGGGTGATACCAACACCAGAAAGACGGGCTGTTTTAGGACCACTTTCAGAGTTCCAGAGGGAATTTCAATTTGAGAAGTGGGTGTCGCAGTCGGAAAATGCTCTTAAGAGGTTCCGAGTGTAAAGCCGCTTGTTGGCTTTATGGAAATGAGCCATGATCCGAAAAATCTTGCTGGGATTTACCTTGACCGGTTTTCCGTATTGCCGTACATTTGTGCGGGTATTATTCTATATTCGGAGGGCTTTTTTTTGACAAAAAAACAGGAACAATTCAGAAATCTCCCGTTCATGTGTGTCCTGTCCTTTGCGGTAGGAATAGTTGCCGGTTTCGGAGCCTGGTTGTTCAGATGTCTTATCGGGGGCATCCACAACCTCCTCTTTTTAGGTGAATTCAGATGGTTTTATGATGCCAACACCCATACCCCGCTAAGCCCATGGGGTTGGTGGATAATTTTTGTGCCGGTTCTGGGGGCCGTCATGGTCACATGGCTTACCAAGACATTTGCCCCGGAAGCAAAGGGACATGGTGTTCCCGAAGTTATGGATGCCGTCTATTACAACGATGGGAATATTCGGCCCGTCGTTGCGGTGATTAAATCGATTGCGTCGGCTATATGTATCGGCAGCGGTGGGTCCGTGGGCAGAGAAGGTCCGATTATTCAAATAGGTTCGTCGTTCGGATCCACTCTCGGGCAGATACTTTCCCTACCTGCAAGACAGAAAATTACCCTCATCGCCGCCGGCGCCGCGGGTGGCATCGCTGCCACCTTCAATGCACCGCTGGGTGGACTTGCTTTCGGGATTGAACTGCTCCTTGTATCGATTAATGCAAGGAATATTCTTCCCGTTACCATCGCCACGGTGACTGCCACCCATGTGGGCCGAGTACTCCTTGGTGTGGAACCGTCTTTTTATTTTTCCGTTTTGTCCAGACTCAATTTTGAGCCTCATCCTCTGCTGGCTCTGTCTTTGACCATCCCTTTCGGACTCCTTATGGGGCTTGTTTCAACGGCTTTTGTGCGCGGCATTTACTGGGCTGAAGACTTATTTGATGCCATGCCCGGGAACGATTATACCAGGCACATCTCCGGTATGCTCATAACAGGAGTTATGGTATGGCTTGTCATGCGCTATACGGGGCATTATTATATACAGGGTGTCGGATATGCGGCGATTATGGATATCCTGATGAGTGTCCTGACGAATCCATGGCTTCTCCTCTTGCTTTTTGGCCTGAAATTTATGTCTACCTGCCTGACATTAGGGTCTGGAGGGTCAGGAGGGATTTTTTCCCCCTGCCTGTTTATGGGGGCAACCATGGGAGCGTTTTTCGGACAGTCCGTGGTATATGTTTTCCCCCAGGCGAGTGTGGACCCGGTGGTTTTTGCCATAGCCGGAATGGCGGCGGGTGTGGGCGCTTCAACGGGGGCCATCCTGACCGGTACAGTCATGATCCTTGAAATGACACAGGACCCGAACGTGGTATTGCCGATTATGATTACTTCCGCTGTCGCCTATGGTTTCCGTAAATGGCTATCTCCTGAAAGTATCTACACCCTGAAACTGATTCGTCGCGGACATTTTGTCCCCGAAGGGCTCCAGTCAGCCATGGCAGAGGCAAGACAGGTCAAAGATCTCATGGTGGAAAGTTACAGGACACTTGAATCGGGAGACCCTGTAATGTCTTCAGAGCAGCCAACCCTCGTTCTTTCGGAAGGGGCTGTTGTCGGCGTTCTTCCTCCGCATGCCAGCGGACCGTCGGCGGGCGCGCTGGTTATCGATAAATTCCTGATGATCCCGGGGGAAAACCCTCTCAATGATCTCCTGCGGGAAATGGATCGTGTTGGTGCTCGTTTTGCCCTGGTTACCGGGTCTATGGAAGATGAGCACCCTCACCACATTACCGGTATCTTGACGGAAAAAGAGGTTGTGGCCTTTGCCGGGAGGGAGGCCAGGCTGAGGTAGTAAGAGCAGTAGGGAGTAGGCAGTAAACAGTAGACAGTACGCAGTGGCGGATGGGCAAGAACAAGGAAGAGACGTGCGAGGTTCAGGTAAGCGAAGACTCCGATGACCAGGTAAGCGAAGACTCCGAGAGAAATGGGGGGTACCAATGAAAGTCCTGGCAATTAATTCAAGTGCGCGGGTTGGAGTGCAGAGTAAAACGGAACTCATGCTTAGCCACCTTGTTCAGGGTATGCGAGAGGCGGGGGCAACGGTGGAGGTGGTGAATCTTCATAAGAAAAAAGTCAATTATTGCGTTGGCTGTTTTTCCTGTTGGACGAAAACTCCGGGAAAATGTATTCACAAAGATGATATGACCCTTGAAATTTATCCCAAGTTGCTCGCTTGCGATCTTCTTGTATTGGCTACGCCACTTTATCACTACACGGTGAATGCCAAACTCAAGGCATTCATAGAACGTACCCTGCCGAACGCTTTGCCTTTTCTTGAACAGAAAGAAGGGGTAACGGGGCATCCCATACGGCACGAAATTCCGTCTGTGGCTGTGATTTCGGTGGCGGGTTTTCCCGAACAGTCCGTGTTTGAACCACTTTCTTCCTATGTACGATTCCTCTATGGGGAGAAGCTGGCGGCTGAGATTTACCGGACTTCAGCGGAAGCCATGGAAGAATCCGGGGGAAGTCGAAAGACAGACGACATTCTGAAGGCCACTGTGCAGGGGGGGAGGGAATTGGTTGAAGGGATGGCTATTTCCTCTCCGACCATGGCGCGGATCATACAACCCCTCATGGACACTGAGGCCCTGTCTTCTATCGCCAATATCTTCTGGCAGACCTGCATTGATGAGGGGGTGACTCCGAAGGAATTCAAAGAAAGGGGTATGGTGCCAAGGCCCGATTCCATCAAAACATTCATGGCTGTCATGAAGATGGCCTTTAATTCTGAAAAGGCTGTAAATTTCCGGGGAGTTATGCAGTTTACCTTCTTCGATGATGTGAAAGGGGAATGCTTTTTTACGATCCGGGATGGGTCATTCAGAGCAGAGGAAGGAGTCGTAGCGAATCCGGATGTGCAGATCGAAGCACCCTTTGATGTATGGATGGATATTGTTACCGGAAAGGCTGATGGTCAGAAGAAGTTTATGGAGCAGAAATACAAGGCTGTGGGTGATTTCTCCATTCTCATGGGGATGGGGGAGATTTTCGGAAAATAGCTAATTGCAGCTTTTAGATGTTAAAAAAATAAAGAAAGGAATGATTCCATGATGAAACTGGAAAGTTTAGAAGCAAGAGATCTTCCGGACGCATGGTTCCAGTGTGTCTATAGTCTCCTTGATCAAGGAAATACCTATGTTATCGACAGAGGCAGCTACGAAGGACAGCAGAGGCTTGAATTCGATTATGTGACTGTCCATATATCGCACCCAGGGGTCCGGCCCCTTCTTCCTGATATTCCGCCATCGCTTGGAATTCCGAACCCTGTTGCCGATGGATATCTTGATGAATATCTTCCTTATCTTATGACGTCTGCGAAACAGCCCGGTGAGGATTACACCTATGGGCAATACCTGGAACCGCAGATTGCGGAAGTCATCCGTATGTACAAGGAAGATGGATTCGGAACAAATCAGGCATTTATGACTGTTGGAGATCCCTTAGCCATTTATTTAGGCGATCCCCCGTGCCTCCGGAGTATTGATACCCGCATAAAGGATGGGAAACTGCATTTTATCGTGTATTTCAGGTCATGGGATCTTTGGAATGGTTTTCCCGCAAATCTGGGGGCCATTCAACTTTTAAAGGAATATATGGCGGATAGCATTGGCGTTGAGGACGGAGAAATTATTGCCTCAAGCAAGGGGCTTCATCTGTATGATTATGTGTGGGAACTGGCAAAGCTCAGGACCATGCGAGTCGATTCTCCGGGGAATGTAGGACCAAAATGAAAGCTGATATAAAAGGATGGGATCGTCAGGAAACGGAACAGTGGGCTGTCAAAGCAGGTATGAAACCCTATAGAGGCAAGCAAATTCGCCACTGGCTGCTGGTGAAGCTTGTGGAATCTTCAGCGGAAATGGTTAATATTCCTATGGAGATAAGGGACCTTGTAGAAAAGGAATTGCTGATATCCCCCTTGAAAACCGTTAAGACCGAACAGTCTGAAGATGGAACCGTGAAGTTTCTTTTTGAACTCGCGGACGGCCCCCTTATTGAATCTGTACTGATCCCCGAGCGGGATCATTTAACGATCTGTATTTCATCACAGGCCGGTTGCGCTATGGGTTGCCGCTTCTGTCTCACCGGTAAACAGGGTCTAAAAAGGAACCTGAGTGCTTCGGAAATTATCGAGCAGGTTATTCAGGTCAAAAGAACGCTCGATAATCCGGAACAGTTGAGAAATATCGTGTTGATGGGGATGGGGGAGCCTCTTGCCAATTATGAAGCGGTTCTGAGGGCCTTGAAAAACCTCATTGCGCAGGATGGTATGAACTTTTCCCATCGAAAAATCACCGTATCCACCTGCGGACTGGTGCCGCAAATGAAGCAATTGGGCCTGGATATTTCCATCAACCTGGCGGTTTCCCTGAATGCAGCGGATAATGAAACCAGGGACGCGCTGATGCCCGTGAACAGGAAATATCCCCTGGAGAGCCTGATGACCGCATGCCGGGAGTTCCCTTTACGCAACAGGAGAATGATTACTTTTGAATATATCCTCATTAAGGGAAAAAATGACAGGGATCAGGACGTAAAAAATCTCTGCCGTCTGCTTTCCGGTATTCGGGCGAAGATCAATCTCATTGCCTTAAACCCGCATCCGGGCTCTAATATGGAGCCGCCATCCATAGAGAGGATACTGCAATTTAAAGAGATGTTGGCTGAAAAGAATTTCACGGTTATCCTGAGAAAAAGCAAAGGGAGCGATATTTCTGCGGCCTGCGGGCAATTGAGTGGCGCCCATTCGGAGAGCCTCGTGTGAAACTTCATTTAGAAACTGGAAATTTGAAACTTGAAACTGGGTACCACAAACACTGACACCCGACACCTGAAACCTTGTTCTGGAAGTTTTCTTCTCGATCAGACTGACCATTTTTCCCGGTCAGAGGCTACGCTCGTGTGAGACTGGTGGATTGAACCGCAAGGCCGCAAAGCCTTTTTCGAATCGGAACGGACGATTCGAAAAAACAGCCATT
>CAYOWC010000245.1:0-7526 GCA_964407525.1 uncultured Desulfobacteraceae bacterium | reverse complement strand
GTCGAACGTACTCTTGGATGATCTTATCAAGTGGGCGAAGTTAGAACCAAGCCCCAACTTTTACTTTTTGATGCTGAGCTGTTTCTCCGTAAACGACTTATTGTATAGAGCTATGTAACGGCTAAGTGCTAATTGCAGCTTTTAGGTGGTAGAGCAGATGAACAAAAAGATGAACACCTTTCGATGGGCTATTTTTGTGATCCTGGGGCTGGGTTATTTTTTCGTATATTTTCACCGGTTGTCTTTGTCGATTGTTGCGGATGAGCTTGTGAAGGATTTTCAGACGACTGCAAGCGTCATGGGACTTCTGGGGTCCATTTACTTCTACTGTTATGCGGCCATGCAGATTCCTGCCGGACTTCTTTCGGATTCCCTGGGGCCTCGGAAAACGGTTACCTTTTCGTTATTAATTGCCTCTGTGGGGAGCATCCTGTTCGGTATGGCCTCGGGGATTGGCATGGCCTTTGTGGGCAGGGTCATGGTGGGCCTTGGGGTTTCCATGGTATTCATTCCCACCATGAAAATTATATCCAGGTGGTTTCGTGCAAACGAATTCGCAATGATGGCGGGATTGCTTAACGCGATTGGTGGGGCAGGGGCTTTGGGCGCTACATGGGCACTGGCCCTGATGACCGGCCTTTTTGGATGGCGGATTTCTTTTGAACTGATTGGCGTTGCTACCTTTGTCCTGTTGATCCTGGTCTGGATTGTTGTGAGGGATAAACCCGAAGATAAAGGATGGCCCTCGCTTTCCGAGCAGGCGAACGAGCAGGGAAAGAGTTCCCCATCCGTGGCTAAAATATCCTTATGGGATGGATTTCGACGGGTAGTCTCTGAAAAATACTTCTGGCCGGTTGCCGTCTGGTATTTTTTTGATTGTGGTATTTTCTTCGGGTTCGGCGCTTTGTGGAGCGGTCCCTATCTCATGCATGTTTATGGAATGACGAGGGCCGAGGCGGGAGCCATCTTGAGTATGATCGCCTGGGGAATGATCGGGGGGAGCCCTCTTCTGGGATTCTTATCCGACAAGGTTCTCAAAAGCAGAAAGAAGGTCATGGTTTGCTGTAGTCTGGCCCTGGCTTTAGAGCTTCTGTTCCTCTGTTTCTTCCCTTCGGGCCTCGGGCGCCTTACCATGTTTGTGGTTTTTCTGTTGTTTGCCTTATTCGCTTCTGCCGTGGTGGTTATCGGATTCACGACAACCAAGGAGCTGTTTCCGGTCGAAATCGCAGGCACATCGGTGGGACTTGTCAATCTTTTCCCCTTTTTAGGGGGGGCGGTATTCATGCCTGTTCTTGGAAAAATCCTGGACGCTTACCCCAAGACATCGGGAGGAGCCTATTCGCTGGAGGCCTATTCTACTATTTTGATGGTCCTGCTTGGGTCATCAATTGTCTGTGTTATCAGCACATTCTTCATGAAGGAAACATTTCAGAAATAAGAATGGGCATGTACCGGATTAAACTTTCTTCGAAATAAGTGTATTTTCGATTCGAAGATCGGGTTCCGAAGCTGGGGAATGGGGATGCCGAAACTGGAAATTGGAAATTAGATGACGCATATGAAAACTACTGCTTTTCCAAATTTCGAATTTCAAGTTTCCAATTTTTTGTTCTATCTGCTCCCTTCATACCTTTCGAAAAGGATGGAGGCATTCTGGCCTCCAAACCCGAAGCTGTTGCTGATGGCCTTGGTAATGGTTTTCTCTCTGGGTTCGTTAGGTACATAGTCCAGATCGCAGCCTTCTCCAGGATGATCCAGGTTGATGGTCGGATGGATTTTGTTTCTTTCAAACATCAATGCCGTTGCAATGGCTTCTATTCCCCCTGAACCACCTATGAGATGTCCTGCCATCGATTTTGTGGAGCTGATCGGCACGTTGTAGGCGTGTTTGCCCAGGGCGTTTTTTATGGCCGTGGTTTCAACAGGATCGTTCAACGCCGTTGACGTTCCGTGGGCATTGATGTAGTCGATTTCCTCAGGCGCTACTCCAGCCCTTCTCAGCGCATCCCGCATAGCCTGCGCCTGCATTTCTCCGCTCGGGTCAGGGACTGTGATATGGTAGGCATCTGAAGTTGCCCCATATCCGGTCATTTCACAGTAGATTTTAGTGCCTCTCTCGAGAGCGTGTTCCAGTTCCTCCAAAATAATAATTCCGGCACCTTCTCCCATCACGAACCCATCCCGATTTTTATCAAAGGGCCGGGAAGCTTTCAGGGGGTCGTCATTCCTTGTGCTCATGGCATTTAATGCCACGAATCCTCCGAACACGAACGGTGTTATACATGCATCGGCGCCGCCGGTTACCACCACCTTTTCATCTCCGAGAACGATCTGTTTGTATGCTGCGATGATGGCATGATTGGAGGATGCGCAGGCAGTGGATACATTAAAGGCACCGCCTTTGATTCCAAATTTGACGGTCACGTTTACAGCGACAGCGCAAATCTGCGAATGGGGAAGTGCGAAGGGTGAGACTCTTTTGGGACCGTTGAATTTAACAAAACGATAAAACGATTTTTCGCACAGGTCCATATTCTGGCTGCCAACACCGAGAATAACACCCATTGTCGAAGAGTCCTTTCCTTTAATGGCATAAAATTTGGGCCCCCTTTCTACATCCACGGGTTCGAGCGCGAAGCCCGCGTCTTCGAGCGCCAGCTTTGCTCCGGTAATGGCAAATTGGGAGGTTCGGCCTAAATATTTGTTGTCCTTGCTCCTTTCTATGAAATCCGTAAGGGAGAAATTTTCAATGGAACAGGCTATCTTCGAGTTGTACTGGTCCATATCGAGATCTTTGAATTCGATGTTTCCCGCTCCGGATTTTCCGGAAATCAGAGAATCCCAGAATTTTTCTTTGCCGATCCCTATGGGAGTGACAGGGCCCAGACCTGTAATAACTACTCTTTTCTTCATAAGGAGCCTTTCTTCAATGCATTGGGGGGTCGGGCCCTACGGATAGAGCTGGACGCGTTACCTTGCTGGGATGGATAAATACTCCTCAGGCCTTTCCACGGATACAATACGGAAACGCTGAAAAGGATTTGGTACATCTTTGTTGAATATTGTTTAGTGAAGATAATTCAGCGAACAGCTTCAGTCAAAGAAAAAATTAGTACCGATCAAAAAAAAATGGGGACAATATTTGTGGCACGATTCAATGTTCCTATTTGTGCGCTAGAAGCGGATGCGGTTGACTCATAGGGAAGTCTACCTTATACTTGCTTTCCATGAAAGGATCTCTCTACAGGAAAGTGGGCATTGCCTCTTTCATCATGATGTCCTCTGTTTTCCTGAGCCGAATCATCGGTCTGTTTCGGGAGTCGGTCATCGCCTATTCGGGAGGTGCGGGAGGTCAGGTAGATGCCTACCAACTGGCCTTTCTGCTTCCGGAGATCCTGAATCACGTGGCTGCCACAGGTTTCCTCTCTATTACATTCATCCCCATTTTCAGTGGGTACCTGGCCCGCAATATGGAAGAAGAGGGGTGGCGAGTCTTTTCCATAATCTTCACAGTTTTTGGTCTTTTTCTCCTCCTTCTGGTTCTTGCCGGCTGTTTTTGGACAGATGCCCTGGTGGATTTCGTTGCTCCCGGTATTAAGGACCCGGCTGTCAGGGCGCTTACTGTGCGGATGACGCGCATTGTTTTGCCTGCCCAGTTTTTCTTTTTTTCCGGGGGGCTTTTCATGGCGGTCCAGTTTTCCAGGGAACGCTTTTTTCTGCCTGCCATGGCTCCTTTGCTTTACAATCTGGGAATTATTATGGGAGGTCTTGTTCTCGGACCTCGAATCGGTATCGAGGGTTTTGCCTGGGGCGTGTTGGGTGGCGCTTTTGCGGGAAATTTTCTCCTTCAATGGATCGGCGCCGGCCGGATCGGTATGAAATTTAGGCTCAGTGTGAATGTTCGGCATCCGGATGTGAGACGGTATTTCTTTCTTACGCTTCCCCTGATTCTGGGGCTTACCATGATCTTTTCAACGGAGGTCTTTTTCAGGTTTTTCGGCTCCTACCTGCCGAAAGGAACGGTCGCCGCTCTCAACTACGGACTGAGAATCGTTTTCATCCTGGTTGGTCTTTTCGGTCAGGCCGTGGGTACTGCATCATATCCTTTCATGTCGCGTCTTGTGGCTCAAGGAAAGATGGACGAAATGAAAAGGCTCATGAATCGTACCCTGTCAGCCATGTCCCTCGTAATTCCTTTCTCTGTCCTTTTCATTGTACTTCGGCACGAGGTGGTTTTCCTCCTCTTTCAGCGCGGCCGTTTTGACGCCGCCGCCACGGCGTTGACGTCGCATCTTCTTCCTTATCTGTTGTTAGGAGCTTTTGTGTTTTCCGCCCAGACAATTGTCGTCAGGGGGTATTACGCCATGCAGAACACGCTGTTCCCAGCCCTCTTAGGAACGGCGGCGGTGATTTTGAGCATTCCTATTTATCTGGTTGGGGTGAACCGGTTCGGGGCTGTGGGAGTGGCCTTTGGTGTTTCTTTCTCAGCCTTTCTGCAGGTTCTCCTTCTATATGCCATCTGGAACCGGCGTACAAAAAATCGTGAAAGCGGGGCTGTCTACACATGCGTGGGTAAAATGATCCTGTTGAGCATTTTTCTCGGTGTGGTTTTAGAGGGAGTCAGACGATTGGTTTCTTCGTGGATAGACACGCAGACATTTTCAGGAGCTCTAATATCCTGCCTTGTTGCAGGCCTGGTATTCTTGTCCCTTCTTTATCCGCTTGGAAAGGCCCTGAAATTGGATGACCTTTTTGATGTTGTGATCGGACCATTGAAAAAAATCAAAGACTCATTTTTCTGATAACATCCAGTGCTTATGGGTAAAGCGGTTACTGAAAGGAAGTGCTTAAGAACTCGGGTTTTAATTTTCCAAAATAAACCCACGCAATATTTGTTTCAACTCACCCATGGAATATGGTTTGGTAAGAGCACCGCGGAAACCGTATTCCCTGAAGTTGGTTACAACCGGATCATCAAAATAGCCGGTGGAAACGATCCCATTAACCTCGGGATCAATTTCAAGGAGTCCCTGGATAGCATCCACGCCTCCCATTCCTCCATCAATGGATAAATCCAGGATTGCCGCATCAAAGGGTTCTCCTGACGCCATCTCTTTTTTGTACATTTCGATCGCTTCGGCACCGTCCCTGCAAGCTTTGGAATCGTAACCCATACTTCTCAGCAACTCGATGGAAAGCTCTCTGATCATCGATTCATCATCCATTACAAGGATTTTCCCCTTTCCAGCAATGGATCTTTTGCCGGTCGTTTTTTTTTCAAGTGGTGCGATAATTCGTTTTACCGATGTGGGAAGGTATATGGCGAACGTCGTTCCCATGCCCAATTCGGATTCTACGGTAATACGCCCATCATGTTTATCAATGATGGAATGGCAGACCGCCAGTCCAAGTCCCTGACCCTTATCTGCACCCATATCCTTGGTTGAAAAATAGGGGTCAAAGATTCGTTGCAAATTCTCTTCAGATATTCCAATCCCCTGATCTTCAAAGGATATTTTGACATATTCCCCCGTTTTCAATATGTGGGTGTCTTTTCCCGTTATATGAACATTTTCGCAAGTTATTTTGAGCAGTCCCTTCCCACCCATTGCTGTTCCGGCATTGGCGACCATATGATAGAATACCTGGTTTATTTGATTTTCATCGATATTGACAGGCCGGAGATCTTCCGGAATGGAAAATTGCAAATTGAGATCAGAGCGACTCAGTGCTGAACCAACAGAATCCTTCAATACATCGCCGATGGGCATTGCCCTTTTAACCGGTTCCCCGCCTTTTGAAAATGTGATCAATCGGCTGGTCAATTCCTTGGCTCTAATGCACGCCTTTTCAGCCTCCTTTAAATTTTTCGAACTTCCAATTTCAGGCCTTATATCATACTCTGCAAGGGAAATATTTCCCATAATCACGGAAAGAAGATTATTATAGTCATGGGCAATGCCCCCGGCTAGTACCCCGAGGGATTCCAATTTGATAGTTTTCAACATCATTTCTTCCAACTTTTTGTGCTCTGTCAAGTCATGCGCAATACTGTCGATAGCATTCAAGTTACCTTCCTCATCGTATTTTAAAGCGCATGTCCACCTCATTTCGTATATTTCCCCGGTAACTTGGTTTACTTGCCGATTCTCCAAGGTAATGCTCGGGGGTTTGTTATCGATCAATACGCTAAACTCCTTTTTACTCCTTTCCCGGTCATCCGGATGGGTAAAATCAAAAGCAAACCTGCCGATGGATTTTTTAGCGCTGAGGCCAAATACGTTTTCCGCCACATGGTTTACGTAAACAACCCGCCCCTCGAGGTCCACTCTCATTATCAGATCATCCGTTCCCTCTACAATATCACGGTATCTTTCCACACTTTCTTTCAGTGCGGCCTCAATCTGCTTGGGCTCGGTGATATCCATTATCGCCACCCGGATCTCCATGAAATCACCGTTATCTTCCTGGAGAGCCAGACATTCCAAATTAGCATGGAATTCTTGACCACCTTCTTTCAACATCCTCAAGGTAAAGGGAATGGATTTCCCCTTCCCCGTATCGAATCGCTGTTGATATAGATACCAGGTGTCCCGGTCGTTTCTGTGGATGTAATGAACGAAAGGCTTGCCGATTATCCTACTCCTTTCAGTCCCTATCATGTCAGCTCCGGTAAGATTGACCTTTTCAATCATTCCCTTCTGACCAATAGAAAAATAGCCCACGGGTGAGAAGTCGTACAGATGCGAATACCTGTCCTTGGACGATTCAAGCGCCAATTGGGTTGTTCGAAGTTCCTCATTTTGCGATTCCAATTCAATTTTTTGGGTGTATAGTTCCTCTTCGAGTCTTTTATTTGAAAGAATCAACTTGCGTTTTTCCAAGGCCTTTTCTACGGATAAAAAGAGCTCTTCAATATCTTCCAAAGGTTTGGTCAAGTAATCAAAAGCCCCTCCGTTACGTAACGCCAGGATGGCATTGTCAAGGGTGGCAAATCCCGTAAGGGCGATGAATTGCTGTTCTTTGTCCAATTCCTTGATCTTATGGATAAGCTCAACACCATCCATGCCCGGCATTCGGATATCGGTGATGATTAAGTCTATGGACTCGGCTTTGAATATTTCGATTGCCTCCATCCCACCGGATGCACTGATAACCCGGTACCCTTCACCCGTCAAAACGTTGTCGAGTGTTTGAAGAATGTCAGGTTCATCGTCTACAATCAATATCGTTTCTTTCATTGTACGTCTCCCATATTGATCTGAGTAACAGGGCTAAATTCCTCAAGTTTACCCGGGAATTTGTCAACAATCGGAAGCCTTATCCTGAAAGTCGTCCCTTCAGCCCCGGTTTCAGCTACTTCGATCTCGCCTTGATGATTTATGAGGAAAGGAATTGACCTCTATAAAACAACCAAGCCCTACAAGGAGACAGACCAAATGGTTTTAGGAGCCGTGGACCCTGCCTCCTTGTGGGCAAGGCGGCCGAAGAATTCAGCTCCCCTACGTTAACAAATTTGAAACCAT
>CAYOWC010000244.1:0-7537 GCA_964407525.1 uncultured Desulfobacteraceae bacterium | reverse complement strand
CTTAAAGGCCACAAGCATTTACATGACTTTTCCCCAGGTTGGAATTCTCATTTTTGAATGCTAACCTATTGCACCGTAAACAGGTGATATTGTACGGCTAATAGCTAACGGCTAACGGCTAACCGCTAATAGCATTTTTTTTATTGAGAAACCCTGGTGGAAAACCTTATAGACCAATCGAGCCTGTTCCTCCAACAGCTGGTGAATGGAATCACCCTTGGTGGAGTATATGCTCTTATCGCCGTTGGCTACACCATGGTTTATGGGGTTATCCAATTAATCAATTTTGCCCATGGTGAGATTTTCATGCTTGGCGCCTTTCTGGCCTACAGCATGGTGACTTTCCTGGGCATCCCTTTTTTCCTCGCTTTCGCGCTCACGATTCCTGTCTGCGCCTTGATAGGTATCCTCCTTGATTTTGTCGCTTATCGTCCTTTGAGGGATGCTCCCCGATTAGCCGCATTGATTACCGCCATCGGAATGTCCATTTTCCTGCAGAATCTTGCCATGATGATCTGGGGATCGCAGATTAAATCCTACCCACACGACATATTGCCGGCGGTCTTTTCAGAACCGGCACTGAGTTTCGGAGACGTATGCGTCACTTGGCTCCAGGTCTTTATCCTTTCGGTAACGGTATTATGCATGATAGTTCTGCACCTGATCATCCACAGGACTAAAATCGGAATGGCCATGCGCGCTGTATCCCAGGATAAAACCACTTCCGCCCTCATGGGAATCGGCGTCAACAGGGTCATTACGTTCACCTTTGCCATCGGTTCGGCCATGGGGGGCATGGCGGGTGTTCTGGTCGGTCTGTATTACAATGCGATTTTCCCCACGATGGGGTACGTTGCGGGGATAAAGGCCTTTGCCGCAGCCGTACTGGGAGGGATAGGAAGTGTACCTGGAGCCATGCTGGGAGGGGGTGTCCTGGGGATTGCAGAGGTCATGGGCGCGGGATATATATCCTCTGAATACCGGGATGGCATATCCTATGCGGTTATGATCGGGGTCATCCTCTTTAAACCATCGGGGCTCATAGGCAGAAAGATCGGGGAGAAAGTATGATCGCTCGGGACTCAGACAAGCTCAGAAACGTTTACCTGATTTCAGGTCTGATGCTGTTTGTTCTCCTGCTGCCATGGATTCCCATGGGAACTTCTTCCAACTATGTGCTTAGAATTATTACGACAGCCATCCTGTACATGATCCTGGCCCTCGGATTGAATATTGTTCCCGGGTTTACCGGCCTTCTGGACCTGGGATATGTGGGGTTTTACGGGATCGGCGCATACACTTCCGGACTCCTGACCATTCACTATGACCTAAGCTTATGGGTCATTCTCCCACTCGCTGCCCTGAACGGCGCCCTGTGGGGAATACTCCTTGGACTGCCGACCCTGCGTCTCACCGGAGACTATTTTGCCATTGTAACTTTTGGGTTCTCTGAACTAGTTGTATTAATGTTGCGTAACGAACTCTGGCTGACTCGGGGTCCCATGGGCCTTCCGGGAATCGCTCCCCCTTCTATCTTCGGACATGCCCTTGTGCACGGCTGGGAATTCTATTATCTCATCCTGTTTCTCCTCTTGGTGGTACTTTTTGCCGTCACGCGTCTGGAGGGATCCAGGCTGGGACGCGCATGGTTTGCCATTCGAGAAGACGAAATTGCCGCCCAGTGCTGCGGCATAAACCTGATTCGCTACAAAGTTACCGCCTTTGCCATCAGTGCTTCCATTGGCGCCATGGGGGGCGCTTTTTTCGCCAGGTGGTTTCTTTTTATTCATCCCGACATGTTTAAATTCTGGGAATCGATACTGATTCTCTGTCTCATCGTCTTTGGAGGAATGGGAAGTATCACAGGGACCATGTTAGGGGCGCTGATCCTGATTCCACTGTCGGAAATCCTGCGCATTGTCCTGCCCCAGGAATTGTTCAACGCCCGATTCCTGATCTACGGATTGATTCTGGTTCTCATGATGCGTTTAAGGCCTGAAGGACTTATCCCCTTTGAACGTTCACGGGCAGCAAAGGCATTAAAGAAGAAAAAGAAGGCCGATATCGCAAGAGGGAAGGGGGACCCTCTGATATGAATACGCTTTTGAAAATAGAGGGACTGAGCAAGGCATTCGGTGGCCTTGCAGCCTTGGAAAACATAAATCTCAAAGTGGTTCCCAGTGAGATCGTCGGCATCATCGGACCAAACGGTGCAGGAAAAACCACCCTTTTCAACTGTATTACGAGCCTTTATTACCCATCCCAAGGGGAAATCCATTTCCGGGGTATCCCCATCGCCCCGCGAAAATCCGAAAAAAAAGAGACGCTCGTCAGAAGATGTGCCCTAATTTTTTTCTTTCTCGCTTTGATTTGGGTTCCTCTTTTCTGGTCTGCATTTCTTCCACAAACCTATTTTCAGTTTGAAATGCTTCTTGCAGGCCTGTTTCTTTTCGCCATCCAGGTTTTTCTTGTGAGAGGGCTTCGCAAACTCGAAATATGGGCATGGGGACTGATGCTTGTTTTTTTGATAAATGATCTTATTTTCTCCCTCTGGTGGCTGATATATCCCCATGAGAACTTATTGCTGACTGGAACCGAGATATCGGCAGGATTTCTTGCCATTCCCTGGACCATCGCGACTTTGCCTTTCAGCGCCTATTTCCTGTGGCAATTGTTCCAAAAACCCGTCCGCCAGTTATTCGGCTTCAGGGTTGGGCCTGATGCCGTGTGCAGGGCGGGAGTATCCAGAACATTCCAGAACATTCGCCTGTTTTTCAATATGAGCGTTCTCGATAATGTAAAAACAGGATTTCACGTGCGACTGAAGGCAGGAGTCCTGGGAGCCCTTCTCAGGACCCGCTTTCAGCGGAAAGAAGAAACTCTGGCCGAGGAAGAGGCATTGAACTGCCTTCGCTTTGTTGGTCTTGAAAAAAAGGCCTTCGATATGGCGGGTGCTCTGGCCTATGGAGAACAAAGATGCCTGGAAATTGCCCGAGCGCTCGCCTCGAAACCCAGGCTGATTCTTCTCGATGAACCGGCAGCGGGAATGAACCCAAGGGAATCGGCCCGCATGACCGAATTGATTCTGAAAATACGGTTAAACGGCATTGCCGTCCTTATTATAGAGCACGACATGAAGGTTATGATGAACCTGGCAGACAGAATATATGTCCTGGACTATGGAAAATTGATTTCAGAAGGGACTCCCGATGAAATAAGGTCCGACCCGAAAGTCATTGAAGCGTATCTCGGAAAGGCCTAAGCCCTGTGTTGAAACTTCATGACATTCACGCCTATTACAGGAATATTCATGCCCTGAAAGGGGTCTCCATACATATTCCTGAGGGGAAGATCTGCTGCCTGATAGGAGCCAACGGGGCCGGAAAATCCACGACCCTCATGGCCATAAGCGGGATAAAAAAAATCTCTTTGGGAACCATCCTGTTCTCAGGAGAACCGATACATAAACTGGCGCCGGAACAAATTGTCAGGAAAGGGGTAATCCAGGTTCCTGAGGGACGTCGCGTTTTTCCCCATATGACCGTTCAGGAAAACCTTGCCCTTGGGGCTTATCTGAGAAAGGTCAAAAAGGATGTTTCCAAAACTCTGGAAACCGTCTTCCATCTTTTCCCCATTTTAGAGGGCCGAAAGAGGCAGATGGCCGGAACCATGTCGGGAGGAGAGCAGCAGATGCTTGCCATCGCCCGTGCCATGATGGGAGTTCCCCGCGTCCTCTTGCTGGATGAGCCTTCTCTGGGACTTGCCCCGCTGATGGTGGAGCAAATCATGGCGATTATCAAACAAATCAAGGAAGATGGAATCACCATTCTGCTTATTGAACAGAATGCCCAGGCCGCTCTGACCCTTGCCGACTATGGATACGTCATTGAAACAGGAAAAGTCGTCCTGGAAGACAATGCATCAGATCTCCTTGAAAACCCAAAGGTAAAAGAAGCCTATTTAGGATAAAGGAAAACAACTATGCAGGAAAAGAAAAATAGTGAGCCAAAACCAGGCAGGATGGAGGTCCTGAGGGACCTCCCCTCAGAAATCATGAAAAGCCTTTCGAAGAAGGAAATTCAGGCGTTTCTTTTTGAGGATGTCTGGCCGGATTCCCTCCAGAAAAAAATGAAAGACTATTTAGAGTAAAAATAAGAAACCGTAGTTTAATGCCACGGATCCATATGAAAGGAAGGCTTTGCCGCGAAAAATTTGAAGATGGAAGATACTCAAAATCACATTGACAATAGAAACATGGACATTGACCAGGTGGGAGTAAAAGGAATCAGATATCCCATCACCGTCCTTGACAAAGATATGGGCGAACAACAGACTGTAGCTAAAATCAACATGTATGTAAATCTGCCCCGGTATTATAAGGGAACGCATATGAGCAGATTTGTTGAGATTCTAAATGAGCACAGTCGCCGCATTTCCGTCCAGAACTTCACCGATATCCTCGAAGAAATGAAAACAAGACTGGACGCGGAAAGCGCCCACATTGAAATTACTTTTCCCTATTTTGTCAACAAATCAGCACCGGTAACGGGTGCCGAAGGGCTCATGGAATATAAATGTACTTTCAAAGGCTCTTTAAATAGTGGAAAAGACCTGATTCTCATGATCAATGTACCCATTTCCACCCTCTGCCCCTGCTCAAAAGAGATCAGCGATTTCGGCGCCCACAACCAGCGGGGGGAAGTCCGGCTTCAGGTCAGGTTTGATAAATTCCTGTGGATCGAAGATCTGATTAAACTTGTTGAAAAATCGGCATCAAGCGAGGTATTCTCTGTCCTGAAAAGAGAAGATGAAAAAGCTGTAACGGAAAGGGCTTATGAAAACCCCATGTTCGTTGAAGATATCGTTCGTGAAATTGCGGTTAAGCTCAATACTGACGCCAATATCATCTGGTTTGCGGTTGAATCGGAAAATTTTGAATCTATCCACAACCATAACGCCTACGCCCGCATTGAAAAGGATAAACGGGGCCGTTTCTAAAGGAGCTAATCATGGGTGAAGACCTGAAAAAGATGTATCGAACTGTCATGGATGACCACTTTCCCTCCGAATTAACCATATCTTTCGGAGATCAGGTGTTGACCTACCGAAAAAGATCTTGGAAAATCTCCGATGAAAAGGCAGGAGAAATAATTGAAAAAGGTCTTCGTTACGGAGAAAACCCAGGACAGGAAGCAGCCCTTTATGAGTGTATTCAAGGGAATATCACCTTGGGGGAATGCAGCTTTATAGAACCCGGAAACGGGCTTGTATCGGCTATTTCGGAAGAGAATATGATCCAGAGCGGAAAACATCCGGGCAAGACCAACCTTACGGATCTGGATAACGCCCTGAACATCATAAAGTACCTGAATGCCGGTCCGGCAGTGGTTATCGTAAAGCACAACAACCCGTGTGGCGTTGCCTATGGGACCTCCCTCGAAGAAGCCTATGAAAAAGCCAATATGGCAGACAGGATCGCCGCATTCGGAGGATGTGCTCTTTTTAACCGGCCAATGGATCTTGCAACTGCAGAATTAGTGTCGGGAAACTACCTCGAAGTGGTAGCAGCCCCGGATTTTGAAGAAGGAGCTATCGAAACCCTGGCCCGAAGACCTAATCTGAGAATCATTCAGATCCCGAAAATGGATAAGGTTTCCAGATATGCAGACACGCGATTTGTGGACTTCAAAAGCCTCATTGACGGAGGAATCATTGTCCAGCAATCTCCATTGAACGCCATACGGTCCAAAGAAGATTTTCAGACTGCAACCGGTTCCCACAAAGGAAAAGAATATGTCATCGAACGGCAACCCACGGAAATAGAGTATGCCGATATGCTTTTCGGTTGGCAGGTGGAACAGGGGGTTACCTCCAACTCCGTCATCTATGTGAAAGACGGCGTGACGGTCGGAATAGGGACAGGGGAACAGGACAGGGTGGGTGTCGCAGAAATAGGGATATTCAAAGCCTATACCAAATATGCTGATGCCCTCTGTTTCAAGAACCATGGCCTTCCCTACAAGGACCTGGAACTTCTGGTAAAAAAAGGGGATAAGGAAAGGGTACTCCTCGAAGAGATAGACAGACAGACGCAGGTTGCCAAAGGGGGGCTCACGGGCGCCTGTATGGTGTCAGACGCATTTTTCCCCTTTAGAGACGGAGTGGATGTTGCCATCAAAGAAGGAATCACGGCGATTGTGCAGCCGGGAGGCTCCATGCGTGACTTCGAAATAATAGAGGCTTGCAATAAAGCAACCCCTCAGGTTACCATGGCATTCACGGGACAAAGGGCATTCAAACATTAGAAAAGAGGCAGATCATGTATAATGCAAGCGATTTGAGAAAAGGGTTGAAAATTGAGATTGACAACGACCCTTATATTGTCACTGATTTTCAGTTTTCAAAACCGGGCAAAGGACAGGCCCTTTACCGCTGTAAATTGAAGAACATGATTACCGGTGTAATCATCAGCCCCACATACCGATCAGGAGATACCTTTCAGAAAGCGGATTTATCCGAGCGTAAGATGCAGTATCTTTACAACCAGGATGATGAATTCTGGTTCATGGACCTTGAAAACTACGAACAGACCGCACTCAATTCTGAACAGGTCGGTGACGCGAATGATTTCATGACCGATAACCTTGAAGTGGATATACTATTTTTCGGGGAAAAACCGATAGGGATCACCTTGCCCTATTTTGTAGATCTTATCGTAAAAAAAGCGGATCCATGGGCAAAGGGTGACTCCGTAGCGGGGGATACAAAGCCGGTAACCATGGAGACGGGATATGAGTTGAGAGTCCCTCCTTTTATTGAAGAAGGAGAAAAACTGACCATTGATACCCGGTCGGGGGAATATGTCACACGGGTCAAGGAATAGCCTTTCAGAAATCGAAAAAGAACGGGGATATTTACTGAGACCGAGATTAGAAGTCCGGGCTCAGATATTACAGGCCATCAGGGCATTTTTTGAGATGAACGGTTATCTTCATGTGGAGACGCCCTGCCTTATTCCGGCGCCCGCCCCTGAAGCCCACATTGATGCCATCCAAGCTGGGGATCATTATCTCCAGACCTCTCCTGAACTGTGCATGAAACGGTTGCTTTCGGCAGGTTTTTCACGCATTTTCCAGATATCGAAATGCTTCAGGGAGAAAGAGAGAGGCACACTCCATCTTCCTGAATTCACCATGCTTGAATGGTACAGGACGGACATTGACTACAGGGCTCTCATGGAGGAATGTCAGGAGCTTTTACTTTTCATCTGTGAAAGTCTCCATCTCCACAAAACGGTTTATTACGGCGGCAGAAATATTGATTTCAGTCTACCCTGGGAGAAGCTTTCCGTTAAAGACGCATTTCAAAATCTGGCTTCGATTACCGTAGAAGAGGCCTTGATTAAAGACATCTTTGATGAAGTCATGGTAGAGGAAATTGAGCCTAATCTGGGGTTAAGTAAACCCATGTTCCTTTTTGATTACCCGGCTTCCATGGCAGCGCTTGCAAGGCTGCGAAAAGACAACAGGACTGTTGC
>CAYOWC010000243.1:0-7581 GCA_964407525.1 uncultured Desulfobacteraceae bacterium | reverse complement strand
GGAGGCTCCGACTACCGCTACGGATTTGGGACTGAATAAAACTTCAAGATTTCGAGAAAGCATATTCATTCGTGGTTATAACCCCCAAATTCTGAGAAACAGCACCATTTATCCCGATAATCCTGTTGATCCTGTCAAAGTATTGCAGTCTGTCATCGGGTTTTCTTTGCGGCTTTGCGCGAGTAACAGATTTCAGGTGATATCACGGAGGCCCTTTCTTCCTCTTATCAGAAGATAAGGCTTCCACTGCCGTGAAGGGTGCGGTAACCGTCCTTTCCAGAACCCCAAACAATCCCAATCCCACAGCAGAAGGAGAAAGGGCCGTAACTTTGGGATCCTCTATATTGCCGGTGACTTTCACAGGAATGGTCCCAATGGTGCCTGCCAAAAGATAATTTACAATGGGGATATGCCGAACGATCCAGTTGGCGGTCGTAAAAGGCGCAATGAGAAGAGTAAGATCCAGCTGGCCGGTAAGAAGGTTATGTTTTCCTTCGAAAGCGATATCCATGGAATCACCGTAAATCGCCCCTTCTTTAAACTGAATCATATTTCCTTCTAACACCACATCAGCTTTTGCATCAGAAAAATGAAACCCGTCCTTTTTAAAATGGGTAAAACCGCCGGTAAGCAGGTTGCTGAGACTCAAAAACTGAAAGATGTTGGTCCACATGGAACTTCGGTTGACTGTTCCGTCTTTGGCACGAAATTTCAGAGAGCCTTTCATTCCTTTTAAAAAATCTTCCGGTTTTCCTTTGCCGGCAACTTTGCCTTTAAGGCTAAAAGTCCCGTCGATTTCCTCGTTCGTCAGACATTGCATTGTGGGCTTCATCGGCTGATTTTCTGCAAGTAATGTAAAATAAAGCCACATCTCACCAGCTACAATCTTCATTTGTCCCGACACTTCAATCCCGCAAATCCGGTTCTCGGAAAATTGAATCTCAACACTGTCGCCGTACAACCTGATCTCCGCATGAACCGGACGCCAGGCCAGATTTTCATATTTGAATGTCCCTAAATCAATACGGAAAACACCCTGGATGGGCAACGCCTTTTCCTTTTTACCTGATGAACCCTTTTTAGCATCACTGTTTTCCAGAAATGTCTCAATGTTTTTCCAATCCAATTCATCCATAGAAACATCCAAATCCACAGTGATGTCCTTTTCGGAAAACAGGATTTGTCCTTTACAGTTTCCCTGGTGCTCTTCCCAGAGAAATCGCATAGTTTCCACATCCACAGTTCTGTCCGCAGTTTTCAAAGAAACTTCCTCTATTTTGAGCGGAACCTTCAACGCTGAAAAGTCCAGTTCCCAACCACGGAGATTTCCAGAGAGCTTCGACTCCTTCAGTTCCTTTACCGGGATGCGTGCCTTCAAATTTCCTTCAATTCTCCCCGAAAGGATAGGGTTCTGCACGAGCAGCTTATCGAGGGTCTCTTTATACAAACTCCCTGAAAAGGCAGCATCGAGAAGTCCCCTCTTTTCGGTAAGTTGAAAGGTTCCATTGGAAACGCCATCGGATAACACGAGTTTCTGCAGGTCAAAAACATCTTTGGTTTTAGTCAGTTCAAAGGAGACCTTGACTCCCTCAGGAGAAACTATATCCGAACCAACGGTGAGCCCGTTTTTCTCCCATTTTATTCGAGAATGGGAAAATTTGAGAGGCGCCTTCATTCTCAATTTTTCAGGCAGACCAGCATTCTTTGAAAGCCAGGAAACCATTTCAGGCCCCATGTTTCCCGTGAAATCCGCCTGGAGCGATGGCGCTCCCTTCTTATACCCATGGAGAGAAACATTCGACGTTATCTGACAATCCAACACTCTAACATCCGCGTTCATAAATATAAGCTTGGAGGAATCGGCTTTCAGTGTCCCACGAGAAACAAGGAGCGGTCCCGGCAGTAAGGGGGTAATTACCCTCACAGCTTTCAAGGCGCCCTCCCCTTGTAAAAGCCACGATTCCGGCCGGAAAAGAGCCCCTTCAAATTTCACATTGGTCAAGTCTAATTGACCGGATGCCTCTCTTATGTCTCCGAGCTCTTTTTTAAGTCCGGCGGCTGATACAATCCAAGGATAAATCTCATCAACGACTATTCCCAGGGTCCCCGATAAAACGGACAAGTACATCTCAGGTTTCCACTTGAGCCCTCCATGAAGTCCCGAAAAAGAACTCTTCCCCAGAGTTCCAGTGAGATTCTTGACGGCTACGCCTGAATCATCATAGTGAACTTTCCCGGACTTGATCAGAATTGGGTATGGAACCGGCTGATATACTGCCCGCAGGTTGAAGCGGGATACATCCACATCGGTCTTGAAAGAGCGGACCGTTCCATCCAGAATAATTCTCCCTTCGGCACTGCCCTTTATTTTTTTTATGCCGGCAAACTCTTTGGTAACAGTATTTTTTCCGAGTATTCCTTCAAGAACAGGGAAAAGGTGGGCAAGATCCGCTGTCGCCTTCACATCCAGTCGGAAAGGCCCTTCGTTATCCAAAAGGTCCAGCTTTATCGCACCGTTTCCAACTATCTTTTCGCCTATTTTTGCATTGAGGCCACTTCCTTCCAGAACCCCGCCGGATATTTTCAAATCACCATTCAGCTCCTTAATATCCAGACCCAGCCCACGGAGTACCAAATTGCCTTGTTCAATCCGACCCTCAATACCCATGTTCTTTAAAGAAAACGCTTCCTTGAAGGAATCGCCTTCGGAGTTGAGCTTAACAAAAGGTATTTCCCCTTCCTTCAATAGTGCAAAAAAATCGGCGACACCGCTAATATCACCCGCCAGAGAAAGAACCTGTTTCCGGATGGAACCCACATCTATCTCTTTTCCTTCCAAAAAGACAATGGACCGTTTTTTTTGGGGGTCCCCGGATATTTTTCCACTTACCATCAGCCGTGGAGATTCAACACGTAACTCTTTCAGGGAAAGCGCCACCTTTCCGTCCCTGAGAGTGACGCTTCCTTTCAAACGCAGGCCCTCAAACCGTAAAACATTCAAATCGCCACGATCCAAAGCCACGGAACCATTTCGCACAATGACCGTGAGGCCTCCTTCTGCAAAGGGGGCAAGCAACGGCGCAAGGTTCGCCAGGACATCCTCATGGTTCAATTCGGGCGAAGGTCCGTTTTGAGAGCGTCCCGCGGGGATGGTGATGGTTGTCTCAGGTGAATCAAGGGCCAGATCGGTAATCTTGATATTCCCCAATAAAAGGGGGCCGAATTGTGGGCTAATAGTTACCGAATTAAATTGGGCAACAACCCTTTTTGGCAACTGGAAACTCGCCCCATAAACGGTGAGGCCGAACCTTGGAAAAAAAGAAAGGTCGAGTTTTTCATATTCCACCCGGCCACCTGTTTCCGTAGAGACGTATGTATAGATCCTGTTCTTGACAAAATCCGAATTCAGCCCCATGGGCGCAACGAAAATGAATGCAACAAAAAGGAACGCAACCACTGCGCCACAAATGATAATAATCAGGATGTTTCTCTTCATGTTCATATCCTATTTGTTTTTGCCAAGCGCGATCCGAGGCCGCCATTTCAGCCATTCCTCCTGGGGTTCGCTATATAACTGAAAAGTAGTCCCGTTTTTCGCTGGGCTCCCTGAAACCTGTATTCCAGTCTTCGATTTCGCCTTCTTCTTTTGACTGTTTTTAGAACCGTCAAAAACAACCCCTTTGCTCTTATCCTCCTTCTTTTTTTCTAGATCCGACGCCCCGGGGGTCGCAAAAGCGATCCCGCCTTCCAGGAGGGCTGCCATCGATTCGGTCTGGATCTTGGCCCCTGAAAAAAAGCTGAAATTCACGTTAAGACCTGAGGCTTTCCAGAATTTAGAGGTGGTCCACACAATGGGAGCATATTGTGTCCTGATGTCAACACTGATCAGGGTGGAAGTAGCATCCTTCGATAGTCGGCAGCCCGTGACTTCCCCCACCTTGACCTGCCTATAGTAAACGGGATCGCCGCTCTTCAGAGATCCCAGCCGTTCAGATTCAAGGACCACATGGAGACCGCCTTTTATTTCAACCTCTCCCGGAGGGTTATTAAGTCCTTTGAAAGTCTTTTCGGGTTTGCCTTTACCGGGCCGAAAAGTAAGATAGGATCCTGAAAGCAGGGTGTCTAAATTCCTGGTTTCCGCCAGACCCAACTGTGGTTTAACCACCCAGAATTGAGTGTCTTTCCTGAGCAGCTTCCGGTACTTTTGCTGCATTGTGGCCTGGAGCCGTACTCCATCCGTTTTTTCATCAAGCTCTACACTGAAAGCCTTTCCCACTTCCACCCCTCGGTACTTAACCTGGGTCCTGTTTGACAACCCATTTCCATCCTGGAAATAGACCGTAAACTTCTGCCCTTCCTGTTCAGCACTATCCTTGTCCTTAAAAAGCCTGAACGTATCATCATCTTTTGCATTTTGTGCTTTGGACCCTTGTTCCGGATTCAGGAAACTTATTCCCCCCAGAAAAAGGCTCTCCATAGATTCGGCTTTCAAGGTGAACCCGGAAAGCCCTCCTTCGAACACTATTCCACTGATGTTGAAAAACTTTGTCGTCTTTTTAACCAGATTACGACATTTTTCCTGTATGAAAAGATCAAGAACCAGATCGGTTTTGCCCTTATCGTCCAGGTGTGTCTGGATAATCTCACCGACCTTGATTCCCTTATAATAGATCCCGCTTCCGGCCTTCAGAGCCCCGAGATCTTCTGTGAAAGCACGAATATGAAGTCCCGGTGTATCGGACCTGAAGGGCGGGGGATCCGACAAGGCCTCAAAATGGTTTGTTTCCTCCCCTTCCCCGGGCCTCATGGTAATATAATTTCCCTTCAACAGGGTCTCCAACCCGCTAATGCCTCGTGCGGATATCTCCGGTTCCACTTTCCAGAACTCGGTACCTTTCTTCAATTGATCCTTTGCTTCTTTTACAAATTGCACACGGACATCCACACTCTCGAAATCCTTTCTTATCTGGAGATCTTTCACAAGTCCTATGGGCATTCCCCGGAAAATCACCTGCGTCTTTCCCGCTTCGATACCCTGGGCATTCCTGAAGGTGATAGTCACGTCGACCCCCGCATTCATAACGCTTTTGTAGACAAGCCAGGCGGCAATAATAACGGCTATGAGCGGCAGAATCCAGATGGGAGAAATGCCTTTTTTTCTCCTTAATTCCGGTGCAATGGAAACCATTCCTGAATCCGATGGTTTTGTCATGATCTATTCTCCCATAGGTGTCGCGTATCAAAAGAAGTCGCCGCCAGCATAGTCAGAACAACAACCATCGCAAAAAAGGTTGCAGCAGGAGCGGCTTTAATGGTTGTCAACGACCCCAGGTTTACCAGGGCCACCATAATGGCAATGACAAAAATATCGAGCATGGACCACCGCCCGATAAAACGGATGATCCGAAGCATGACGGCTTTCTGCCTCAAAGAGGTTTGCCAGTTCCGTTGAATAGAAAGCAGGATAAGCGTGATTCCAATGAGTTTGAAAATGGGAACAAGAATACTGGCAAAAAAAATCAGGAATCCGATGAAATAGGTTCCTTCCTGAATAAAATGCTCGATACCTTCTATAATGGTGCTTGGATAAGAATGACCGAACGATGTGACGGTCATAATGGGCAGGAGATAGGCTGGAAACAACATGATGAAACTGGTCAGCAGGAATGCCCAGGTCCTTGTGATGCTATTCGGCTTCCTGAGATGCAGTTTTGCCCCACACCTGGAGCAGCGTTTTTGAACTTCGTCATCGCCCTGAATAAAAGCCAGCTTATGGCACTCAAGACAGCACACCACCCCCGCATCCCTTGCTGTAAACGACCTGTTAATCATCTTCTTTCCTGTTCGCCTTTTCGGTTCATCGCAGATTAGAGCGAAGAATCATTTTTCCGGAACCGAGGTGTCAGGTTTCGGGTGTCAGGTTTCAGTACCTACTATTCCTATTTTCTGATTCTAATAATCATCTCTATTGGTTATTAGGTTGAATATGCTGAATACGGCCTGGTTTTTTCCTGACACCTGACACCTGACACCTGAAATCTGAGCATAATCTATTCGGCAACTGATAAAATATCAAATTGATCCGCGATGAGCCGCCTTTTCGATGAGGTCCCAATACTGGTCTTCGGAAAGAGCAGCCGATGAAAAAAGAGATAGGGCCAGAACCCCTACAAAACAATATAGTCCAATCCCGTAGCTGATTTCCGCAATATCTCCTAATTTGATGATGGAAATCAATATACCCAGCATATAAATTTCAAGCATCCCCCACTCATCCAAGAACAGGTAGGCCCGGAAGCCCAGAGGCAGATAATCCGCAAGCAGTGTAAAACGGATGCAAAAAGAAAGGCAAAACAGGAGCGCCGCCTTCGCAAATGGAATAATCGCGCTGGTCAGAAGCACAATGCATGCCACAAAATAAAAGCCCGATTCGTATAAAGCGCTTACACCTTGAAGGATAGTCGCGGAACGTCCCAGGTCCAGGACGCTCAATTTCATGATTGGCAGCAGCATTGCCGGAGCAAACAAAATAAGGGCGCAGAGGCTTAATGCCAGAATATGTTCAACAGGGTCTTTCTTCTTATCGTGTATTGCAGCCCCGCAGCGGGGGCATTTCCCAATAATGCCAGGGACATCTTCTCCATCGCGCTGCAAAAGAAGATCACACTCGGGGCATGCGCTCACGCCTTCGAGAGAAAAGTTTTGCAGACTGTGTTGAAGCCTTGTCATCGAATCTCCCGGACCTACCGGTCAGGCGTTGTCAAATAATCTTACAATCATATTCACCGTGATAAGCCATATCGATAAGTCTACATAGTTTTGTTTTCGCTTCCGATACATTAATAATCATTGGTCACTCCTTGTTTCAGAAAAACAATTGGTCAAGTATAGCCATTTGGACGCTGTTGATCAAGCACATTACCCAGAACGATTACTTGCATTTAAAAATTAGCTATAATATGAATGCATCATGAAAAATATCAAAGCTATAGGTTTTGACCTTTTCAACACACTCCTTACCGCAAAACCTGATGCCCTGACTACAGCGGTACAACGATTGGTCCATAGCCTTCAGAACAGCGGGATATCTTTCGACCCGGAGGGTTTCAAACGGGCCCACAGGAAAGCAGCTCTTCGGTTCATTAAGGAAACTCGTACGAAAGGAAGGGAAACCCACAACCGCTTCTGGATAAGTGCAGCTTTAGAAGATCTGGGAATAAATATCTCCCCTGAAGATAATCACATAACTAATGCAGTAGACGCCTATTTCTCCGCCTTTTTCGAATATGTTGTTCTAATTCCCGGGACCCTCCAGATGCTGGAAAATATGAGAACACAATACAAACTGGGTCTCCTTTCTAACTTCACCCATACCCCCGCCGCAAAAACAATTATCGAGACACTCGGTCTTACCCCCTATTTTGACCCCATCATCATTTCCGGGGAAGAGGGATATTGCAAACCCCACCCGTTCGTCTTTGACAAACTAGTCGAGAAACTGCAGGTAGAAAGAAGTGAGATCCTGTTTGTTGGAGATGACCCGGATGCGGATATAGGAGGGGCATTAGACGCAGGAATCAA
>CAYOWC010000242.1:0-7597 GCA_964407525.1 uncultured Desulfobacteraceae bacterium | reverse complement strand
GCCAATAATGGCGATACCTACCAGGCAGTTAAGTTGGCCGAAGAAAGCCTCACTAAGTAATGTCTTCCTGAACGAGTTCCGGGGAAGCTTCATCTTCCGAAATTCCACTTCCCTGACCGAAAACTTTCAGGATATCGTCTAAGATACCATACCCGCACGGAACCAGCAGGAGCGTAATTCCCGTAGCGAAAAGGACTCCAAAGGCGAGGCTTACCGCCATGGGGATCAGGAACTGTGCCTGCATGCTTTTTTCAAGGATCATGGGCACCAACCCGGCAAAGGTGGTCAATGAGGTGAGAATGATGGCGCGAAAACGGAGCGCCCCCGCCTGGGCAACCGCTTCTTTGGCATCTAAGCCTTTCTCACGAAGCCGATTGGTCGCATCGATCAGCACCAGCGAGTCGTTGACTACCACCCCCGCAAGACCAACCATACCGAAAAGGCTCAGTAGGCTCAGATTCAACCCCATAATCAAATGTCCGGCAATAGCGCCTACGATCCCAAAGGGTATAGCTGCCATGACAATGAAAGGCTGGCTGAACGACTTGAAGGGAATAGCGAGAAGCGCATAGATGCAGAAAAGGGCAACCACAAAGCCTTGAAGCACGTCGGAAAGAGATTCTTTCTGTTCCTTCCCCTCCCCTTCTACAGTGCATCTTAACCCGGGATATTGAAATTTCAATTGGGGAAGGATACGGGACTCCACGTCCATTCTTACTTCGTTGGCGTTGGTGACGGACTCATCCACATCGGCCGTAACCTTCACGACTCGAAGTCGCTGGGCGCGCTCGATGGTGGCATATCCCTGTTTCATGTCCACCTCCGCCACCTGGCTGAAAGGGGTTTCCTTTCCATCAGGTGTTCGAATGCGAAGTTCCCGCACATCACCAAGAGATTTTCTTTCTCTGTCAGGGTACCGGACAAGGACCTTCACCTCATCCTGGTCACGCTGTAGTCGAAGGGCCTCGGCTCCATAAAACGAATGCCGCACCTGCCGTGCCAGATCGTTCAGGGTCAACCCAAGGCTTCTCGCACTGGGTTTGAGTTTCAACTGCATTTCCTCTTTCCCGGCAAGGAAACTGTCACTTACATCAAAAACACCGGGATATTTATCCAGTTCCGCTTTCAATTCATCAGCAGCGGCAAGAAGTTGGTCGTGATCGTCAAGAGAAAGGTGGATTTCCACCGGGTTGCCGGCGCTGAAAAGTTCGCTCTGAAAAGTGACGGTTTCCACCTCAGGGATCAACCCCACTTTTTTTCGCCATTGTTTCACCAATTCCATGGAGCTCACATCCCGCTGCTCACCTTCTAAGAGCTGTATGAAAACCTGCGCCAGGTGCCCTCCGGACTGTCCGGCGGCGCTGTTGGGCCCTCTTCCACCCGTATGCATCCCCACAAGAGAAATGGAGTGTTCAAAAAGTGGCGGCGAGCCTTCCGGTCTCCCCTCTTCCATTTCATCCATGGTTTTTTTGGCGGTTTGTTCCAGATACTTCACAATCTTTTCGGTTCGGGCAAGGGGTGTTCCCGCCGGCATGGTCAGAGAACACGTCAGCACATCCCCTTCCACCTTTGGAAAAAAAGTAAAGCGAATCCAGCCGCCTTTCCATACTCCAACGGAAAGGAACAGCACGGCAATGCCAACCGCCACCGTTGCATAGCGCCATCGCAGGCAGAATCTGACGAATTTGGTATAAGGGCCGTTGATCACCCATTTAAGGCCCCTTGAGGTAAACTTCTCCCTTACTGCTTTTACAGGTTTTCTCGATTTTCTTGCTCTGCTTCTTGCCAGATGTGCCGGAAGAATGAAAAGAGATTCCACAAGGGACCCTAGCAAGACCAGAATAACCACAATGGGAATATTACGCATGATCTTTCCCATGGTGCCGCTTCCGGATAAGAGGGGCCAGAATGCCGCCACGGTGGTCAAAACCGCAAAAATGACCGGTCTTCCCACCTCGACAGTACCACTTACGGCTCCTTTCAGGCCTGTTACACCTTCTTCATATTTGCGAAAGACATTCTCCCCCACGATAATCGCATCATCCACCACGATACCCAGTACCATGATGAAACCAAACAGGGAAATCATATTGATGGACACGTCGAACCGGGGCAACATCCATAACCCGGTGAGAAAGGAGATGGGAATACCCAGGGTCACCCAGAAAGCAAGTTTCACTTCCAGAAACATCCCTAACATAATACTGACAAGGATCAACCCCAGAGCCATGTTCTTCATCAAAAGCCGTATACGGCTCTTAAGCATGGTGGATCTATCGTTATAAAATGCGATTTCGACTCCCGCCGGCAGCGTGGGCCGTACCTTTTCCGCATATTTCTTGACGGTTTCGGCTACTGTCAGCGCGTTCTGATCGGCCACCCGGAAAACCTGAATCATCGCTGCGGGTTTTCCCTGGAATCTTGCCGACAGGTCCACATCCTCAAATCCATCGCTCAAATCCGCAATCTGTCCAAGAGTCACCATGGTTCCGTCCGGCTTGGTCAGAACGGGCAGGTCACGGTATTCCTCTGCATAATAGCGTCTTCCTTTCGCACGAATAAGAATTTCACCTGTTCCGGTTTTCACACGCCCGGCGGGGAGATCAAGACTTCCGCTTCTGACCGCCTCAGCCACCATGCCGAGAGTAAGCCCGTATCTTCGCAAGGTCTCCTCGGATATCTCGATATGGATCTCTCCCCTCTTGACCCCGAAAAGATCAGCCTGGGTAATGTTTGGAAGGGTGATAATCTCATCCTTGATGTTTTCTGCGATATTTTTGATGGTAGCCTCGGAAACGTTCCCGTATACGGCAAGGTCGATCACCCTGCTTCGCCGGGTAATTTCCCGTACGATCGGTCTTTCGGCTTCATTGGGAAAGGTGGTAATACTGTCCACTTCCGCCTTTACTTCGTCTAATAGTTTCTTTAGCTCCCAGCCGTCCATCACCTCTATAACAACAGTACCGAAGCTTTCCCTCGCCGTCGAATCGATCCGTTTTATGCCGGCCAGACCAGCAACTCTTTCCTCAATCCGTCGTATGATGGCCTCCTCCACTTCGGAAGGAGACGCACCCGGATACTCGGTTGTTACCGTGATCATATCCAAGGAAAACTCGGGCATGATCTCCACCTTCATGGTCATCCCGGTAGTAATGCCCGCCAGAAGAAGAAACAACATGAGGAGATTGGACGCAACATGATTCTCCGCAAACCAGCCGATAATCCCTTTCATCCTTGTTTCGCCTCCTCTTCCGGAACGGGACGAATAGCCATACCGTCGGTAACCGTTTTGAGGCCTGAAATAATGACCCTTTCTCCATTATTGAGGCCTTCCCTTATCTGCACCATTTCCCCGTCTATCCGAGCCACCACAACCCGTCGAAAACGGAGTTTATCTTCCTTGTCAACCACCCATACCACATCTCCCTGGTGCAATGCACTGCGGGGAATCAAAGTCAATTCAGACAGGGTACGGCCTTTGATTTCAACACGCACAAACAGACCGACTGCAAGCGGTGGCTTTTTTGCATACGGTTTGTCGACCCTCACTACCACCCGAATCATTCGTGTTCGCGGATCCATTTTTCCTTCGGCTCTGACCACACGCCCCTTCCACAAGCCTTCTCGGCCTGTGATTCGAGCCGTGATCGTCGCGCCGGCGCCGGGGCCTTTTCCCGGTGTAAAACCGGGGACATGAAACCACAGCAAGCTCGCATCCTCCAGGGGAACCACAACCTCGGCAGCATCCGTGGAAAAGAGGGACGCCAGTTTTTCTCCCGGCCTTACGTATTGTCCAAGATCTACGTTTTCCGCTTCCACCCTGCCGTTAAAAGGTGCTTTTAGTTCGGTTCGCTCCAGATCCAGCATGGTGTTTCTCAAACTCGCCTTCTCCGCGGCCAGCTTCGCCTTTGCAGCGGCAAGCTGAGGCTCTTTCAGAACAAGGGGTGGAGGTTCTTTCCCTCTGTTTTTATCATCAAGATAGAGCTGAAACCACTCCTCTTTCGCGGCAGCGGTTTCCTCTTCCGCAAGACGAAGGAGGCTGTGGGCACTCTTTACCTTGGATTCAGCCAACGTAACGGCCAGTCGGAAGTCTTCCGGTTCAATCCTGAGAAGAGTGTCTCCCTTCTTAAATGCTCCACCGTTTATGAGGGAGGGGGAAACATAGACGAGTTTCCCATCGACCTGGGGTACCAGAACAATTTCCTGCACAGGACTCACGGAACCTTCTCCTTTAATAACAATTGCCTGCGCCTGGGTAGTCACCACCATGGTCCTGACCATGGGAAGAGGAACAGGAGGCTTGCGTTTTTTCATCTGCGGCTTGCTTTCCGTAAGTTTAATCATACCCAATGCACCCATCCCGACAAGAATGAGTACAAGGAACAGTTGAACGATTCTTTTTTTTGTTTTACCCATAATATTTCATCATCACCAGAGCAAATAGGATGAAATCCCCTCCGTTTCTTTTCCTTCCACAGGCGGCAGTTCCGCCCAACCCCCACCGAGAGCCCGGTGAAGGGAAACCCGGTTGCTGAAAATAGCAAGGTCCACAAGGACCAGATCATCTTCAGCCCTAAACCTCGTTTGTTGTGCATTGAGCACGGTCAGATAATCCACCAGACCGCGCAGGTAACGAGCTTCCGCCACCCGTTGGGTCGCCCTTGCTTCAACCAGAAAACCCAAGACCTCTTTTCTACGTTCTAATTGTTCCTTCCTGGTCAAGAGGGCATTTTCCACTTCTGAAAAGGCAATCAAAACGGTTTTGTCATATTGGGCCACCGACTGCTCGTACTGAGCTTCTGCCCCCCGTTGTGCAGCTTTGAGTCTGCCGGCATCGAAAAGCGGCTGAAGGAATCCAGCGGCAATATTCCATACCAATCCCTCCGGGCCGAAAAACAGACTCCCCAGTTCCGGGCTCGAATACCCATAACTGCCGGTCAAAGAGATGCTTGGAAATCGGCTTGCCTTGGCGGCCCCTATCTGCGCGTTCATGGATTCCAGACCCGCTACGGCAGCTTTTATATCCGGTCTGCGAAGAAGGAGCTGGCTGGGAAGCCCGGGCGGAACAGGTTCAAGCTGCTTGTAATAGTCCTCGGGCTGTTTCCTGGGCGGATTGCTTTTGGGATACTTGCCCACAAGTACCGCCAGGGCTTGTTGGGTAATCCCCAGTTCCTGCCGAAACGCAGGCAATAAGCCCATGGCCTGGGCCAGGGTTCGACGTGCCTGCCTCAGGTCAAGAATAGAGGTAAGGCCGCGCTTATACCTTGCTTCCACAAATGAAACCGCTTCCTGGTAACTTACAAGACTCTGTTCCGTAATCTGGATCCGCCTTTCGAGGGACTCCATCTTCAGGTACAGACTGATAGCTTCAGATACCAGACCCTGGGCCAATGTCTGACGATTTTCCTCGGCCTTCAGCAATTCTGCTCTAGCTGCCTCTTCCGCACGCGCCAGCTTGCCCCAGAGATCCAACTCAAATGACGCGGGAATCGTGAGGCTGTAGCTATCTTTTTCGCCACCTGTGGTAATTCCCGGAGCGACCATGGTTTCAGGCGTACGCTGTCGCTGGACTTGTCCCTGCAGGCCTATTGCGGGAAAACGGGCGGCTCTCGTCTGAACAACCTGATACTTCATGGCAAGAACACCCGCAGACGCAGCCTTTATATCAAGATTATACTCCAATACATTTTCAACCAGACGGTCAAGCTCCGAATCCCCGAAGACCTCCCACCATCGGTCCGATATCTCATCCGGCCCAGTTTTATATGGCGCGTGTTGATAGGCTTCGGGCTCATGAACCGGAAGTTCCGGAGTCTTAAAATCAGGCCCCATCTTCATGCATCCGGATGCCCAAAAACCGCTGAGCAGAATGATGCTCAAACCATACAAAAAGCGGCTCATCATACCTTCTCCTCGCCATTCATACCAAAACCCGCAACAGAAAATTTCACAATATGGTCCACCAGTTTTTCCTTGAAGTTTTCGTCATATTCCTCTCCAGTGACACGCCGTACGGGCACCCTGGCGAAGTTAAAATAGATCACCATGGAAAATACACTGATAATATTAAGCATGAGGCGTTCTTTTTCAAATGCCTCTTCCATCAGGGGCCGCAGTCTTCCGGCTACTTCACGGAAGAAGGGCTGAATCACTTCTTCAATCAACAGATCCAGTGCAAGCGTAGGCATTGCCATTTCGCGGATCATGAGCTGAGCGTGTCGCAAGCGTTCATCATCCGTAAGTGGCCCTTTAAGAAATGCATGCGCCAGAGCATGAACGATTTCAGCGATTTCTTGTCCATTGCCTGCAGAAACCGTCTTCTGAAAAGCTGCTCGCACACGCTTTGCCCTTGGAATCCAGCGTTGCTTGAAAACCTCAAGGTAGAGATTTTCTTTATTGCCAAAATGGTAATTAACAGCAGCAAGATTGCATTTGGCCGAACGCGTAATTTCTCGCACGGTGACCGCGTGAAAGCCTTTTTCAGCAAAAAGGATTTCAGCCTCATTTAAGATCCTGTCTTTTGGACTATCATTTTTTTCTGTTTGCTTCATAATAACGGCCTCTGAAGGAGATTCTTCCCTCCTAATATTCTATCGTATTTCTTCCCCAAAAGGTTACACCAACGACCAGTCTTTCAAACGTATGTATGAAACAAATGTTTGTTTGTCAAGTTTTTTTTACCAGTCTCCTTGAAATCATTACTTACCGGTAGGTATATTTTCTATTGACCACAGCTATATCCTGTGATATTGAACGGTGCAAATATCAGGAGAATTGTTTTGAATGATCAGAATGGTGAACGGGCAACCCAAAGCAACGCGCGAGAACGGATACTGGAAGCAGCCACAGCCCTTTTTTCTCAAAAGGGTTACGCAAGTTCATCAGTCAGGGAAATTGTAGAGCTGGCAGGAGTCACCAAACCTGTCCTCTATTATTATTTCAAAAACAAGGAAGGGCTTTTTCGTGCCATCCTTGAATGGGCTGTCCAACTTCAGGAAGATGTCTTGCATTCGGTTATGGAAAAACCCGGGACCATGTTAGAACGCATCATCCATCTTTCTCAACAAGCTTATCAGCGGGTAATGGAAAATAAGAATCTATTGAAGATGATTCATATGTTGGTTTTTGGGCCGCCCCAGGGTGTCCCATCTTATGATTTTAATGCATATCATCGCAGAATGATCGGAACAATCCAGTCGATTTACATGGAAGGGTTGGCAAATGGGGAAGTCATTAATGCAGATCCCGAAGAAATAGCGATGCTCTTTCTGAGTCTGATCGATTTCTGTTTTCACTGGGACCATGTGCACCCTGAATTATCAGACTCAAGGAGAGCGGAACGTCTCTTGACCCTTGCGTATAACGGAATCAAGGCCGGGTGAGAGCAAACGCGCTCTTGAAAAAGCAGCTCAGCGCATTTATGTGATACTAACTTTTGCAGTCAAATGAGCTTTTGTCAGGTGTCAGGTGTCAGGTGTCAGGTGTCAGGTGTCAGTGAAAACATAATTAACGGCATTCGAATTATCAAATGTAATAGTTTATCTCGGCTTTCGCTCATTTTCGAATAAAATTTTTAATTCTCATATTTCACGGGACA
>CAYOWC010000241.1:0-7604 GCA_964407525.1 uncultured Desulfobacteraceae bacterium | reverse complement strand
CTATGATTCTATGTTGAATCAATCGAATGACAACAAGTTTTTTCCTGACATCCGACACCTGACACCTGAAAAAGGTCTACAAGAGAGCAAAGTCGAGTAACGCGCAAATGCCTGACAAACAAAGATGAATGGAATTCATTCACGGGTATTGATATTAGTTTCATGTCATCAAGTTGACATTGTTGTTTTGTGTGAGACCTGAAAAATGCAATTAGCTTTTAGCTATTAGCCGTTAGCTTAAAGTTATCAAGTATTTGCATGGCCTATTCCTAGTCGAGGCATCACTTTTTGATGCTGTCCTATTTCACCGTAAATGTTTGAAATTGTATTCCTAATAGCTAACGGCTAACCGCTAATTGCATTTTTTAAGTGAGATATTGCATTATTTTCCAACTCAACGACTCGACCACTTAACAATTTAACTTGGTGTGTTATAATAATATTTCAGTATCAATTTCAAGCCTAATGTGGAACGAATGATGTCCGATGTGAAAAGGAAGGCTTATGGCCCGAAAGAAAAAGAAAAAAAAGACTCAGAAAAAGAAACCCAGCGGGAGTAAAGACCCGAAGGTTTTTAATTCGGCGTTCAACGATCTGGCCGATCTGAAAAAGAAAAAGCCGGGACCGGTGGAAATTCAGAAAAAGAAAGCGCCCAGCGAGGAGGAGATTGGAGCGAATGAAGATCGTTATTTCCTTTCAAAAATGTCGGATGTGAATCCTCTTTCATCCGGCGCCGAAAAAATCGTCATTTTGCCCAGGGAAGACCTGACTCCAGCTCATTCGGTCAGAAATGAGGACATGGAAGCGGTTGCACATCTGTGCGATCTTGTGAGTGGGTCCGCCGAAATGGACATTACATTCAGCGACGAATATATCGAGGGGTCTGTTAAGGGATTTGATCGAAAGCTGATGCAGAAATTGAAAAAAGGGTTATTCCCCATACAGGATTATGTTGACCTGCATGGAATGAATAAACAGGATGCTGAAATGAGAGTCCGGGATTTCCTTCAGAAGAGCCAGCGACAAGGTTTTAGATGTGTGCTTGTGGTCCATGGAAAGGGCCTCAATTCTGAAAATCATATTCCTGTGATAAAAGAGCAAATCCCCCTGTGGCTCAGCCGCGGGCCTGTGAGAAAAATCATTCTGGCCTTTTCTACCGCAATGCCTTACGATGGTGGTACGGGGGCAGTCTATATTTTTCTTAAACGCCCCGCCGGAAGATTATGAAAAAGGCCGGCAGCATAGGAATTTTAATGGAGGCATAACCAAGAATGAAGCTTTGTATTATTGGACTTCCGCAGGCAGGCAAAACCACCGTTTTTGCGGCATTGACGGGAGCGAGGGGTGAAAAAGACAGCCCAGGCGGTTCTCGATCGGATACGAGGATTGGAACGGTGATGGTTTTCGATGAGAGGATAGATTTCCTGTCTGAAATGTACCAGCCGAAAAAGACAGCCCAGGCCAGGATTGAGTATTTTCTTCCCGCTGAGGACCGGGCTTCAAAGGGTTCGCGGGCGGATGGTGGTTTTTTGACCCAGGCCCGGCCGTGCGACGCGCTTGTGCACGTGGTAAGAAATTTTGAAAACCCTGCCACGTCCCCAGCCACCCCGGAAAAGGATTTTCTCAAACTGGAAGAGGAGATGATTTTCAACGATCTGGTGGTTGTGGAAAAGCGTATGGAGAGATTGGGTCTCGATATGAAAAGGGGGAAAAAGCCCGATGAAAGGGAGATCTCTCTCCTGGCTTCCTGCAAGGAATTGTTGGAAAGTGGAACCGCACTCCGGACTGATCCAGGACTTGCCGGCGATCCATTGCTCAAAGGATTCACCTTCCTTTCCGGAAAGCCTGAGCTTATCCTAATCAACAACGACGACGAAGATGAAGCACCGCTTTTGTGGAAAAGAAAACCGGATGTGGCATCGCTCGTCGTCAGAGGGAGGCTTGAAATGGATATCGCTTCCATGACCAATGAGGAAGCAGAGGAATTCATTGAGGCCTATCATATCGGGGAATCGGCGCTGGACCGGGTGATAAGGAGTTCTTATGGTATTTTGAATCGGATTTCATTTTTTACCGTAGGTTCTGATGAGGTGAAGGCGTGGCCTATACCTGCCGGAATTCCAGCCCTTGAAGCTGCCGGAGAGGTGCATTCCGATATCAGTAAAGGGTTTATCCGTGCTGAAGTTGTTGCCTATGAAGACCTGAAGTCGCTTGGGGGATTTCAGGAGGCGAAAAAAGCGGGCCTTGTGCGTCTGGAAGGAAAAGAATATGTGGTAAAGGATGGCGATATCATCAATTTCAGGTTTAATGTGTAGCGATGTCATTCAGAGAGGTTTTTTATGGAAAAGATTAAAGTTGGTATTGTCGGGGCGGGAGGATACGGAGGTTGTGGAGCTGTTGAACTCCTTCATAATCATCCGCAAGCGGAAATCCGGGCACTGATAGATAAGCAGGACGTGGGGAAGGCCATGAGCGATTTGTATCCCCACCTGAAAGGTTTCTGCGATATGGTTATTACGGACCCTGACGACGAAAACTGCCCGGATGATTTTGATGTGGTCTTTTTTGCAACGCCTGATGGCGTGGGTCAGAATGTGGCGCCATCATGGATCAAGAAAGGAGTGAAGGTTGTTGACTACAGCGGGGACTTTCGTTTTAACGACCTCGAAACATACAGGGGGTACGCGAGCAGGATCGGTCGGACCCAGGAGCATGCCTCTCCCGAGATACTTCCCCGTTCCGTCTATGGGCTGGCCGAACTCCATCGGAAAGAGATTGCAGAATCCAGTCTGGTTGGGAATCCTGGTTGTTTTGCAGTGAGTTGTATCCTGGGGTTGTCGCCCGCTCTAAAATCCGGGCTTATTGAACCGGAATCTATAATTTGTGATGCAAAAACCGGTGTTTCAGGCGCCGGGAAAAATCCCAACGCCACGTTTCATTATCCCGCACGATATGACGCTATGAATGCCTATCGGATTTCCGGTCACCAGCATGTGTATGAAATTGAGCGTGAACTGGGGATCGTTGCAGGCGCTGATTTCAAAATTACGTTTACGCCCCATGTTATCCCGCTTGCCAGAGGTATCTTGACTACCATCTATGCCCAGTTGGGTGAGGGCCGGGGGATCGGTGACATTGAGGAGGCCTACCGTAGCTTTTACAGCCGGGATAGCTTTGTCAGGGTGTTCGGTCCGGAAACACCACAGGTCAGCACCAATGTGCGGGGCAGCAATTTCTGCAATCTTTCGCTGAATGTGGATGAGAGAACCGGGAAGTTAATAGTGGTTAGTTTAATCGACAATCTGGTGAAAGGTCAGGCGGGAAGCGCTGTTCAAAATATGAACGTTATGTTTGGAATAGATGAAACATTGGGACTTATGCATCCCGGAATCTATCCCTAGAATTATTTGATACAGACCTTTCGAACTTGAATAAGGTCTGTCTGTCCCAGGCAGACCTTTCGAATGCCATCCTGCATCAGGGTTGTCATCCCATCTTTGATGGCCTGTTTCTTTATTACTTCCATCAGTTCTTTTCCCTGAATAAGCGATTTCAGATTGTCAGTTCCTAAAAGGAGTTCATGAATGCCGGTACGTCCTCTGTAACCCGTGTTGTTGCATTTCGGGCAACCCTTTGGTCTGTATAGGAAAAAATCATCATTGTATTCAAATCCCATCCCTTCAAAGTTGCCGTTGTAATTTCTTTTAAGGTTTTCAAATTCGTCCAGGGAAGGATGGTATTTTTCCTTACATTCCTTGCACAGGGTCCTGATAAGTCGCTGGGCCAGGACACCAAGAAGTGCATCGGCAAAATTGAAAGGGTCCATACCCATATCGAGGAGCCTGGTTACGGTTTCCGGTGCGCTGTTCGTGTGGAGAGTGCTGAAAACCAGGTGGCCTGTCAAGGAGGCCTCGATCCCGGTTGACATGGTTTCTTTGTCACGCATTTCGCCAACCATGATCACGTCGGGATCCGCGCGAAGGAAAGATCTCATGGCCGTGGCGAAGTCAAACCCTATTTTGGAATTAATCTGCACCTGTCGAAGCCCGTCCTGGGTTATTTCCACGGGGTCTTCCGCCGTCCATATTTTTGTCTCCGGTCTGTTGATTTGTGCCAGGGCCGCGTGAAGGGTGGTTGTTTTCCCACTCCCGGTAGGCCCCACCACAAGAGCAATACCGTATGGCTGGGCAATCATTTCAAGGAAGGTATCATAGTTCCGATCATTCATACCCATTTGATCTAATTTGATCGGTTCACCTGCGGCTAACACCCTCATGACCACATCCTCAATCTGGCCGGCGGTAGGTATGGTTGCCACACGCAATTCAATATCTAATGGCGCAAATTTTGCGAACTTAATCTTTCCATCCTGGGGATGCCGCCTATCGGAGATATCCAGTTCCGACATGATTTTTATACGGGAGATGATAGCCCTTTTATAAGTGTGTGGGACACGCTGGTATACCTGGCAGGCGCCGTCAATTCTGAACCGGATGATGATGTCGCCCTTTCCCTGTCGGGGTTCTATGTGTATGTCCGATGCTCCTCGATTAAAAGCATCTATAATCATCTTGTTGGCAAGTTGCACGATGACGTTGTCATCTTCAGACATGCCTTTGATTTCTTCCTCCAGATCGTCCTCTTCCGTTTCCAACTTGCCAAGAATGTCTTCTATGCTTCCGATATTTTTCAGGTCTCCAACGCTTCCTATATCGAAAAAATGTTCAATCATGTGGGAGATATCTGATTTTATGGAGACGCAGAACTCTATTTCCCTGGTCATAAATGTTTTTTTGATAATATCCCTGGCCATGAGATCATCCGGGTCCGCCATGGTTACGATAACCTTGTTATCTTCCTCGGTTACGGGCACGAAAGAACTGCTCGCAAGATAGTTGACTTTGAGTCCTTTCAGCAATGGGCCTGGAATAACCATGCTTTCTTTGAAAGGAATGAATCGGGCGTTGTAATAGTGGGAGAGGGCTTTTCCGATATCGTCTTTGGATACGTGAAATTCACTCATGAGGACATCAACCACGTCTTTTTTGGCATTCCTGGCGTTAGCCATGGCGGAAGCCAGGTCGTTCTTACTGAGGATGTTGTTGGTCAGGAGAAAATCAAATTTTGTTGATTTGCGTCTTTCTTCCACCTTTTTGTTTTTGAAAAAAGCAGCGCCCAGAACTTTTCCTATCTCAATGGCCGATGCCTGGTCTTTCCGGCTGAAACGCCCACCGCTTTTTTTATTGATCAGCTGTATGACTCCGAGAAGATATTTGTCGTAAAGTATGGGAGCCGCAAGAACCTGACACGTTATGAAACCCGTTTTCTGATCCCAGGTTTTGTTGAATTTCAGGTGAGGGTTTAACTGTGCTAATTCCCGATCGTCATAGGCATCTGCAATTTCGATCACTTTGCAGTTTGCAGCGCAAGATCCGGATATGCTGTCTTTGGTGATGGGTACCCTGATTTCGTTAATTTCTTTCCCTGTTTTCATCATGGAAAAAATTTCCCGGTTTTTGGCATCAACAGCATAAATTGTGATGCGCTCGGCGTCAAAAAGACTCAGAATGTCGTTTTGCAGATTCAACAGAATTTCGTTGGTATTGCTAGCTGCATGAATTTTTGTCGTTATGATGTTTAGCTGTTTTTGATATTCGAGCTGCGCTTCGAGGATTTTTTCTTTGCTGGACATGATCCTTTATCCTGCCTTTACATGAATTAGGTTGCTGAGGCCCTGATTGGAAAGATGTTTTCAATGGTAATTTAGCACTTTATAGCTGAAAATACAAGGATCGGCAATTTCAATTTTGAAAAGGATGTGATTTGGATGTCTGTGGAATTCCCGATGGAAATGGAAACAATTTGAAAAATGGGAATGAATTGGTTATAAGCGCGCAAGTTTATGAATCCGCTTACCAGGAGAACGTATGTTAACAGACAGTCATGCCCATCTCGATATGGAGGCTTTTGACGAAGATCGTGAGGCGATCATCCACAAGGCCTTTGAAAATGGCATCAGCCGAATTATCACCGTGGGAATCGATCTGGAAAGTTCCGCCAGGGCATTGAACCTGGCGAACAGCTATCCTGCCGTATTCGCAACGGTGGGATACCATCCTCATCATGCTGACGAATGCAGTGGGGAAGCCCTGAAAAGCCTGGTTGACCTGACTGCTTCCCCGAAGATCGTCGCCTGGGGAGAGATCGGCCTTGATTTTTTCAGGGGGTATTCTTCCGTGGAAAACCAGGTCGAAATATTTGAAAAGCAACTCGCCATAGCTCGGGAACTGGACCTCCCTGTTATTATTCACGACAGAGAAGCCCATGACCAGGTCTTTTCCATCCTCCGGAAAATGGGAAAAGGAGAAAGAAAAGGGGTCATTCACTGCTTTTCAGGGGATATTGAACTGGCTACTTCTCTGATCGATCTCGGGTACTATATCTCCATTCCCGGGACTGTGACCTATAAGAATGCTTCTGTTGTGAAAGACGTTGCGGCCTCTATTCCACTGGAGAAGATGCTTGTGGAAACCGATGCTCCCTTTCTGGCTCCCGTACCCCTTAGAGGCAAACGAAATGAGCCCGCTTTCGTGGAATATACGGCGAGGGAGATTGCACGACTCAGAAATATGGATTTTGAAGAACTGGCCATTCAAACATCAAAGAATGCAGAGGAACTTTTCGGCCTGCATTGAAGTTTAAACAGGAAAACAACCTCGGACATTGGACCTTCGACCTCGGACATTGAACATATGAATCCCCCATTCGAACAGATAGACAGAGAAAACCCGCTCATTCTGGCTTCCGCTTCTCCCCGCAGAAAAAGACTCCTGGAGCAGGCGCAATTGCCCTTCACAGTGGCTGTAAGCCGAATTCAGGAGGAAACTCTGGGCGATCCGGTGGAAGCCTGCCTCCGACTGGCTCGGGAAAAGGCGGTGGATGTTTTTTCCCGAACCGGGTCTTCCTGGGTACTTGGCGCCGATACGATTGTGGTTATTGGGGAGAAGGTATTGGGAAAGCCTGTTGATGAAAAAGATGCCTTTTGGATGCTCTCCCTGTTGAGCGGGAAGATGCATCAGGTTATTACGGGGTTTTGTATCCTTGCTCCTTCGGGAAAAGGAGCCCATCTTGAGGCTGTGTCCACAACTGTAACGGTAAAAGAACTGGGCAGGAATGAGATGGATGCCTATGTGGAAACGGGAGAGCCTTTCGGCAAGGCCGGCGGTTATGCCATACAGGGAATAGGGTCCTTTATGGTGGAATCTATTTCAGGGTCTTACACGAATGTTGTGGGGTTGCCATTGTGCGCGGTCATAAAGGGGCTGCTAAAGGCGGACGCTCTGGAAAGTTTTCCTCTCCCTTTGTTGAGGAGTGACGGGTGAAGAATAAGATAGGTCTTAACACGAAATGAACCTTCAACCTGTTTTGCCATGCTGATTCGCTATTTCGGTATATTCATCGATAAACTGTCGAGGCGTTAAGACGCGACACCCCATTCTTGCTGACTCAGGATAATGTTTGAGATTTCCGGTAATCAGGGGAACCCCTTCGCTCAAGGCGATTTCCAAAAAAGGCACATCCCCTTCGTCAGGCATGTCGCGTAC
>CAYOWC010000240.1:0-7696 GCA_964407525.1 uncultured Desulfobacteraceae bacterium | reverse complement strand
CAGCGTCATCTCCGCTTCCAAGCTGGTGTGTATCCCCGATCCGAGAGCAGGCAACCCTCCCTTCACGGAAGTCCTCAAAGCCGTTGAGAAATACAAGGTTACCGTTGTTGTCGCCGTTCCAACCATCTATTCCGCCTTTATCAATCATCCACTTCTGGATCAATTTGATCTCTCTTCAATTATCGGATGCGGTTCCGGCGCCGCCCCCCTGCCGCTGGAAGTGATTAAACAGTTTGAAGAAAAGACCGGGGCCGTGATTTTCGAAGGCTACGGCCTCACGGAAACCTCCCCCGTCATCACTTTGAACCCCACGAATGTGGAGCAGAGAAAAGTGGGATCTATCGGTTCGCCCTTCATCGGCGTTGACATTAAAATCGTCGACATGGACACCGGACTCCAGGAACTTCCCCTTGGCGAAGATGGAGAGATTGCCGTGAACGGTCCGCAGGTCATGATGGGGTACTGGAACAAACCGGAGACCAACGAGGAGATATTTCGTGAAATTGACGGGAAGCGATTCTTTCTGACGGGCGACGTAGCCCATTTTGATGAAGACGGTTTCCTCACTATTACAGACCGAAAGAAAGACCTGATTCTCGTGGGCGGTTTCAACGCTTACCCCAAGGAAATTGAAGAGGAATTATACAATCACCCCAAGGTGGCCCTTGTAGCGGTGGTGGGAATTCCGGACCAACGCACAGGAGAGTCCATCAAAGCATTCATTCAGCTAAAACCCGACGTAGAGGCAACAGAGCAGGAATTCCTTGATTTCTGTCAAGACAAACTTACAGGATACAAACGTCCCCGCGCAATCGAATTCAGGGACGCTCTTCCCGTATCTGTGGTAGGCAAAGTCCTTCGAAGAGTGTTGCGCGACGAGGAAATTGAGAAAGCAAAAAAATGAAGGAGAGCCCATGTTTCAAAACATTCTAATCCCTACCGATTTTTCAGGTAGAGACAGTCATGCCATCGATATCGCACGGGAACTATGCTCACCGGGAGACGGTAAAATAACCCTCCTGCACGTGATAGAAGTCATCGCAAACACAACACTGGAGGAGTTTGACGACTTTTACAAGGAGTTGGAAGAACGCTCTCTGAAGCACTTGAACAGACTGGCTTTGTCCCACGATGAAGATACTTTCACCATCGAAAAGCGAATCACCTACGGGAACAGAGCTAAGGAAATTCTCAGGTTCGCTGAAGAAAATAGCATTGACTTGATTATCATGACTTCTCATAAGATTGACATTGAAGACAGGGCACAGGGTTGGGGAACCATCAGCTACAAGGTGGGAATTGTTTCCCAGTGCCCTGTCATGCTGGTCAAGTAGGTCTGATTGAGACATGCCTCTTGAAGAAGCCGGAAAGCCCTGCCCAGGGTTGACACAAACGGAACAACTACACCTTCCCAAATCCCTGAAGGCGGGGCTATGGATTTTCTGTGTTTTTCTGTTCCTTTCTCTGATGGCGGTTTCCGCGGGTTGCAAACGTTCCCTTCCTGAAACGAACCCCGAAAAATTTGTATCGGCAACTCCGGGGAAGCCATACCGGATACAAAAAGAAGCCCAAGAAAAGTTTGCATCCCCCCAAAAGGAAGTTATCTCTCCGGAAACCATGAGACCAGCATCCGGGGCCTTTTCCGTATCAACGCTGGTTGATGTAGCTCTCCGCATCAATCCCTCCACCCAAAGAGCGTGGGATCTGGCCAGGGCAGCTGCGGCCCAGTGGGCAGTTTCGCGAGGGGACTATTATCCCACTGTCACCGGCGATGCAAGCGGTATGGGCCTTGGAGGAGATTCTTCCCACGGTTACTACGGCCAGGCCAGTGTCGCTCTGGACTATCTTCTCCTGGATTTCGGCGGTCGCAAAGCCACGGCAGAGAGTGCGCGGCAGGCCCTCATGGCGGCCAACTGGAACCATAACCAGGCCATCCAGGATACCCTACGGGATGTGCCCCAGGCCTATTATACCTATCTGGGAAACAGGGCCAGGGTTCGAGCATCCGAAGCGAGCCTCAAAGAGGCCCTCACCAGTCTTCAATCCACGGAACAGAGGAAGAAAGCCGGCGTAAGCACCATCGCGGACGTCCTGCAGGCCCGTTCAAAGGCAGACCAGATAAGACTGGACCTCATCACCAACCGCGGGGCCGTTAAAATCTCAAAAGGGAACCTGGCAACTGCCGTGGGCTGGCCTGCCAACGCAAATTTTGACGTTGAGGAAGAACCAGACGACCTCCCTCTCAAAACCATGGAGCAGAATAGCAGAGAATTGATTCGAGTGGGATTGCGTGACCGGCCGGACCTGGCATCCTTCAGGGCCTCCGTTCGACAGAGCGAGGCGGAACTGCGTAAATCCGAGTCGGATCTGTGGCCGAAACTGATGGCTACAGGAAATGCGGGCTGGTCGTGGATGAACGGGAGTATGAGCGGCTCTGACTGGTTATCCAACGGTGGCAATCTCAATGATTCCGGTGTCAGTTATTATGGAGGGCTGACACTTCAAATCCCTATCTTTCAAGGCTTTTCCCTTCGAAACAGGGTGAGACAGGCAAAGGCAAACGTAGAAGCCGCCAAAGCAGAACTCAGGATCAAAGAAATATCGGTCATTTCCGAAGTCTGGACTGCATTTTACAACGTGCGTACAGCTGTCCAGCAGGTGGAAACGAGCAAAACCCTTCTTATCAGTTCCGAACAGTCTTACGAAGTTTCCCTCGCGAGATACCGGGCGGGGGCGGCAAACATCGTAGAACTACTCAATGCCCAAAGCACGCTGGCATCCGCCAGGGCCCAAAAGGTGCAGGCGCGAACGGATCTCTTCACCTCTTATGCAGAACTTATTCATGCCATCGGGGCAGAGTTACCCACTGAACCATCCAGGGAGACGTCCTTCTCCCGTGGAAATGATAAAAAGAGGGAGATGCTGTCCCATGCACAGTAACCGCACAAACACACCCTTTTGGATATGGACCGTGTCGATAACACTCCTGCTTTTGATTCCGGTTTGTTTTTCCGCCTGTAAAAAGGAACAGGCGCAGGCGCCAAAACCGCCTCCACCCGAAGTCACCGTGGAAAAAGTAATTCTCAAAACGGTTCCCGTACACTTGAACTACGTTGGCACAACCGAATCCGTTAAGACCGTGGACCTTCGCGCCCGGGTGGAAGGCTTCCTTGAGAAACGCCTATTCATTGAAGGCGATGACGTGAAAAAAGGAGATCTGGTTTTCGTTATCGAACAGGCTCCATACGAGGCGCAATTGGAAAAAAGCCTCGCCCAATTAGCCATGGATGAGGCCGCTCTCGCCTTCGCCATGGAACAGGTGGAACGGTACAGGCAACTGGTGGAGCAGGACTACATCACAAGGGAATCTTTTGATGACTACCAGACCAAAGCCAAAGAAGCAGCAGCAGCCGTAAAAGCTGACCTGGCCCAAATCAAACAGAACAGGCTGAACCTGGGTTATTGTACCATGTACTCTCCCCTGGACGGCCGCATCGGACGAACCCTGGTAAACGTGGGGAACCTGGTGGGAGCCGGCCAGGATACAAAGCTTGCTACAGTCGTGCAATTGGACCCCATTTACGTAACCTTCAGCCCCAGCGTAAAAGACCTCAGGACCATACTCAAATACAGGAAGGAAAAAGCCCCTCCCGTAGACATTATTTTGTCTGACGGAACAAAATACCCTCACCAGGGAAAAGTGGACTTCATAGACAATACGGCGGACCCAAAAGCCAATACCATCAATATGCGTGCCGTTGTCCCAAATCCCGAAAAAGCCCTGTTGCCCGGCATTTATGTGCAGGCGAGCCTTTTCGTTTCCAATATCCCCGATACCCCCCTGATTTCCGAGCAGGCCATTGGGGAAGACCAGACTGGGATGTATGTGTATGTGGTGGGAAAAGACAACAAGGCCGAGCAAAGGCAGGTTAAGATAGGTTTTCTATACAAGCACCAGAAAATTATCTGGAAAGGGTTGAAAGAGGGTGAACTGGTTATTACAGAAGGCTTACAGACCGTGCGCCCCGGCATGGTAGTTCAGCCCAAAATCGCTTCCCCGGCACCCTCTTCGATCCCAGCCACAGAGGAATCCCATGGGAAAAAGAAAAAGGGCAGCACTCCTGCGGGGAAAACCGGCACACCTTCTGGGAAAAAATAGAGGGCCTGGTTCTAACGCCAACTATTCGAATTATTTTCCTTTTTTACTGGCACTTGGAACAAGAACAAGGAAAGTTTCCTGATACGGCAGGACGGCATTTCACCACGAAGGGCACGAAGAGTGCAATTCACAGGTATTAAAATTAGAACCAAACCAAAATAGGCAAGGACTTTTGACTTAACTATGTTTGTTGACTTCTTCATTGATAGACCCATTTTTGCCGGTGTCATTTCGATCGTTATCTCTCTGGCCGGGTCGGTCTGCCTCCTCCTCCTGCCCATAGCGCAGTTTCCCGAGATCACGCCGCCTACCGTACAGGTCCAGGCCACCTACACCGGCGCCAGTGCGGAAGTGGTTGAAAAAACGGTCACGACCCCCATTGAGGAACAAATCAACGGTGTGGAAGGCATGACATACATGACCTCCATCAGCTCCAATGACGGGACCTCCAACATCACCGTAACCTTTGACGTGGGATATGATCTGAACATCGCAGCCGTGGACGTACAGAACCGGGTGACCATGGCCCAACCCCAGGTACCGGACGACGTCCGTAAATATGGGATCACAACTAAAAAACAATCTCCGGACTTTGTAGTGATTATTTCCCTGTATTCACCGGATGACACCTTTGACGACCTCTTCCTCAGCAACTATGCCTCTATCAATATAGAAGATATCCTAAAAAGACTTCCCGGTGTTGGTGATGTAGAAATTTTCGGAGAAAAAAAATACGCCATGCGTCTGTGGCTTAATCCCGACAAATTAACCAGCATGGAAATGACCGCCATGGACGTGATCGCCGCGGTCCAGGAACAAAATGTACAGGTCGCCGCGGGAAAAATTGGAGATCCCCCGAGTCCCCCGGGCCAGACCTTCACGTATTCCATCAACGCCCTGGGACGGCTTTCCACCGTCAAACAATTTGAAGATATCATCGTTCGCACAAAAGCGGATGGTTCCGTCGTGCGGGTCAAAGATGTGGGGCGGGTTGAACTGGGCGCTGAAAACTACGGGTGGTTTGCCCACCTGAACAGCGGGAAGGCCGCCTGTATCGGTGTTTTTCAATTGCCCGGCGCCAATGCCCTGGACGTGGCCAACGCCGTATATAAAAACATGGAGAAGCTTTCTAAACGTTTCCCGAAAGGCCTGAAATATGCCATCAGCTACGATACCACCCTGTTTGTGCGGGAGTCCATCAAGGAAGTAATCAAAACCCTTGCGGAAGCCATGCTCCTCGTATTCATTGTGGTATACATTTTTCTGCAGAACTGGAGGGCGACTCTCATCCCGGCCATCGCCATTCCCGTTTCCCTCGTGGGGACCTTCGCCGTCCTGAAAACCTTCGGTTTCTCCATTAATACCCTGACCCTTTTTGGACTGGTACTCGCTATCGGCATTGTGGTGGATGATGCCATCATTGTGGTTGAAAATGCCTCTCGGTGCATGGATGAAAAGGGTATGGGGCCAAAAGAGGCCACCAAAGAAGCTATGCATGAGGTGACCGGGCCCATCATCGCTACAACACTGGTTCTCATGTCCGTATTTGTGCCGGTGGCCTTCATGCCGGGGATCAGCGGACAACTCTATAAACAATTCGCCCTGACCATTGCTTTTTCCGTAGGGATCTCCGCCATAAACGCCTTAACCTTGAGCCCAGCCCTGTGTGCCGTATTGCTGCGAAAAGAAGAAAAGAAAGTAAACTGGTTTTTTCGCAAATTCAACCAGGGTTTTGACTGGTCCCGCGAACAGTATCTGAAAGGAGTCCGCGGATTCATTAAGTTCTGGTATATTGTCTTCATTGTCTTTGCAGTCCTTCTCGGCGTGACCTACTACATGTTTCAAGTTGTGCCCACGGGATTTGTCCCTTCCGAGGACCAGGGGTATTTCATGGTAATGATCCAAACGCCCGAAGGGACTTCCCTCGGCAAAACGGGGAAAGTCTGCAGCAAAGTCGAAGAAATTCTTTTGAAGAAGACTCCCGGGATCGCCGACGTAGTCATGATCGGAGGGTATAATCTTCTCAACTCAGCCATGGATCCTTCGTCTGCAGCTGCCTTCGTAATGCTAACGCCGTGGAACAAAAGAAAAACACCCCAACTGAGCCTCAACGGAATCATGGGGGCTTTCATGGCCGGAACAGCGGAAATAAACGAAGCCGTCGTCATCCCCTTTCCACCGCCACCTATCCAGGGGCTGAGCACCACGGGTGGATTTGAATTCGAACTGGAAGACTTGACGGGAGGAAGCCTGACAGATCTTCGGACCGTGGCCCAGAAACTAATGGATGAAGCCCGGTCACGCCCTGTACTGACCCCCCTGAGCACCACCTTTGAAGTGAACTATCCCCAGTTTTATGTGGAACTGGACAGGACCAAAACCAAGAGCCTGCAGGTCTCCATATCGGATGTTTTCGCCACCCTCCAGGCTTTTCTGGGATCTATGTACGTCAATGATTTCAACAAATTCGGGCGCGTGTACAGGGTCTTTCTACAGGCTGAAGCCACCTATCGCGCCGAAAAGGAAGATATAAATAAACTCTATGTTCGTGCAGCCGACGGAAGCATGGTTCCCTTGAGCGCCCTCGTCACAATAAAACGGATACGGGGCGTCCAGAGCATTAAACACTATAACCTCTATCGAACGATTTCCATTTACGGGGGCAACGCACCGGGGTATAGTACGGGACAGGCAATCCAGGCCATGGAAGAACTATCCACAAAACTGCTCCCTGATGAATACGGCTACGAATGGACGGGAACGGCGTACCAGGAAATTCAAGCCGGCGGAATGGCGCCGTACATATTTTCTCTCGCGTTAATCTTTGCCTTCCTGTTCCTGGCAGCCCAATATGAAAGTTGGATCATGCCGTTAATGGTCATGTTTGCCGTGCCTCTAGCCATCCTCGGCGCGCTCTTAGCCCAGCATATTCGAGGCCTCTCCAATGATGTCTACTGCCAGATCGGACTGGTCATGCTCATTGGACTGGCCAGCAAGAATGCCATTCTGATTGTGGAGTTTGCCAGGGAACTGAGGATGCAGGGTATGTCCATCGTAGAATCGGCCGTCAATGCATCAAAAGAGAGATTGCGACCTATTCTCATGACCGCCTTCGCTTTTATTTTAGGTGTGGTCCCCATGGTGGTTGCCACAGGGGCAGGAGCGGCCAGTCGGCATTCCCTGGGAACGGCAGTATTCGGAGGGATGATCGCTGCGACTTTTCTCAGCCTTGTCCTGGTCCCGGTGCTATACGTGGTTCTTCAGAAACTTCGGGAACGGGGAAAATCACGGGGAGAGAAGGCAACGAAAGAAACTTCTTTTTGAAACTGGAAATTTGAAACTGGAAACTGGATGCCCCAAACACTGACACCCGACACCTGAAACCTTGTTCTCGAAGTTTCTTTCTTGATCTGACTGGCTCTTTTTCAGCTGGCGGCGGCGCTCATATGAAACTTCATCCGCTTATTGGTTTTTGAACCGCAAAGTCGCCCCGTTTGAATTGAATATGATGAGCTGTCCTTCGGAATTTAACGGGAT
>CAYOWC010000239.1:0-7742 GCA_964407525.1 uncultured Desulfobacteraceae bacterium | reverse complement strand
AGGAAGCTGGAGCTTCCATTGAGGCTGCGTTCCCAAACTGGAGTTTGGGAACGAGAAGAAGGGACTTATTTTGTTGCCACACGGTGAATGATCTCAAACAGGCTCATGGCATTCCGGCCGTTTTTCTCTGCAATATCTTTGAGGCTCTCTTCAGGCCGGGCAACAATACCCTTTTCCTTTAAAACACGCAGAAGTCCTTTCATGTCCAGATCAAAACCGGCACAGATCTGCGCTATGGTCTTTCTTCCGAAGCCTGGTGGCGGGTTGTCTGGGAAAGACTTCCCTCCATCCGATCCGACTGCAGCTTCTTTCATAAAGGCGTATAACTCCCTCGGGCTGATGTGATTTTCCTTTGCGATTTGAAGGATGCTCTGATACTCGTCTTTGAATCGAATTCCAGCCCCTTTAAGAAGAATCTTTGCCTTTTTCAGATCCAGATCCGTTTTCTTTGCAAAGATTTTCAGCGACGACAATTCTGCGTGGCCATAGGGCGGTTCGCCATATTTCTGATTGGTCGCATCGGTAATGCTGTTTCCGATGGATACGATGGTGCTCATGGGAGGTAATTCCAGGAGAGTCCCCAGGCAGACAATCAAGGTAAGCGCCAGGGCAACATTGAAATTGCCGGTAAAGACACGTATTCTTTTGGTTTTGTCTTTCAGGTAGGCGGTAATGACCTTCCAATTGTAGGTTATGTGGAAAATTCCCGCCACAAGCAAAAGAACGCCGAGGTTTAAATGTACGTTCCCCCATTGGGTCTTGCTCAGCCCCCAGAAACGCCAGTCGGACCAATAGGCCACTCGGCCCTGGGGCTCAATATAGAGGATGATACTGGTCAAAATAAGTAGAACAAAAGATGTCAGCATCGTCAGGGATGCAATCTTGCGAACGGTCACGGCCATCCCCTATTCAAAGAAGGTCATCCCTTCCGGTTTCTTTCAGCAGGTCAACGACTTTTCGAATGTCTTGGGAATTCTTCAGGTCAGCCACCAGCAGGCTATCTTCCGTGTCTACCACAAGACAGTTTTTAAGCCCGAGACAGGCTATCATTCGTCCGCTCCTTCCTGAAGCAAACGTCCCCTCGCAATCTATGAATATGTTTCCCCCATCTCCCAGGTTACCATCGTTGTCCTGTTCAGAGGACCTCAGTTCATACAGGGATTCCCATGATCCCACATCGCTCCACCCGCACTGGGAAGGAATGACGTAGACCGGTTCTTGAATATTTTCCATAATTCCGTAATCAAAAGATACCGAGGCCAGGTTCTCATAGACTTCTTGAAAAGCAGGCTCAAAATCATCCGTCCCAAAAACCTTTTCCAGTTCCAGGAGCCCCGCATATAGCTCCGGGAGTTGTCTTTTGGTCTCCTTTAAAATGGTTTCGGGTGTAGCAACAAAAATCCCCCCATTCCAATAATAATCACCGCTTGCAAGATAGGCGACAGCCGTTTCCAGATCAGGCTTTTCAACGAATTGGGAGACACTGAAAATCTGCCGATCTTCACTTTTTCCATCTGGTTCTCCCCTTTTTATGTAGCCATACCCTGTTTCCGGCCGGTTCGGGACAATACCAATAGTAGCAATCCCTCCTGTCTCCGCCACATCCCCGCCAGTTTGAAGGCTTTTCAGAAAGGCTCCAGGGTCTCCAATAAAATGATCCGCAGGCAGAAAGGCAACAGGCCCATTATAATTCCTGTATCTTGCATAGATGGCCCCTAATCCGATACACGGGGCGGTGTTTCTCCCAACCGGTTCTGCAAGCATAGAAATCTCACGCCCGTCAAAAATTTGTCTGGCTTCGGCGAGATGTTTCTTTCCCAGAATCAGGACCATTTCTTCATCACGAATTATGGGTCGTAACCGACCACATGTTTCTACAATCATCGGCCCCTTGCCCGTGATGTCTAAAAACTGTTTCGGCCTTTGTTTTCGACTTGCCGGCCAGAACCGCGTCCCAGAACCCCCGCACATAACGACTGCAAACATGATATCCTCGCCAAATTCTGAATGATGGATGCTTTTCTGTCTTTTTGTATCTCTGCGTCTTTGCGTCTCTGCGCGAGACCCTTAAGTTCTATAATCAGCGTTGATGGAGATATATTCATGGGTAAGATCGCAGGTGAGCACCCGGTCATCAAAGCCCCCCTGCCCCAGATCAATCACCAGGGAAAATTCTTTTCCGGTCATAATCTCGCCGGCTTTTTTTTCCTGTTCCACACCCAAGCCGAGACCACCCGATACAATTTGAACATCATTGATCCAAATGCCCACATCCTCTTCTCTCATCTCAATGTCGGCACGTCCCAGGGCAGCAAGAATTCTTCCCCAATTGGGATCCTGCCCATAAATAGCCGTTTTTACGAGGCTCGAATTGGCCACCGTCCTGGCAGCCACACCCGCATCCTCACGGGAAACTGCGCTCTTCACCTCTACGCTCACCAGTTTTGTAGCCCCTTCCCCATCCCGGACAATCATTTTGGAAAGGTCCCACAGCACCGATTTTAAACCTTCGCCAAAAGCAACCCGGTCATCTTCCGTAAAAGGATCATTTTCAGCAAGACCGCTGGCCATCATCAGAACCATATCATTGGTACTGGTATCTCCATCCACGGTAATTCTGTTAAAAGTGGCATCCACACAGGTGCGCAGCTCCGTTTCCAAATCGTCCACAGGGATACGGATATCGCTCAGGACAAAGCACAGCATGGTAGCCATATCGGGCATAATCATTCCCGCGCCTTTGGCAAACCCCACGATCCGATAGGGCGTATCCCCTACCCTGCCTTCAAACAGGCTGATCTTTGGGAATGAATCGGTGGTCATGATTGCTCTGGCAGCCTGCGGCAGGCCATCGACGGAAAGGCCTTTTACCAGTTCCGGGACAGCTGATTGCACAAGAGACATATTCAATCGCCGGCCAATGACGCCCGTGGAAGCAACGAGGACCTGGTTCGGTTCTATATGAAGACCGCGGGCAACAAGTTCGGCCGTGAGGCCTGCATCTTCCAATCCCCCTTCGCCTGTACACGCGTTCGCGTTCCCGGCGTTTGCAACAATGGCCCTTGCTTTTCCACTGCGGATATTTTTTTTCGATAGAATAACGGGAGCAGCTTTCACTTTGTTGGTTGTAAACACACCTGCCGCCGCGCACTCTTTTTCTGCAACAATCAGGGCCATATCCAGCACGCCACCTTTTTTGAGCCCCGCCACTGCAGCCGAGACGGTAAATCCGTTCACCCTGTATTTTTCTGTTTCCATTTTAGCTGTTCATCCCGCAACATTTTTTATATTTTTTGCCGCTTCCGCATGGGCATGGAGCATTTCGGCCCACTTTCTTTTCCTTGCGCCGGACCGTCGTGGGCCCCGCACTGTCATCTCCATGGGAAAGATTAAGATTCTTCTTTTTTGGTTTCATTCTCTCTTCAGGTTCATGCCTCACGATTCTCAAACGGAAGATATGCCCCAGACTTTCCTCGCGGATCTGGTCCAGAAAATCACCGAACAGGGCGAATCCCTCTTTTTGATACTCTTTGAGCGGATCTAATTGCCCGTACCCCCTCAGTCCGATCCCTTCCTTCATATGATCCATGCCCTGGAGGTGAGCGATCCATTTGTCATCTATAATCTGGAGCATAATAAATTTTTCCACATGCTCCAGTTCTTCTTTTCCAAATAGCTTTTCCTTTTCCCAGTAGGCTCCCTGCACCTGCTTCTTAACCAGATCCGCCAATTCCTCAACCTTCAACTGGGCAAAAGCATCTTCACCCATATCTTTGGGTCCCACCTGCGCCCTGAAACCGAAAAGTCTGAAGAGACGTTCCCTCAGTTCATCCAAATCCCAATCTTCAGGGTCATCCTTCGGCTTAATGGAAAGTTCCAAAACGGCGTCTATCTTATCATCAATCATCTCCCTTACAATCTCGCCGATGCCCTGGCCGAACAGAATGTCTTTCCGCAGGGAATAGACAATTTCCCGGTGTCTGTTCATAACATCATCGTATTCCAGGAGATTTTTCCTGATGTTGAAGTTGTGCCCTTCCACCTTTTTCTGGGCGTTCTCAATACCTCGCGAAATGAGCTTGTGCTCGATCGGCTCTCCTTCCTCCATCCCAAAACGCTCCATAATGGAGGAAATCCGGTCGGAGCCGAAAATTCTGAGAAGATCATCCTCAAGGGAGAGATAAAAGCGGGAAGAACCCGGATCCCCCTGCCTTCCTGCACGACCCCTCAACTGGTTGTCTACGCGACGGCTTTCATGTCTTTCCGTACCGAGAATATGCAACCCTCCGGCCTCCCGAACCCCGTCCCCCAGAACAATATCAGTTCCCCTTCCCGCCATATTCGTGGAAATGGTCACCGTCTTTGACTGGCCTGCGTTGGTGATGATCTCAGCCTCTTTCTGGTGCTGCTTGGCATTCAACACGGAATGCGGTACTCCCGCGCGCTTGAGCATCTTGCTCAACATTTCAGATTTTTCAATGGAAATGGTTCCCACAAGAACGGGCTGTCCTTTTTCATGCAAGGCTTTTATTTCATCCACAGCAGCCACAAATTTTTCCTTTTCCGTCTTGTAGATCATATCTGAAAAGTCTTTTCGGACCATGGGCTTGTTGGTGGGAATCACAACCACTGAAAGCTTGTAGATATTCTGGAATTCCGCCGCTTCCGTATCGGCTGTACCCGTCATACCAGCCAGTTTTTCATACATTCTGAAAAAGTTCTGAAAAGTAATGGTGGCAAGGGTCTGGTTTTCTCCCGCAACTTTTACGCCTTCTTTTGCCTCTACAGCCTGGTGAAGGCCATCGCTCCATCGTCTGCCGGCCATCATTCTACCGGTAAACTCATCTACAATAACAATTTCGTTATTCTTGACAACATACTGAACGTCTTTCTCAAAAAGCCAGTAGGCCTTGATGAGCTGTTGAGTGGAGTGAATCAGATCGGATGTGTGGATATATTCGTTTTCGAGCTCCCGAAGTTGTTCGTCCTTTTCCTGGTCGGATAATTGATCATTTTCACGGATCAAATGGCTTGCATCATCAAGATCGGGAAGCGTAAAGTGACCCAGACCGCCAGTGGAGAGAAGATCAAGACCAATTTCCGTCATTTCGACGCTGTTCCCCTTTTCGTCAATGGTACAATAGAGTTCCTGATCTAGATCAGTAAGAATCTTCTGGGAACGCAACATGCTCTCCGTCTTGTCAATCTGTTTCTTCAGCGCCTGATTTTTCGCTACGATATCCAGGTAGGCCGCATTCTTGGGATCTCCTCTCTTGATCTGCAAAAGTGTCTCGATGGTCTTCTCTTCCACTTTTTCACCATCCAACCCCTTCCGCACCTCTTTCAACAGAGAGTTAATGATAGCCTCCTGCTTTCCTCTCAGTTTGATGACAAGAGGTTTGACTTCCTCATAAATCTTGTTTTCACTCTGCTCCACGGGTCCGCTTATGATGAGTGGCGTCCTGGATTCATCGATGAGAATACTGTCCACTTCATCCACGATGGAATAATAATGATCTCCCTGGACGCAATCTTCAGGATCAAACTTCATATTGTCCCGAAGATAATCAAACCCGAATTCGTTATTCGTGCCATAGGTGATATCGCATTCGTAGGCCTTTTTCCTCTCCGCATCATTCAGGCCATGAACAATAACCCCCACGCTGAGACCCAGGGCGTTGTAGATTCCACCCATCCATTCAGAATCCCTTTGTGCCAAATAATCGTTCACCGTGACCAAATGAACCCCTCGGCCAGTCAAGGCATTCAAATAAAGAGGAAGCGTCGCCGCCAGGGTCTTTCCTTCACCGGTTTTCATTTCAGCGATTTTCCCGTTGTGAAGGACTATCCCTCCGATAAGTTGAGAATCAAAATGTCTCATGCCAAGCTTTCTTATAGACGTCTCCCTGACTGCAGCAAATGCCTCTGGAAGAAGATCATCCAAGGTCTCTCCCCCGGCAAGCCGTTCTTTGAATTCATCAGTTTTGGCGGCAAGCTCTTCGTCGGAAAGGCTCTTGAAATCCGGTTCCAGGGAGTTAATACGCTCCACCATTGGATTCATAGCTTTAAGTTCTCGATCATTCTGGCTGCCAAAAATTCCCTTGATTATCTTACCAATCATATTTTTTCACCGCTGTTCCAAAAAAAGAATCCAGGCCCTCAGGACCTGGTCTTGTATGTGCCCCCGAGGGAGCTTCATAATAGTTTTCACATTACCTTGGGGTACTCGTATTAAACTTTTTATTATAAATCGCTCAAAAACCCCTGTCAAGGTTGGAAAAAATGGCAGCTTGTTTCGAAAAACACCAGTTGGCCTTTAATTCTCCTCTGATAACCTGAAATTCCATTCCGCACAACTACCCTCTTGACAATCCCCGATAAGTGAGAAAGAATTCAACGGAAAAAATCATGAAGGAGAAGAGCAGATGAAAGATGATCGAGGCCAATATTACTATCCTTTTCCACAAAACAAGAAGGCTCGGATGTATGTCCTCAAACAAGGGGAAGAAATTTGTTTCAGAGCATGGAATTCTGATGACCCGGAGTTATGGGAAAAACATGGATGGATCCCATACGAAGCCATTAAGCAAGCCCAGGGCATGTACGAAAAGAAAAACGATTTCGACCCGGTAAAGGCCTATGACCTGGAATTAGCAGAGGCATTATTGAAAGAATAAGCCGTTTCAAAAACTGATCCGGCTCGGGTTTCTTATTTCGTCTTGTTCCCGCTACCTTTCCCCTTAGAGCCGGATCCATCACAATTTCCAGATCCCGAACCTTTCCCTTTTCCCTTTCCTTTTCCGGAACCATCCTGCGGTCTGTCCCCTGTTCCGCTCCCGTCGCCCGACCCATAACCGCCCTTCCTGTTCCCATTGCCACCGCCGTTCGATTCTTCTCCACTTCCATCGGAAGACCTGTTTCCCCTCCTAACAAGGATAATTCGTTCACCCACTGTGGAGTCAATCGCAGACGGGTCTTCCGTCTGACCGGATGAAACAAGAGCGCTCTCAGAGACATGCTGGAATCCAGCCATTCCTGTACCAGGATTTAGCAAAGCCATCACGGCAATCCCAAAGCACAGGGAAAACCATTTTTTCAATGCTTTTCCGTTTGCACCGTGTTTTGTATCTTCATTCATTTTGTTTTTCCTCGCTTAAGTTTTTGTTCTCTGATTTTTATCCCGATCAGAACTATTCTGAAACAATCACGTGAATCTCAAAAGATTTTGCGGGAACAACTTTTCTTTCAAATGGTCTTAAATAAACCCATCTGAGATCCGTTTTTCCTTTTTGCGCTGCCCCGAAAGAAAAGGTATACTGACCACCGGAACCCATTCTATTGGAATCCGCTTTATAGACAGCCTCTCCGATCTGCCCAATAACGTCCACATCCCAGGGTTCTATTTTCCACAGGTATCCAGTGGTTGGATTTCCTTGCAAGACAATTTCCAGACGATCCCCCACATGCATCGTTATGCTGCGCTCCTTGTCTGCCTCCGTCACTTGAATAACTCTTGCAGCGGCACACCCTGAAAAAACAAAGAGGGCTACCAGAAAAAACAAGATCAGACTATAGTATCGCATATAAGTTCCTCCGGTTTAAAAAGAGTGTCCCGTTTCCATCACGTGATCTTGCCGCTAAAACAAACTATTCTAAATATCCGTTTCTTCGGGTTTGGTTCTAACTTCAATACCCGTGAATGAATGAGATTCATGCCGCTTTACGGTGAAGAATTTCGAGAT
>CAYOWC010000238.1:0-7801 GCA_964407525.1 uncultured Desulfobacteraceae bacterium | reverse complement strand
AATTGAGAAATTCATGGGATAGGTGTAGATCTAAGGCGGATAGCCGCAACCAAAAGGTCTCGCGCAAAGACGCAAAGGCGCAAAGAGAGAAAGATTTTCTTGCTTTTTATGACAGAAAACCAGGAAATAAGGTACTAATTCAAATATTGAATCCCAATTTTCCCTCCAAATCCCCCTGGCCCTCTCTTTGTAAAGAGAGGCAGGGGGATTTTTCGTGTTAAATCCAGCAAACGGTCCACTTTTCTCTTTCAATCCCTCAAGTTCTTGGTGGTTTTCTTGAAATTACCCCATATATGGTTAATTTGGAAGGTTAGCAATTCTGTCACGCGTCGTTGGCGCTAAAAATAACGAGTATAGCCTCTTAATGCTTAGCCCGATGAGACTATGCCATCAAAGGGATAACTCAATTAATATGGCCGAAACGATGATCAAGGCTGATATATTTCACGGAAAGACAAAATGAAAACCCGTTTATTATTTTTTTTATGCCTGTTGCTTTTCTTGGTTTTTACCCTAAAGGGTTTTGCAGCCTTCAATTCCGAAACACCGACTCTTTCTTTCGATGGCGCCTGGAAGCAGATATTCAGCCAGGACGGGATAGATGTTTATTCCCAGGAAGCACCGGATTCCGGTCTCCTGGCTTTCAAAGCGACCGGTACCCTGAATGCCCCCATTGACCAGATTATGGAAATCCTTCGTAAGGTCGAAATATCCAAAGAATGGATGCCGGATATCGAATTCAAGTATCTCGTAAAAGAGTTCTCCGACCTCGACGGCATCACCTACAGCGTCAATAGAATGCCCTGGCCTTTTTCGGGAAGGGAGTTGCTGCTGCGCAATACGCTCCGGCTGGACCGGGAGAAAAAGTACCTGGTAATTGATATCTTTTCGGTAGAGGATCCATCCTATCCGGTTAAAAAAGGCAATGTCAGGGCGTTCATGTTTACAGGGCAAACCTGTATGCGACCGGTCGGCAAACGACGCACTGAAATATTGTTTATGTTCTACCTGGATCCCAGGGGATATATTCCCGCCTGGCTGGTCAACATGAAGCAAAAGGCCATTCCATATAATTTCCTTAAATCCCTTGAGGAAAAAGCGGGTACGACCCATTTCCAATTACGCCCTGCGTTCCAGAGCTACCTGGATCAGTTGAATGCTATTCTTGGGAAATAGAAATGGTTATCTCCGCCACTGAGAAATGGCGCAACCTCGCCCTACTGACGGTGGCGGAAGTCTTTATTTTTGGCCTCTGGTTTTCTGCCTCGGCGATCCTGCCGCAAATGACGGAAGAATTGCAGCTTACGGGAGCGGAGCAATCATGGATGACCATGAGTGTCCAGATCGGCTTTGTGGCTGGAGCTCTCCTTATTGCCCTTTTGAACCTGGCCGACCGCATTTCTCCCAGTCGTCTGATCGCTGTTTGTGCTTTAGGAGGTGCGGCCGCCAACGGGGGGATTGCACTTCTCGACTATGCTCCCTCTCTTGCCCTCCTGTTACGTTTTCTTACCGGTATGGGCCTTGCCGGCACCTATCCACCCGGCATGAAATTAGCTGCAACATGGTGTAAGGAAGACCGTGGACTGGGTATCGGTTTGCTGGTGGGTGGAATTGTTCTGGGGAAGTCGATTCCCCATCTCCTCAATGCGCTCCCGCTTCTTGGGGGCGAGGGCATGCCCCCGTGGCGCACGGTACTTCTGGTGACCTCCGCCCTGGCTGGCCTTGGTGCGTTTATTGTGTGGGCAGGGGTGTCCAGGGGTCCCTTCCTGACAGGAACGGCGCCCTTCAACTGGCGTTTTGCGGGGAGGGTGCTTGCCCACAGGCCCACGCGGCTTGCTAATTTTGGGTATTTGGGGCACATGTGGGAATTATACGGAATGTGGACATGGGTCCCTATGTTCCTGCTTGTCAGTTATAATGCAGCCGGTTGGAGCATCGTGTCGGCGCGTCTGGCGGGATTTGCAGTTATTGCAGCGGGTGCTTTAGGCAGCCTGGTGGCCGGTTTTCTCGCCGATCGTTTCGGTCGAACGCGTGTGACGATGGTCAGCCTGGTCCTGTCGGGCGCATGCACGCTGTGCGCAGGGATTTTCTTCTCCACTCCCGGGCTCCTGACAGTCCTCTGCATCCTGTGGGGGGTCACTGTCGTATCCGACAGCGCCCAATTCAGCGCGGCTGTCAGCGAGCTTACCGACCCTCGCTATGTGGGTACGGCGCTCACTGTTCAAACCACCCTTGGATTTCTATTGACCCTGGTTTCGATCCGCATCATACCGCCCCTGGTTGATCTCATTGGCTGGGAATGGGCCTTTGCGGCCCTCGCCCCCGGACCTTTATTCGGCATATGGAGCATGTTCCAGCTCCGCCGCATGCCCGAAGCCACACGCATGGCATCAGGAAACCGGTGAACAGGCCACTGGATTTCTCAAACGATAAAGCATCAAATGTGTATTCTCTCCTGGAGGGATAAAAGCGAAAACAATAAAGTGTAAACTACTTTCCGGCTTCATTGAAGGATGTCCAATCCGTGGTGGATTCCCTTGGTTAGCACCTTATCACCTAGTTTTCTGTCACAAAAAACAAAAAAATCTTTGCGCCTTTGCGTCTTTGCGCGAGACATTTTGGTTGCGGCTTCGCCGCCTTAGCGCAATTCACCAGATGAAAAAAAGTATCAGTCATAACTGGTATTAACAATGATTTATATGGTTTGATTTCCTCATCGTCTTGTGCTATAGAATAGTACAATCTGTAAACGTGACAGAGAAACGATCTTTTTCCTATAAGATGAGGAAAGTAAATGTTCACGGATAAATAAAACCCCGTTTCTTCTACACCGGAAGAACGGGGTTCTTTGTTTGGAGATCAGGGCGTGAATCAAACATGAGTGAGGTTTCGCTTGTCCGACGTCTATGCCCAAGGTCCGGTGTTCCTCTCGTTCCCACGCCCCCGCGTGGGAAGGCGCAGGGGACGCTCCGCGTCCATTTAGTGGCCGCAGGGATCACAGAAAGGAGTTCAAAAATGAAACAGATACCCGGAAAATTTCGAAAGCGTACAGGATGGGTAAAAGCAATCGGCATGGGACTGGGGATGATCGTGATTGCCTGGGGAACACCCCTCAGCGCGGATACCCGCCCGGGTGATACCATTGGTTGGTTTAGCCACCAAACCCAATCCACACACCAGATGGCTGCTGATCTCCAGAATGACGGCATGAATATCCTTATGGCCCGTGGCGGTGGAGGTGGTGGTCAGGCAAGAGGCGGAGGAAAGGGCAAGGGTCAGGGTTCCGGGCAGTGCGACGGCAGCGGCTCCGGTCAGGGCAAGGGCAAAGGCTATGGCGCCAAAGACGGGACCGGCACCGGAGAACGTCCCCAGGACGGTTCCGGTTACGGCGCGGGATCCGGGAGTGGTCCCGGTGGCGGGTCCGGGAAAAAAGATGGTTCGGGCGGCAAGGGAAACCGGTAGGCGTGTATGGGGTTTTTATGTTTTATATCCCCCCATCCGGTTTTTTTGGGGATTCGACAAATAGATAGGGGTCATATTCGCTCATTGCCGAAATACCATTAAGGCAAGGGTGGATTTGATCCCATTCTCAAGTTCAATAAAAAATATTGGAATAAACAATCTATGGACTGGTCGTTATTACTACACTCCACTTGGAATCCATGGATAGCTTATCAGCGCCTTTTTAGCCGTGATCCACAAGTTGCCCCCCAGGCGCTCAGTTCTCTATTCATCCTTGTGATTATTGGGCTAGCACTTTTTGTTAGTTGCTGGGCTATTAAGCTTGCATTCACATCTCTTTCGCAAACAGGTCGTTAAGATGCACAAGAAGTATTAAAGGAAGCTATTAAAAAAATGACTTCGCTGTTGGATAACAAAACACAAGGAAAGGTTGCCGATGCTCTTGCGGAGGGTATTCAGTCAAATGCTTACATTTCCATTCTTTCCAGTCTTTTTTCAATCTATGGCTACTCTGCCTTGAAGAAGCAACTTGAGCGTGCTGATGTCTTGCGATTCCTAATTCCGTTGAATGATACCTCTGTCGCGTCCGGGAACGCGAAGCCATTTCGGGTGAAAGGCCTCACGGGAAGCGAAGCAGACAGACGTTTTCGCAACACCTTGAATATGACAGCACTTGCCAGAGGATGTTCACAATGGTTGCAGCAAAAATCCGAAATTAGAGCGGTCTCACTGCCTGTCCTTCAAAATCTATTCCATATCAAGAATCCTGACGGCAGCGCCACGGCTGTTCACGGCAGCTCGTCCTTCACATCTGTTGGGCTAGGTACTGTGCCGTCGGACGGATATGAGATGAATACTTGTTTCACAACGCCGGCGGAAACCGAAAGCCTTATAAAATGGTTTGATGCGATATGGTCAAACTCGGAGGCAACTGAAGACGTTAAATCGCTTGTACTGGAACAGCTTGAAACCATTTTCGCCAACAAACCCCCGGAGCAGATATACTTCCTTACATTATACAATGTTTTTCGTGAATCCCTTGGCGAGCTCGAAGAAGACAAGATCATTAAGACCAGAACCGGCATCAAAGATACGCTCGTTTGGAGCAAACTATATAGATTTCAACATGATGGTGTGTTGGGGGCCATCGATAAGATGGAAAAGTATAACGGCTGTATCATCGCCGATAGCGTTGGCCTTGGGAAAACGTTCGAAGCCCTGGCAATCATCAAGTATTATGAATTGCGGAATGACCGCGTTCTGGTTCTTTGCCCCAAGAAAATACGTGAAAATTGGACGTTATACACCGTAAACGATAAGCGAAACCTTTTCGCGGCTGATCGATTTAATTTTGATGTGCTTAATCACACCGACCTCACCCGCGAACGCGGACATTCCGGCGAGATTAATTTAGAGACTCTCAATTGGGACAACTACGATCTCGTTGTTATCGATGAGTCCCACAATTTCAGGAACAACCCGCCACGTAAGGATGGGATGACAAGGTACTCCAGATTGATGCGAAACATCATCAAATCGGGTGTAAAAACCAAGGTCCTCATGCTCTCAGCCACGCCTGTCAACAGCCGCATGAATGACCTGAAAAATCAAGTGGCGTTCATAACGGAAGGCATAGACGATGCCCTCTATAACCACGGGATATTCAGTATTGAACAAGCACTTCGCCAGGTGCAGACACGTTTCAACCGGTGGCTACGACTTGATGCTGCCGACCGGACTACCGAGGGGCTTCTTGAAACTCTGAATTTCAATTATTTCAAGCTACTTGACCTGCTTACCATCGCCCGTTCCAGAAAACATATTGAAAAATACTATGATCTTGATGAAATCGGTGAGTTTCCCGAGAGAGCCAAACCGATAAATATCAAATCCGACATAGACACCAAGGACTTGTTTCCAGAACTAAGGGAGATCAATCGGGATATACGTCGTATCAATCTCAGTTCATATGCCCCGTTGAAATATGTCCTCCCCAATAAACTTGATGAATACAGCCGGAAATATGACATGGAGGTGTCTGGCGGATCGGTGTTTAAGCAAATTGATCGAGAGGAAAGTCTGATTCACCTGATGCGGGTGAATCTCCTCAAGCGGATGGAGAGTTCGATCCATTCCTTCGCGCTTACACTGGAAAGGCTTCTCGATAAGGTCCGTGACATCATCAGCCGGATCGACTCCCATGACGAATCTGATATCGAAGGGCTGAGCATAGAGGAGATCGAAATCGACGATGATGATTTTGTACCCTATTTGATTGGCAACAAAATCAAGGTGCTCCTTCAGGATGTTGATCGTGTGCGGTGGAGGCAGGAGCTTGAGGAAGATGAGGTGCTCCTGGTCAAGTTGTTGCGGGAAGCGCGGGAGATTGATGTTTCGCGAGATGAGAAACTCCGTCGTCTCAAGGAACATATCACCTCTAAATGCGAAAACCCTATCAATTCCGCCAACAAGAAGGTCCTTATTTTTACAGCCTTTGCGGACACGGCCAAGTATCTTTATGAGAACATCGCTCCATGGGCAAAAGACAGACACGGTCTTCATTCGGCTTTGGTAACTGGGGGCAACAGCGGCAACAAGACCACGATGCCGAAACTTCACAAAGATATCGCCACCATTATCACCTCCTTTTCTCCGCTGTCAAAAGAACGTGCCAAGATTGATGCGTCTCTTACGAATGAGATAGATATTTTGATTTCTACCGACTGCCTTTCTGAAGGCCAGAACCTTCAGGATTGTGACTATGTCGTGAACTACGATATTCATTGGAATCCGGTTCGAATTATTCAGCGTTTTGGGCGCATCGACCGGCTTGGTTCAAAAAACCGGGTCATTCAGCTTGTCAATTTCTGGCCGAATATGGAATTGGACGAATACATCAACCTTGAGGCCCGTGTCTCCGGCCGTATGGTTCTTTTGGATATCTCCGCAACCGGCGAAGAGAACATCATCGAGTTTCCTGACGCCGGCAAAATGAACGACCTGGAGTATCGCCGTCGACAGCTCGAACGACTCCAGAATGAAGTGGTGGATTTGGAAGACCTTGGAAGCGGCATCTCTATTACGGATATGACGCTCAATGACTTTCGAATGGACCTTACCGACTATTTAAAGGAACACGCGGATCTCCTTGAGCATATGCCGCCCGGGGCCTTTTCCGTCACCCACATAGACGATTTGATCATAGAGGATGGCCTGGAACCCGGCGTTATTTTCTGTCTCCGCAGGGAGTCGGGCAAGGTGAATACAGACAGCACCTACGCGCTCGCGCCTCATTACCTGGTCTGGGTTTCCGAATCCGGCAAGGTACAGATGAACTTCACGCAGGCTAAAAAAATTCTGGATCTGTTCAAAAAGCTGTCTCTCGGACGGTCCCATCCCGACGAAAGCGCTGTGGTCCGATTCAATACCACGACCCATGAAGCCAAAAACATGAGCAAATACCAGGAACTCTTGGCCAAGGCTGTTTTGGCCATCACCGGCAAAGCCGAGGAAAAAGGGGTTGAAAGCCTGTTCCAGCGCGGGGGAACCGTATTGACGAAAGATTCTTTCCAAGGCATCGACGACTTTGAGGTTGTGTCCTATCTTGTTATTCTTGGAAATCGCGAAGAGGGGCCATGATCGAGAATCTTTACGGAAAAATGGCCATCCCTGATGCCTGTTATCTTGGAAAGCGCGTCTTCAAAAAGCTGTTTTACGAGAACGCAAAGCTTGGCGTGACCGACAAGAAAGCGTTTCGCGAAGACATCGATGTCATTACCTGGCAATACACGCTCAAACCGAGTACGATTCCGATCCAGGCTTTCGAGGACAATCAGCGGGAGTACCACGAGGTTGCCATCCTGCAGGTGGACCTTAAGACGCTCAATCGCACCAGTCGGATTGCAGAAGTCATCCACCGCGCGATTCCATACCCCTTGATTGTTGTGTTCACCCATGAGACAACGTGTGCACTGAGTCTTGCCCACAAGCGGTTCAGCCAGGCGGAAAAGGGGGGCATCGTTGCTGAGAAATTTCTCATCACCGGTTGGATTGATCTTTTGGCCTCAAACCCTGTGCAACAAGCATTCGTTGACAGCCTGGCCGTATCAGAATTGCCTCACATGCATTTCTTTGCATTTTACTCGGCCTTCACGGATCGGCTTATTGCTTTGGATTGTGCCGGATTGACCGGCGAATATCATCTCGAATCCACAGCAGCCAACCGGCAAGTCCGGCAAAAACAACTTGTGGTCTGCCACAAACTGGAAATTCAGATCGCTGGGCACAGGTCTGACATTATGAAGGAAACGCAGTTCAATCGTAAGGTTGAGTTGAATAT
>CAYOWC010000237.1:0-7838 GCA_964407525.1 uncultured Desulfobacteraceae bacterium | reverse complement strand
ACCCCCCCCCCGCCCCCCCTCACCCCCCCCCCACCCCCCCCCCTCCCCCCCCCCGCTCTCCTGGTGGGGGGGTGGGGTGGGGGGGTGGGGGGTGTGGGGGTGGGGGGGGGGGGGGGGGGGGGGGGGGGTAGCAAAAGGGAAGCGACGGTATTTTTGACGGTACTTATGCTGTGTTGTTTTTTAAAGTGTACGTATTTCAATTGTTTAATTGTTTTGTTTGATGGACGCCGCCACCAAATAATTCAGAGAAATCTGATAAAGATCAAAACCCCCGAATTCTTAAAAGGATCCCGGGGTTTTTGGGTTTCATAGCCTAACTTCCCTTTCTATCTCCCTGCTTCAAGAGAAATTACAATTTTTCAGGACAACCCTGTCACCTAATTATAACACCCGATAACCCTTTTTTCTTCTGATCAGGCTTATCTTTTGCCCGATCTCCGAGACCCAATGGATTCGAACGTCAGAAAAAACCTCTCCTTTGCCCTGGCGAGCGGTCTTTTGTTGGGTGCCCCCTGGATTTTCCCGCCTTTTTTCTTTGTGATCTTTATTGCCTGGGCGCCCCTCTTTCAACTGGAAAAAAATATTCTTCATGACCGGAACCCTTATGTCCTGTTTAATTTCTCCTTTGTCGCTTTCCTTTTGTGGAATATCCTGGGAACCTGGTGGATTACCCAGGCACAATGGCTGGGAGGCACATTCATAATTCTGGCCAATTCCCTTTTGCAGGCCCTCGTATTCTGGACGGCAAGCCGTGTGCGGACCATCCTGAGAATTCCACTGCTGTTCCCTTTTCTCTTCATCTGGATGGGGTACGAATATTTTCATAACATCTGGGATCTGGCCTGGCCCTGGCTTAACCTGGGGAACTCATTGGTCACGGCGCCAAGGCTGATCCAATGGGTTGAGTTCACCGGTGTTCGTGGTGGAAGCCTCTGGATTATTTTGGTGAATTTTGCCGTCTTTAAGGCGTACGATATCTATCAAAAAAGGGGATTGGGTTCAATGGTCCCTTTTGGGGCGGGGATCGTGCTTTTGTTACTTGTCCCCTCCATTGTATCGAATCAAATCTATCGCAATTTTCAAGAGGGAGAAGAAACCGTTACGTTTGCTCTGATTCAGCCCAATCTCGATCCATACACGGAAAAATTTGTGCCGGAAAAACAGGCCCGGCATCTGGAAGAGTTTTTCAGGACTGCAGACGCCATCTGTGACGACAAAACCCAATACCTGTTCGGCCCCGAGACTCTTATTGTACAACAGATTGACGAGGAAAATCCCTCGGCATCGCCCTATTACCGTCAATTAGTAGGTTTTCAGAAAAAATACCCGCAACTCGATTGTCTTTTGGGTATACACAGCTACCGGAAGCTGGGCAGTGATATTCCTCCCGGGAGCCGTTTTGACAAAGAAAAAGGATTTTATTACGAAGCCTTTAATACGGCTCTTTTTCTGGCTCCGGCCGCTACGCCCCAGTTCTATCACAAGACCAAGTTGGTTCCCATATTCGAGAGAATGCCCTTTGTGCAATATCTGAGCTTTCTTGGGAGGTTCTCTCTTGAACTTGGGGGATATAACGGCACCTACAGCTACCGCCAGGAGAGGGTTAATTTTTTATCGCCCGATGGTTCCAGGAGCATCCTGCCGATCCTTTGTTTTGAATCGGTGTTCGGCCCCTACTGCGCTCAAAATCTGACAAAAGAAAAGGGCTTTATCTGCATGATCACAAACGACGGATGGTGGAAAAACACGCCGGGTTATCTTCATCATTTCAATTTCAGCCCCATTCGTGCCATCGAATGCCGCCGGGATCTGGTTCGGGTGGCCAATACCGGGATTTCCGCCCTTATTGATGCAAGAGGAATGGTGATAGCCCAAACCCCCTGGTGGAAAAAAGCCACACTCACAGGAGAAATCCATCTCCGTGAGGGCCGTACTTTTTTCGCCCGGCATGGAGATTATCTGGGGCAGATCTCTCTGGCCCTGGGGGTACTTTTCATATTGTGTGCCGTTATACAAAGCCTCATCAATGGTGTTCGGACGAAAAGCTTGTTCTGACTCGATTAGTGATCCCATCAGGTATCAGGACAAACAGGCTTTTAGAAAGGATCTGATAATGCGCAATACCGTTCATGACACATTCATCGCTAAGACCTTTATGCGCTGCATGGCGTTGATTATTTTTAAAGTATCAGGGTGGAGGGCGGCGGGGGAGAAGCCCGGTATTCCAAAATACGTTATCATTGCGGCGCCCCATACATCCAACTGGGATTTTGTCTATACTATATGCCTTGCATTCATCCTTGGGGTAAAGCCCCGGATCATGATGAAGCGTGCCTGGTTCCGATGGCCCATGGCGTCCTTCCTGCAGTGGCTGGGGGCCTTCCCCATTGACCGATCAGGGACGAACGATGTTGTCATGCAGTTAATTCAGTGCTTTAATGAAAACAGCCAGATGTCTATCGTAGTCCCCCCGTCCGGCACCCGCAAAAAAGTCATGTACTGGAAGACCGGTTTTTACCATATTGCCAGAGGTGCGGGTGTCCCGGTTGTACTTGGGTATCTGGATTACAAGCAGAAAGTAGGGGGCATCGGACCGACGGTTAAGATAACGGGCAATATAGAAGCAGATATGAAAACCATTAGAGATTTTTATTCGGATATAAAGGGCAAATATCCCGGGAAAAACGGGGTGTCCTTTGTTGTTTCAGAATCCAAAATGCTGCCGTGAGAATGAATTATCTCACGTTGAATGCAGCAAAATTTAGAGAAACGTAGACGCAAAATAGCCTATAATAGTGATAACTCCCATAACAAAAACAAATCCATTGATCGGGGTTCGGTATTTTGAAAGTTTTGGCAGCCTGTGAATTGCATAAATGGGCATCAGGTAAAGAATTATTGCGATGAATGGAGCGGTGAGCGCACTGATTACGCCAACGATTGTTACGTCCAGGACAGCAACAATCCACATGGTTATTATGTGAAAGGCAATGGTTCCCCTGTCGATGATTTTAAGGTCTAATTGCTTATTTTTATCGTTGCGGCGGAGCCATTTGAGGATAATGCCGTTCAGACCCTCCCGGGAGCCGGCAAAATGGCCGTAATGGCGATAAACGACGCGCCATCAACGGAATCAATTTAAAGCCTTGCAGTTCGGTGATGACGGTCATGGCAGAAACATTCCTGCCCAATGCATCCTGCAGCTTTTCAGGGGTTAAGGCGAGTGATATGGAAAACACAAAGAACATGACGAAACCTAACAACAAGAGACTATTCACTAAGATTACTCGACTCGTTTGCCGGTCAAGCTGTTTGGGGTCTTGAATCTGTTTTTCATAAGTCACGGTAAATATATGAGGGTAATCGCAAAGCCGGCACCTTTTCCGAAATGATCCTCCACAGCTTCCGTGATATCGCCATCCGGCGTATCGGCTGTCAGGACAACCCTGCCAAGGCCCTGTGCGACAGGTAAGTCATGGGGAAAATGAGGAGCGTAATGAATATCAACGCCCATATCCCTCCGACGGATGCGGTAAGCGGGAGATAGAGTATTCCTGCCCCTATTGCGGTACCGAAAAGGGTAAACGCCCAGCGAGTATCCCTGCCGCTCCATTTACTTATTTCACTTCCATGATTTTGCTTTACCGACATCTTCATTTTTTTCCTTTTTCCTTTCTTACATCAACACTCCGTTACATGATATGGATTGCAAAAAATATTGACAGTGAGCCCACCACGGGAAGTTTCCTTATATTCGGTTTTCATATCCAGCCCTGTCTCGAAGATGGTCTTGATAACTGCATCCAGAGGGACATGGTGACGGCCGTCTCCCCTAGGAAAACGGACCTCCCTGCAAATGAAACCGGAAACAGAATTTCTACCGGTGTGGTTTTATATTTCTTTTGTGTTCGGTGGCTTGACGCTATTGAGAATCTTCCCTGCATTTCGAATGTTTTCGTGTTTTTCATTGTGAACAAGTGTAATATCTGTTTAAATATTCTATGGTTTTGAAAAAATGTCTCCAGAGATCGAAGTCTGTGGCTTCCCATCACTTTGAACAAATGGAGAATCAACCTGTAGACGAAAGGAGAAAGACATGGCAAGAATCGGTTCGGTTTATCTCGACGCCAATGACCTATTTCCAGAGTTGAATCTGCAACTGGTATCTGGGGACACACTCTCGTTACCTGAAGGGACCGGAAAAGGGTACGGGGCTGTCTTATTTTACCGTGGCCACTGGTGACCTTTTTGTTTTCAGCAGTTGGCTGATTTCCAGGCATCGTTGAAGGAATTTGAAGCAGAAGATGTTCGGATTATTGCAGGCTCTGTAGACCCCCTCGAAAAAGCAATGGAAACAATGGAAAAAGCCGGTGTAACCTATCCGGTGGCTTACGGTATGGATGCAGAGGAGACATCCCGGATAACGGGCGCCTATTATGATCGGAGTAAGAACTTCATCCATGCCACGGGTTTCGTCATTCGCCCGGATAACACCGTGGAAGTCGCGTGCTACAGTACCGGCCCAATCGGACGTTTTGTGGCAAAAGATATGCTGGCATTTATCAAATTTTATAAGAGTAAAATGAAAAAATAGGCTTGAAAAACCTTGATGATTACCTGAAGGCCATCCATCTGGAATGCGCTACTCAGATGAGTACATTTTGTAGAGGATCTTCCTCTCCCAACAGGGTTTTATGCGTCAACAATTAAACCTCCAAAATCAGGGAGAACTGATGTTCAATAGCAAAATAACTGATATCTTGTCGAACGTAAAAGTGTTTGATGGCTTAGGAAAGGCTGACCTAAAGGTGATTTCCAGGTATTGCCAAAAAATAAGTTTTAAGAAAGGAGAAGCCTTGATAGAAATAGGGCAGGCACCATCCGCTCTCTATATCCTCATCGAAGGACAGCTCAGGGTTCTTCTTCCAGAACGGCTTGAAGGCAGGAAAGAACATAGAGCATCAGAGGTTAACTTAAACACATTGAACGAAGGCGACTGTTTCGGTGAGTATTCTCTCATTGAGAAAGCCACGGCTTCGGCATCGGTCATTGGAGTTCAGTCAGGTGAAGTCCTCAAAATTCCGGAAAATGAGTTCCACCAGATCATAGCTGATGATCGTATCGGTAAAAAAGTATATTGTAATCTAATTCATATCCTCATAAAAAGGCTAAGGAAGAAAGAAAAGGAATTAGATTTAGTGTTGGTTGTCGGTTAGTAGGGATACTTCAATAACTTCGGCAATAAGCATTCTCCGATGTTGCAATGGTTTTATTCTTTTCAGGGGACCATCGCAATGATTACGTATCGAAGAAACTTACCTAATGTAACCAGAATAAGAAATATTAAAAAATTAATCTTCAGTACACCTGCAACAATCGTCAATGGGTCGCCAATTACCGGTACCCAGGCAAAGAATAGACTATACACCCCATACTTTTTGAATCTTTGTTTTGCTTTAGTGAATCCGTCTTCTGAAATCCTTGAAACTTTTTTTACAAGAAACAAACTGCCCCAAAATCCCAAGGCATAATTCACGAAAGATCCAAGCACATTCCCAAATGTTGCTATACATACCAATATCGTTGGATTCAAATCATTTAACAATAGGAAAATCAGAACGATTTCTGAACTCAAGGGCAGTATTGTCGCTGCTAAAAATGAGGCCAAGAAAAGTCCAACGTAACCGAATTCTGTAAAGTATTCCACGCAGTAAGCTTTGTGATTTATAAATAAATATGGGTTACCATTGCAGCCCGGACTGGCGGACTATTCTTCTTTGTATGGCCGTGTCCAGACCAGCTTCTGACCCGTAAATGATCAGCCTTTTTTTTGCCCGGGTTATTCCCGTATAGAGGATCTCCCTGGTCAGCAGCCTGTGATTTTCGTCTTGCGGAAGAACGAGGAGAACGTCTTCAAATTCTGAACCCTGGCTCTTGTGGACGGTTATGGAGAAGGCGAATTCCCATGGGGGTAAAAGGTCTATCGGAAAATGGATGTAGGACTCAAATCTTGGAAAAAACGCCCTGAATATTCCTTTATTGTCTTCAATGACAATTCCCACGTCCCCGTTAAAAAGTTCCCTGGCATAATCATTCCTGGTAATGATAATCAGCGCCCCGCTGAAATAGCCTTTTTCCGGCCACGCGGGGGATTCAAGTTCGCTGCCCAATTCGCGCGCAATCTGTGCGTTTATTCCGGTGCACCCGTACCATCCATTTCGGACCAGGGAGAGTATCCTCGCTTCTCCCGCCTTTTCAAAAAGCTGGTCGAGGACGACCTTTTCACTTCCGTTTTCAGCAAGATCGTACAGGTCCATGTCCCTTGCTTTGGTTATCAGCTCTTTATAGCTGTACCCTTCGGGTTGGGAGCGCCTGGCGTAATGATATTCCCGCCAGAGACTGATGCATTCTTTCCATGCTTTTGGTCCACCATTAGGTGCAAATGCCCAGCTGTCCTTCCCCATTTGAAGGGCATCTGTGAACGGGACAGGTAAAAATTCGGGCGATTTTCCGGTCTGAATTTTTTCGGCTAATTCCTGCAGAACCCTGCCGGATCGGAACACGGTGCGGAGCAGGACAAATCGATCTTTGAATCCCTCGGCTCTGGCCCCCTCGGGGATCATTTCCGCGAAAACAGCCCCGGCCTCCACGGAGGGCAACTGGTTTTTGTCTCCCAGGAAAATGAGCTTTGTCTGCACGGGATCAACCGCCTGTAAAAACTTCTCCATCATGACCACATCCACCATGGAGACTTCGTCAAGGATAATCACGGATGCGGGAAGCGGATTGGCGCTGCCGTAATAAAAGTCATGCGTTCGCCCCCTGTACCGCAGAATCTTATGCAATGTACCGCTTTTTACCTGCAACAGTTCCCTGTCCTGCTCCGAAGGGTTCCGGATGGTATGGATGTGTCGGTGTATCGTTTCCGTCATTCTCTGCGCTGCCCGGCCGGTGGGCGCCCCCAGCACCATTTCATCGACAGGTATCCCTGCTTTTTGGAGACATCGAAGGATGTTTACCATCAGGGAGGTTTTACCTGTGCCGGGGCCTCCGGAGATAATGGAAAACTGGGATTTTAAGGTTAGCCTGATGGCTTCAACCTGATGGTCATCCCGAACCATGGAGCTTTCACCTTTTTCCACACGGAGGGCGCTTTCCGGCGTGTAGATTTCGTCGAGAATAGAATCTGTCCGTTCCTTGGATAACTCTAAGGAATTCTTTGAATGCAGCAGCTTTTGCATCCGCTGCTTCAACAGGTTCTCATGGACAAAATATCTCTGGAAATAGAGCAGTTTTCGTCCCCCGCTTTCAAAGACAATCAGGGGCAGATATTCTGCAGGATCGGTGGTGATTAGTCTACTATATTTTCCTTCCGCCACTCCGGAAAGGAAATCGTCGGCCATTTTTTCGGCATCTCTGTCTTCTAAAAAGGATTGCAGAGATAGATGAAGTTCCCTCTCGTGAATGTCCAGGCAGAGGCTGCCTTCCTTAAGTGCTCCGAAAAGAGCCAGAAGAACTGCGATGATCGGACCGTCATTCTGATAACCGGTAGTTTCAAGAAGATCGCGAACTGTCAGGTAATCCAGGAAAGGGAGTTCAAGCTTCATGGATACCACACAAAGCTTCTCTATCTCCTTCGGTGTCTGTTCCCTGATAATGTGGTACTCTAACAGGCTTTCAAGGAATCGGGCTTTTTCTGCATCTATTTCAGTCATGGCAAACCATTCGTGCTCTTCATTTAAAAAAATTGAACCGCCAAGGCGCGAAGGACGCAAAGCCTTTTTCGAATCGGAACGGACGATTCGAAAAAACAGCCATTATTCTTTCTGTGCAATCCT
>CAYOWC010000236.1:0-7879 GCA_964407525.1 uncultured Desulfobacteraceae bacterium | reverse complement strand
GTTAAGGACCATACATGGAGAAAGTGATGTTTTCAACAGCCGAATCCTTGTTAAAACCACCGACCTACTAACACAGGATAGCAGATTCAAACCATTCTTCGCTATTTATATAACCTGGAATATCGGCTATTTCTCTCAGGCTTTTTAAAGTTAAAAGTTCCTGTTATATCGGTTAGATATATCATATCCAACGAATATCCCACCTTCAGTATAATACACACTTTTTGGGCTGCCAATATGTTTGACCTCTGTCCAGATATGTTGTGGGTTTGGTATGTTACGCTTATTTGGTCTTTTCGATTTTATTTTCTCGTTCTTTTCCTCACAATTCTCTCTTCGTTTGATTCTCCCTTGTATCCGCGAGGACGGTAGTAATGACGGAATTGTTCTTTTTTTACGTCGAGAACTATTTTTTATAGCAGGCACCGTTTCTTACGGGAGGGTCAGTTTTAGACTATTTCAGATCAGGCTGTGATTCGATAAAGAGGTAGTTGCGTTGTTGTAAGCCAGCTACAGCCATTTCTTGCGTCTGAAACCGATCAGCATCAAAACGACGATAACGAGAACTGTAATCCAAACTGCCAGATAGCCCCATTTCCATTCCAGCTCGGGCATGAATTTGAAATTCATCCCGTAAATGCCCGCAATAAAGGTCAGCGGGATAAAGATGGAGGCCATAATGGTCAGGAGCTTCATGACCTCGTTCATCTTATTGCTGAGGCTCGAAAGATAGATGTCCAGGGTACTTGAGACGGTTTCCCGAAGGGTTTCAATGGTTTCAATGACTTGAATGGTGTGATCGTAAACGTCTCCGAGGTAAGGTCCTACGGCGTCGCCGATCAGAGTGGAGTCGGTTCTCTGCAGGCCGCTAAGGGTTTCCCGAAGGGGCCATATGGAGCGGCGAAGAAAAATCATCTGGCGTCTGGTATCCTGGATCATACGCAGGTTTGAGGGATCGGGCTGGGACAGAACAGATTCCTGAATGATTTCGATTTGTTCTCCCATATTTTCCAGGATAATAAAATAGTTGTCCACGATGGCATCCATCAGGGCATAAGCCAGATAGTCACTGCCTGATTTTCTGATATGACCTTTTCCTTTATGGATACGGTCACGAATGGATTGGAAAACATCCCCTTCCCGTTCCTGAAAAGAGATGACGAAGCGATTGCCCACAATAAGACTGACCTGCTCCGCCTCGAAAGGGTTCGGGCCATGGTTATGGGCCAGCATTTTCAACACAACATAGAGATATTCCCCCATATCTTCCATTTTGGGACGTTGTCCGGAGTGGACCACATCCTCCAGTACGAGAGGGTGGATGTCAAAAGCCTTTCCAAATGCTTGAATAATACCAATATCATGGATGCCGGAAACATTCACCCAGGTGATTGTGGGGCTGGATTTAAAGGGCAGACACTCTTCAACGGTTACCCCTGTTTTTTCTTCCAGATGTTGTTCGTCATAGTCGATTAGAGTAATTCGAACGTCTTCAGTCCGTTCTTCTCCGATATGTACCAAGGTACCGGGGGGGAGTCCGGCTTTACTGGATCTTTTTTTTGACAATTTCAAAACAGCGCGCCTCCTGCTTGGGGTCTACACCGAAAAAACAGACCTCTTTCTTTGGTCGAGAAAGGCCGTCGCGAGTGTACTACCTAAAAGCTGCAATTAGCGCTTAGCCGTTAGCTATTAGGAATACAATTTCAACCAGTTACTGTGAAATAGGTCAGCATCAAAAAGTGATGCCTCGAATATAGACAGAGGCAATGCAAATACTTGAGACCTTTGAGCTAACGGCTAATAGCTAACAGCTAATTGCAGCGTTTAGGTCCTAATCTCCGTTTTCATCTTGAACCGGCTTCGGATGCTGCTGGGGAGCGTCCATGTTCACATAAAGGGGTGCGGCGCTCCCTTGTTTCGGTTCTCCCATATAGAGCGTTCGATGGGGGAAGGGGATCTCAATACCGTGTTCATCGAAGGCCCGCTTCATAAGCCGGTAAAACGCCCGCTTAATGCCCCATTGTTTCAAAGGTTTGGTTTTGAATCGGGCGCGGATGATTACGGCGGAATCTTCAAACCGGTCGAGTCCGAAAATCTCGAGCGGTTCCAGGATATTGGGCCCGTGATCTGGGTCTTTCTGAAGCTCTTCACCCAGGTTTTTGAGAAGTTCAATGACCTGGTCCACATCTTCGCGGTAGGCCACGCCTATATCCATGACGGTCCTTGAAAAAACCTTGGAAAAATTGCTCAATGAGTCGATAGAGCTGTTTGAGATCACATGAAGGGTACCGTTCATGTCCCTGAGTTTTACGGTTCGGAGACCAACCGATTCCACTGATCCACCCTGTTTCCCCACCATGGCCCAGTCGCCTACGCGAATACTTTCTTCAAAGAGAATGAAAAGGCCACTGATGATATCTTTGACCAGGGTCTGGGAACCGAACCCCACTGCCAGGCCTATGATTCCCGCTCCTGCCAGGATAGGGGTGGTGTTGACCCCCAGTTGTTCCAGTACGATGATAGTTCCTACGAACCCTGCGGCAATATTGATGGCTGTCTGGATGACCGGAATAAGGGTCTTCTTTTTTTGAGTGATCTTCTTTTTCTTCCCCGCAGGTTTTTCCTTCAGAAGATATATGGCAACGGCATTGGCGAACTCAATGATGGTTATAATTACAGCCACGGTAAAGAGGATACCCACCCCCCGCAGAATGATCATGCCTCCCGTGTCGGAGGTCACAAAAGCGGATACGGGAATTCCCCAGATTTCGCCGATAATCCCCAGCCCGACAATCATCATCAAAATCCTCAGACTTTTTTTGACAATCAGCAGATACCGATTCGCTTTTTCTTCCATGCCTGGGAAACGCTGCCTGGTGTGGTCGTTAATTCGGAAAAATCGGCTGTAGGCAAGATTCAGAGTACGGAGTATGAGGAATATGAGAAGGGTGGTTACAACCGTCCCGAGTGTTGCGCGAAAAAGATACGTAAACCCCTTTTCATATTTCAGCATGAGCGACAAGAAAATGCCCCAGGCATAAACGGTAGCCAGGATAGGCCAATACCGAACAACGCATGAAATGACCCGCTTCTTCTTTTTTATAGGCTCTTTCTCAGTTATTTGATCTTCCGACGGTGTTTCATTTGCTTGCAACAGGGCACGGTGTTTTAATCGAAGATCCCGGGCCATCTGGAAGACGAAAACGGTCAGCATGAGGGGAAAAGGGAATAATAGCAGGCCTCTGAGATAGGCAAAATACGATTTCGGTTCCTGTATCCACAGAAACGCCCTGGTGACCAGAAAATAAAAGAAAGTGTACAAAGCGAAGCGGCGAATCCAGATCCACAGGTAGTTGGCGTTTTCGTCCGACAATGGCGCCAGGCGGGTGTGTGAATCCTCCGGCGAGAGGAGTACATGAAGGGAAGCCATGACCAACTGGTAGAGAAACATCAGGGTAAACAGGAGAAGAACAAGGGTGCGCCCTTCAACAAAGGAAGGAAAGATCCGAAACATAATGTCGAATGCGAGAAAGAGAGCGGCAAAGGGGAGGGCTTTCAGCAGGACGTAAACAAATCCCCACCCTATTCTTGAAGGAAGATCCTTCATCCTGGTGATTGCCGAACGAACGGGATGCCTGAGGAAGAAGCCCAACATTAGAGCTGCCAGGAGGGCCACGGCGACGTCCAGTAGCAGGATCCGGAGGCGGGGGCGGTTTTTTGTCTCCAGAAAGAAGGTTTTCATCCCGGCCACAGCTTCGGGAAGTTCTTCCGCCATAAGACCCAGGGTGATGGTTTCTTTTCGAAGATCGCTGGAAATTTGATCAAACTTATCGAAGACGAACCTTATGATCATCAATTGCTCGTCTTCTTCACCAGCAACTTTTTTTGCCCCCTTGGCTCCCATGTTCTTTTTGGACTCAAGGAGGCCCTTGAGATTTTTGATAAAGGCTTCCCGTTTTGTGGGGCTTTCTAAAATGCCCAGGAGATCTTCAAGGTTTTCCTCTGAAGACGGGTAGGAAGATTTCTGAGGTTCCTGGGTCAGTTCAAAGGCGAGGGTTGGAAAGGCACATAGAGACAGGAGGATAAAAAGAACCCAGCCGACAAAAGGACTGCGATGATGAAGTGGAAACATGGTGAATCCCCTTGAAATAGCAGTGACCGGTTCTGTACGAATCCCAACTGTAGACATGAACTTATCACATTGCCTTTTCATTTAAAAGTAGATTCTATGATCTGTCCATGCTAAAAATAAATATAGGTTCTTTATAATCAAAACTAAATCCGTAAATGGACTCTGCCGGGAAACGGCGTGCAAAAATTAACAGGTGCGCTCTTAGAGGAATGACATGGATGATATCTACCCAGGAGACAAAGGTAAGGAAAAAATCCCGGGGCAGATCGTCTCGGTGCGCGGCAGTGTGGTGGACGTTGAATTCCTGGAAAATATCCCCCCTATCCATTCTCTGATTCGGTCCGGTGAAGACGACGGAATTTTGATCGAAACGGCGGTTCACCTTGATGAACAACGGGTGCGCGGCATTGCCCTGAACGCCACTGCGGGACTGTATCGCGGTGCTGAGGCCTGGACCTATGGAGACCCCCTGAGGACCCCCGTGGGCAAGGCCTTGCTGGGCCGCATGTTCAATCTGTTCGGGGAACCGATCGACGGAAAGGAAGCGCCATCCGGTCTGGATCTCCGGTCCATTCACCAGCCTCCCATTGAGCTGGCCAGACGGGTGACCACGGAAGACGTATTCTTCACCGGCATCAAGGCTATTGATCTTCTGGTCCCCTTGGAGCGGGGCGGCAAAGCAGGTCTTTTCGGCGGGGCCGGTGTGGGCAAGACAGTGGTGATCACCGAACTGATTCACAATATGGTGGGCAAGCATAAAGGCATGAGCATCTTTTGCGGCATTGGTGAACGGTGCCGGGAAGGGGAAGAACTATACCGGGAAATGGGAGACGCCGGTGTTCTGCCCAATACGGTCATGGTCTTCGGACAAATGAATGAGCCGCCCGGAGCCCGGTTTCGGGTGGGGCACACGGCGCTCACCATGGCCGAATACTTCCGCGATGATCTGAATCAGGATGTCCTGCTCCTCATCGACAATATTTTTCGCTTTATTCAGGCGGGCTCGGAACTTTCGGGACTTCTGGGCCGGCTCCCCTCGCGCATGGGTTACCAACCCACCATGGCTACAGAACTGGCGGAACTGGAAGAGCGCATAGCCAGTACCGATGAAGCTGCCATCACCTCCATTCAGGCAGTCTACGTGCCTGCCGACGATCTCACGGACCCTTCGGCGGTTCACACCTTCGGCCATTTGTCCGCATCCATCGTGCTTTCCCGAAAACGGGCCAGTGAAGGGTTCTATCCGGCCATCGACCCGCTCCAATCCCGTTCCATAATGCTGCAGCCCCGAATCTTGGGAGATCGTCACTACCAGGTAGCCCGGGAAGTGCGCAAGACCCTTGCCACCTACGAGGAACTGAAAGACATCATCGCCATGCTGGGGCTGGAAGAACTTTCCCGGGAAGACCGAAAGACCGTCTACCGGGCGCGGCGACTGGAACGATTTTTTACCCAACCCTTTTTTACTACCACCCAGTTCACGGGCATGGAAGGCAAAATGGTGGATATCGAGGACACCATCGACGGGTGCGAACGGATTTTGAACGATGAGTTTTCGGACCGTCCCGAGAGTTCCCTGTACATGATCGGCGCCATCGGGGAGGCGAAGCCTTGAAACTCCGGGTATTTCAGCCTTCCGGCGTGTTTCTCGATCAGGACGTGGACAAGGTGGTGGCCGAAGGGCCGGAAGGTGCATTCGGTATTCGCCCCCGGCATATTGATATGGCTGCGGCCATCGTGCCCGGAATTCTAAGCTACTGGTCCCCAGGAGGCGTCGAAAGTTTCATGGCCATCAATGGCGGCATTCTGGTCAAGCAAGGGGATACGGTTCAGGTGGCCACGCGCATGGCCGTTTTTGGAGAACTGGGGTTGCTCCATGAGACGATCGACCGGTTTATCAACGATTTGGACGATCGGGAGCGAAAAGCCCGTGCGGCGGTGGCCCGTTTGGAAGCGGATTTCGTACGCCGGTTTGTGGAGTTTGGGAAAAATGCCTGATGATTCTCCAAAACATGGAAAACGTTTTTCTCATGAGGTGACTGTTCGGGAAAAACGCAAACTCCGGGCCAGGGACAAGAAAACCGACGGGGTCTGGTTCGGCCTGGGGCTCTTCGGAGTGGTGGGGTGGGCCGTGGCCGTTCCCACTGTGCTGGGCATTTTTCTGGGAGTGTGGATCGATTTGAAATGGCCTTCTTCCTATTCCTGGACCCTCATGCTGCTCATGATCGGCCTGATTGTGGGATGCCTGAATGCATGGTTCTGGATCAACCGGCAGTGGAGTGCCATTAATCGGGAGAGGGAGTAGGGGCGAAACATTTTTCGCCCCTACACAAACCAATGACAATTGACATGTTTCTGTGGGGGCTGGCTTTTTTGTGGGGGGGTGTTCTTGGGCTTTTCTATTTCGGCGGGTTGTGGTTTACCCTGAAAATGATGCACCACAGGGAAAGGCCGAAACGCTGGCTGGTGTTCAGTTACATCACGCGTCTGGCCGGGGTCCTGGCCGGCTTCTGGGTCGTGGTTCAAAAGGATCCCGGGGCCTTTATTTTCACCTTCCTGGCATTTTTCGGGGTCAGAGTTATTTTGACCCGTACCTTGGGTCGTCAGAAAAACGGGGAAAAACACCATGCAGTTAAGTCCCGATGATCATATCTGGTGGCGTTTCGGCCTATTGGTGTTGAACAGCACCATTGTATACACCTGGGCTGTCATGGCGGTTCTCACGGTGGGGTCCTGGCTGGTGACGCGACGGCTTCGAAAGGGGGTGCATATCTCGAGGGTCCAGCATGTGCTGGAAGTGGTGGTCCACGGCATCGATCAACAGCTTCAGGAGATTTCTCCTCACCGACCCAAAGGGTTTCTCCCTTTTTTGGGGACCCTTTTCCTGTTTATCGCTATCTGCAACCTTCTCTCAATCATCCCGGGGTTTGAGCCGCCCACCGGGTCTCTGTCCACCTCGGCGGGCCTTTCCATTTGCGTATTTGCTGCGGTACCCATCTACGGGATCGGAAAAATCGGGTTAAGGCGCTATTTACGAAACTACCTACGCCCCACACCCTTTATGCTCCCCTTTAATATTATGGGGGAACTGAGTCGAACTCTGGCTCTGTCCGTGCGCCTGTTCGGAAACGTCATGAGCAGCTCCATGATCGGGGCGATCCTGTTGATCATTGCGCCTCTGATCTTTCCCATCCTGATGCAGTTGCTGGGGCTTTTGACGGGGTTAGTACAGGCCTACATTTTCGCCATCCTGGCGGCGGTTTATATCAGCGCGGGGATGGAGGCGGGTGAACCGGTCTAAACTTTGAACATTGTACGGGCGAATAATTATTCGCCCCTACGGCAATTTTCTACCTACAAGGAGAAACAGTATGGATGCATTAGGTTGGATTGCGGTGGCGTCAATTCTGGCGGCGGGCGTTGGCATGGGCATCGGCGCCATCGGCCCGGCCCTCGGTGAGGGCCGCGCCCTGGCCCAGGCATTAAGTTCCATTGCCCAACAGCCGGACGAGACCAATACTATCACCCGAACCCTGTTTGTGGGCATGGCCATGGTGGAATCAACCGCCATCTACTGTTTTGTGGTGGCCATGATTCTCATTTTCGCCAATCCTTTCTGGAATTATTTCCTGGCAAAGGCTGGAGGATAAAGGGTGCTCATCAACTGGTTCACGGTGCTGGCACAGATCGTCAATTTTCTTATTCTGATCTACCTCCTGAAGCGGTTCCTTTTTAAGCCGATCCTTC
>CAYOWC010000235.1:0-7901 GCA_964407525.1 uncultured Desulfobacteraceae bacterium | reverse complement strand
TATTGATGAGCGATATACCCGGATGCTGATGCAGCGAACGGACCTCAGCCTGTGGGAGGTGATCGCTTTGGACAAGGTTCAGAAAGGCAAGCCTGTTACGGAAGCTGAATTCAAATTGCTCAAGAAAAAGCGGTTGATTGAGGGGCGCAGACCGAACCTTTTCGTGTCGGCGGAGGTTGCTGCGGCTACGGAGACAAAGGCCGATTACATCCGAAAACGACCATTTGATAAGCAGCATTATAAAAAGATGGTCGAAGGCTATCTGAGGCAATTTCACGTCGCCACACGTGCTGATTTCAATGAGTTGTTATTGAAAAATTTGTCGGAGGCCTTGACAGATGATCAAAAAAGGAATTTCGTGACAAACCTGCTCCAGGAAATGAGACGGGCGAGGATTATCCGAATTGTTGGGAGCAAACGGGGAAAAGGAGCCAAGTGGGCATTATATAACAGGGGTCAAGAAGATCCAGGTTAAGGCATAATTTATATAATTGAGCAAATGGTTTTTGGATTAACCAGTTGAAAATATAGATGCTTTTTATTGTGTAATCCGTTTGAAATTTTACGGGATTATATAATTCTGATGTTCAGGCTTGGGGGTTCATCCATTCAGTACACCGAATATTGAAAAAAGAAATCCAACATTCAAAATTGGAGAACACATGCCTCGCTCTGTTATTGCATATGATAAGGATCTCCCAGAGATTCCGGGCCGTCTTCCGTGGCTCAAGCCGGATGCTCATCTAGTAAAGGACGAAAAGGCTCTGACCGGCTGGCGTATTGCAAACGGTCGGCGGAAAAGCCGCCTGCTACTCGTACCTAAAATCCGCGAGGCCGTGGACAAATGGCGTGCGAAAAACTATTCGGGCGCCTCTGAGGTTACACTACGGCTTTTTGAATATTGGTTTGAGGAAGACCATGAAGTGCCCGGGTTCGGAACGCCTTTTCGCTATTACTTCTGCCAGCGAGAAGCCATGGAGACCTTGGCCTGGTTGGTGGAAGTAGCCGCCAGGCGAGATGTAGTAGAACTGATTCAGTCTTACGCCGAGGTGTATAAAAAAGACCTCTTCTCCGACAACATCGTCTTTCAGACCACCATGGATGACCGGCGCCAGATTGTGCGGTATGTTCCGGAGCTGGAGAGGGATGGTGTACAGGACCTTCCACCTGAAGACCTTAGGCGATTTGCCCTCAAGATGGCTACGGGATCAGGCAAGACCTGGGTGATGGCCATGGCCATCGTCTGGTCACACTTTCATCGAAAAATGGTCCCCGGATCGGATTTGTCCACCAACTTCCTGGTTGTAGCGCCCAATGTAATCGTTTATCAGCGACTGGAAAAAGATTTTGGCGCCAACCGGGTTTTTTATCAGATTCCCCTGATCCCACCGGAATGGCGGGGCATATTCAACCAGAAGGTCATCCTGCGAGGCGAATCCAGCGAACCGGACCCTTCGGGCAACCTGTTTTTGACCAACATTCACCAACTCTATGAATCCCGTGAAAAGGATTGGACACCTCAAAACGCCGTGGAAACCCTGCTCGGCAAAAAGCCGAACCAGGATCTGGCTAATTCCGGCCGGCGTTCCATGCTGGACCGGGTTAAATCCCTAAAAGACCTGGTGGTATTCAACGACGAAGCGCACCACGTCCACGATGAGGATTTGGCATGGAGCCGGTCTTTGTTAGCGATTCACCGCTCCCTGCCCAAGGGACTCTCCCTCTGGTTCGATTTTTCGGCCACTCCGAAAGATCAGCACGGTATGTATTACCCTTGGACGGTTTGCGACTACCCGTTGGCGCAGGCCGTGGAGGATCGGATCGTCAAAGCACCAATCATCGTTACCAAAGAGGATGATCCCAAGCAGCCGGCCCAGGATCCGGATAAGGTCACCAAAGACAACGTTTCGGAAAAATACGGATACTGGCTCAGGGCGGCTGTTGCCCGATGGCGTGAGCACTACAAGGTTTACAAGAAACTCCAACAAAAGCCGGTGCTGTTTATCATGGCGGAGAAAAATGTTTATGCCGATAAATTGGGAGAATATCTCTGGAAAACAAAGGAATTCGGGCTGAAAGAATCCGAAATTCTCGTGATCCACACGGACAGCGCCGGCGAGGTCACTAAAAAGGATCTGGAAAAGGCCCGGGAAGCGGCCCGGGATATCGACAAAGCCGAAAGCCGCATCAAAGCTATAGTGAGCGTTATGATGCTCCGTGAAGGTTGGGATGTACGTAATGTCTCGGTGGTTCTGGGCCTGCGTCCCTTCACGGCAAAAGCAGAGATCCTGCCCGAGCAGGTCATTGGCAGGGGCCTGCGTCTCATGACGCAAATCGGGCCGGATAAAACCCAGACCCTTGAGGTGCTGGGCACCCGCAACCTCCTTAAAGTGCTGCGGGAACAACTTGAAGCCGAAGGAGTCGGGGTAACCACCACCAAGAAAAAAGATCCGCCCCTGCCGGTTATCATATCCCCTGTCCGGGAGCGACTGGAGTATGATATCGCTTTGCCCATCACCAAGCCAAGGCTGGTGCATGATGTTCGAAAGCTGGCGGAATTGCTGATTGAAGATTTGGAAGCTATCCATGAGCAGGTTGAACTAGACGAGATTTTCAGGTTAAAGCTGAAGCTTCAGTTTGCTACCCTCAATACGGAAGTACATCAGGCTGATATCGGCGGGGAACCGCCCCAAGCCCGGGATATCATGGTTTCCATCACCAACAAGGTCATTGAAGAGGCCCGGCTCCCAAACCGTTTTGCAGAGCTCTATCCCATTGTTCGCGATTATGTGTCCAACCGCTGTTTTGGGCACGCCGTTGAACTGGAAAAGAAGGAAGTGCGCTCCCATCTGGCGAGATTGGAGCTGAAAGAGGGAATCGCCAAATATCTGGCCCGAAAAGTCGCAGAGCTGACCCTGGAGCGTCGCGCCATTGAATTCGATAAATCTGATTATAAGCTATCTGAAACCAAACCCTTCAGCTGGCGGCGGAACCTTCCACCCCTGGTGGCCGGCAAAACCATCTTCAACTACGTTGCGACCTATAATGATTTTGAGCGTCGTTTCGCTGAATTTCTCGACCGCGCTTCCGACGTGTTCCGCTTTGCCGCTCTGGGAACCACCGAGCAAGGCGAGTCAGGCACCCAGTTCCGGGTTGATTACATCAAACCCAGCGGCGCTATCGGCTTTTATCACCCGGATTTTGTGGCGGTTCAAAGTACAGATCAGGGGGACGTTAATTGGATCATTGAGACCAAAGGCCGCGTCTGGGAAGGCACTCGCGCAAAGGATGAGGCCATGCGATCCTGGTGTAAACGTGTTTCGGAGGAAACCAGTCAAAAATGGCGTTATCAGCGGGTTAACCAAACAGAGTTTGATGGAAAGAATCCTGTTTCCCTTAAGGAAATTAAAACCAATTCGTCTTCTGACAAGGGCTGACCCCGGTTCTTGCTATCCAAGGTTATCTAGACTCCTCATCGACGAAATAGACCGTGTTTTGGCAAAACACTACGGTTTCACCGAAGAAGAACTAGACTTCATTATCAATTACGACATCAAATACCGCATGGGAGAATCGTTTTGGAATGAAGAAGAATCAGAGGCTTCCAATGAGGGCTAAAATGGATACATTTGATTTTGGACGACTAGTTGAAGCCATTCACCGGATTGACCAGCACATGGTTGCTTGGGCAGGCAAGGCGATCAATACCAGTTTGACCCTTCGAAACTGGTTCATGGGGTTTTACATTGCCGAATACGAACTACGCAGCGCTGACCGTTCAAACTACGGCGAAAAACTACTGGAGTCGCTCTCGGAGAAATTGTGAACGCTGAAGGTCAGCAGCACCGGTCGCAGGCAATTGTACACCTATCTGTCATTTTATCGCACCTATCCTCAGATTGTGCGGGCACTGCCCGCACAATCCAGAAAGGGGTCTGCCGTTGACTCTTTCTCGTAACCTCCGAAAACAATAAGAGTCAACGGCAGACCCCTTATCTTTCAATTTGAAGGTTTTATCAAATGGCTGACCAAAGGATACAGAGGAGCAAAAGAATAAGCGACAGTCGGAAATTTTCCGATGGTATTTGGGATGGGTATTGGCGCCACATCAACCAATGCGCCTGGGATAAGGTTAAACGGTTCAGTCCACGGTTTATATTTGAAAAAGCGTTACTACAAAGGAGGGCACAGCATGTATGATCATCTGTTTTCCGGCATTACCATTAAAGATCTGACCTTGAAAAACCGTCTTACCATGGCGCCCCTCTACCTGGGCTACGCCGAGGAAGGCGGTACGGTCAGCAACCAGTTGTTGGCGCATTACCGGCTCATGGCCAGTAGCGGCGTGGCCATGGTTGTGGTCGAAAATGCGACGGTGGATCATCCCGATGGTAGCGGATCCAACCGAACTCTTCGGGCTGACACCGATGAAAACCTTGACGGTTTGAAACAACTGGCCGCAACCATCAAACAAGAGGGCGCGCTGGCCTGCCTTCAGATCAACCACGCCGGCCGCTTCGCCCATGCGACTCAAGAGCCGCTGGCGCCATCCGGGGTGAAAACTTTCGGCCGAATACCCAGGACACTGGAACATGGGGAGATCGACCGTATCATTGAGAAGTATGCCGGCGCCGCGGCCAGAGTAAAAAGTGCGGGATTCGATATGGTGGAACTGCACGGCGGCACCGGTTATCTGTTGTCCCAGTTTCTCTCGCCAAGGACCAACCATCGCACCGATAAATACGGGGGTGTCCTGGAAAATCGCCGTCGATTCGCCCTGGCAGTGCTGGCACGGGTCAAAGAAACGGTGGATGCCTTTCCGGTGGGGTATCGGTTCCTGGCTGACGAATGGCTCCCCGACGGCTTTAAATTGGAGGAGTCACGTCAATTTGCTAAAAACCTGGACCAGGCGGGCATTGACTATATTTCGGTTATGGGTGGTACCTATGAATCCTTCTTTCTGCCTGAAATTGTTGAAAAGTCCAAACTGGAAGGCTACATGCTCAATCTGGCTGCAGAGATCCGCGGGGAAATCGATGTGCCGGTTATTGCCGCGGGCCGTTTCGCTACCGGCGCATTCTCGGATCAGGCCATCTCTCAAGGGAAGACCGACCTGATCGGTCTGGCACGTGTACTCTGGGCCGACCCGGAATGGCCGAAGAAGGTCCGCGATGGCAGGGAAGCAGACATCATCCATTGCAAACCGGATTGCCCTGATGGCGGTGCATGCATGCAGATGGTCATGAAAGGTCGCCCCGCAATTTGTGTGGAGTGGCCAAAGGAGAAGATGAAGGAATGGAAGGGAAAATTTGATTGAGAAAACATCCAGTTTTCCCTTGACACGAAACGACTTGACCCCCTAAATTTTATTCAAATGTCGGCGCAATGATGATATTCACTCGTCTATTTTGCGCACGGCCTTCTTCAGTTTCATTTGTTTCGATCGGTTTGTAAAAGGAATGGGCTGAGGCCTCTAAGTTTGAAGGGTCGAAACCCAGTTCATTCTGAAAATAGCGAATTACCGCGGCTGCCCGGGCAGCAGAAAGTTCCCAATTTGACGGAAATTTGTGTTGGTATTCCGGCAAAATGGGCTTGTTGTCTGTATGCCCTTCAACTCGGATTTTTTTTGACTTCACACTTCGTAAAATTTGCCCAACCTTTGTCAAAATTTCTTTCCCTTTTGGAGTAACAGTCGTCTTGCCTGATTGAAACAGGATGCGATTGACAAATATGACCGAGAGCTTTTCCTCTAGCTTACTAATGATCACTTCTTTATTTTCAATCTGCTCTTTAAGGCCATTGACAATAGAGGCATAGGTTGATTTCATCCGATCTATGTTTTCATTGAGCCGAACTTTTAACTTTCCTGTTTTCAATAGATTTTGTTGGAGTTTCACGATCTCAACGCGTTCTTTTTCAATTTGCTCCGTAAGAGACGCAATCTGGGTCTTTGCCCCTTCAAATTCACCTTGAATTTCACTCATTCCGGATTCTCGATTCTGAGCCTCTTTCATAAGTCCGGCAACAGCGGTCTCATGGGATGTTTTCTGTTCCATCAATTTCTTTTCAAGGGCGATCTTTAGTGCGGTCAGATCTGATAATTGCCCCCGGAGATCCTCGATCTCTCTTCCGCTTTTGGCATGTTTCTGTTTAAACGAAAGAAGTTGCGTTTTACCACCTTCATATTCTTTCTGTAGATCCCTGATCGTCGCATCTCGATCTTGAATTTCTTCACCAAGCTTAGCAGCAATGGCGCTGTAGGCTAACTTCAGCTGTTTAAGTTCGACTCCAAACTCATTTTTACCTTTTAGCAAACTTGAATGGACTGGACAGGGGACAGGCAAATTATTATTGACAGGCCCAAGTTAAACCGATAGGCTTGATCAGGGAAGATGCTTATTTTTGAGTGGTTTTGCGGGGAGGTACATCATGCCGAGAATAGCAAGAATGGTCGTAAAGGAAGAAGAGGCAGTCTATCACATCATTTCCCGCACAGCCCTTGGGGGCTACGTCTTGGGTGATGTGGAAAAGGATTTTTTGCTGCAACATATCAGGAAGTTGGCCAGGGTCTACTTCGCGGAGGTGTATGGATTCTGTATCATGGGCGACCATTTTCACCTCCTGGTTCGAATAGAGACCGGGAAGGAGAAATCCCGTGAGGAGATCAGGAGAAGGTTCAAAATCTATTATGGGGAAGAGACGAAACGAGACTTATCCGAAGATCGCATTCCCGTATTGTGGGAGAAATGGGGCAGCCTGTCGGAGTTTGTGAAGGAGATCAAACAGGGGTTTTCCCGGTTCTACAACCGGCGCCACCGCAGAAAAGGGTTCTTCTGGTCAGATCGGTTCAAAAGTGTAATTGTGGATAAAGGGGATACTCTTGTAAACTGCCTGGCCTATATCGACCTCAACCCCATCCGGGCCGGTATTGCGGAAAAACCAGAAGAATATCGGTGGTGTTCCCTGGGTTACCATGTCCAGAACAAGAACCTGGGCCGGTTTCTTTCCCTGGATTTCGGACTCAGAGAACCCACCCCAGTGAAACACGCTTCCCTGTCACAAGTGAATAGCACAGGACAGGCATTCAAGGGCGAAAAAGCGAGGCTTGCCCATTACAAGCGGTTTGTTTACGAAAAGGCAGGGCTTTTAAAAGCCGTGGATGACGGCTCCAAAGACCCTGGTTTGACCGACGTTGACCGGTTCCAGTCCCGGAACCGGTATTTCAGCGACAGCGGCATCATCGGACGAAAAGATTTTGTTTCAGGGGTTTACCAGGACTTCAAGGGAAATTTTTCATCCAAACACGAGAAACGTCCAAAGCGCGTTCAGGGATTGAACGGTATTTATTCCCTCAAACGACTCTCTGAAAACATTGAATAAAAGGAGCAGTTGGGGCATGAAAGAAAATAAGAAACTGATCCGCAACAGCACGGCGGAGTTTCTCATTTTCACCGGTCAGGCAGGTGAAAAAAGCATTGAGGCCCGGTATGAAGATGAAACCATCTGGCTGACTCAGAAGCTGATGGCGGCTTTGTTCGATGTTGATGTGAGAACCATAAGTGAGCACCTGAAAAACATCTTTCAAAATGAGGAATTGCAGGAAGGCTCAGTTATCCGGAAATTCCGGAATACTGCAACGGACGGGAAACGCTACCTGACACAGTTCTACAATCTGGATGCCATCATCTCGGTGGGCTACCGGGTTAATTCAGTAAGGGCCACCCAATTCCGTCAGTGGGCAACCCGGGTGCTTAGGGAATTTGCCATCAAGGGCTATGTGCTGGATAAAAAGCGCATGGAAAATGGCACCTTCCTGGGCGAAGACTACTACGAACGCCTGCTGGAGGAGATCCGGGAGATCCGGCTCAGCGAGCGGCGCTTTTACCAGAAGATCACCGACA
>CAYOWC010000234.1:0-8048 GCA_964407525.1 uncultured Desulfobacteraceae bacterium | reverse complement strand
TACCTTCTATAATAAAAGTCTTTCCTTTTATAATTTGTAAAGGATCAATAGGATTTTTTCTGTTGTATAAAGACGTCAGCCTACCACCCTCGGTTAGTAGCTTGACATTAGTACCATTAAGTTTTTCAACGGCTATCGTATCATCCTCAAAAACCCATCTATATCCCGTATTGATTTCGGGAGTGACCAAATACACTTCAGGCATTCTGAGTTGCAGTTGTTTCCCGTGTTTCTGCCAATCGTCTTTATTCACTTTAAACTTATTTCGAACAAACGGACATTCTATTTTTGGGAAATTGCTAAGTTCTTTCATTAGATATCCTTTCATTAGAGATCCTTTCATAACTTTAATACATATTTGAAATTCACCGCATATCCGCACATTAGGAAAACCAGTTACCCGATTACGGTGTGAACTGCCGGTCCGGTCCCGGTTGAATAGGGCAGGAAGGATTTGCAGGATGATCAGGAAGTTTTTCCAGCAGAGAGGATATCCGCCGCGGTCCAATTCTCAATCAGCAGCCCCGGCACTCGTTCAAATTCATTGGTATTATTTGTTACAAGGCCTCTCGGAACTGATCTTCCGGCTGCTCCCGCGCTGCCATGAAATTACTGGAAACACCTGGCGTATCAAACCAGTCATCCCAGGATCGTCCCGCCGGCGTAATAATTCGTTTGTTGCCGATTGCCGTAATTTCAACCTCTTTGACTGATTCCGGAAAGGCAATCTGCTTGGGAAGACGAACCGCCTGACTTCGATTGCTTTTGAAAAGTTTGGTTAGGACAGAAGACATTACGATACCTCTATAAGAAATTCGTCTGTTTTGTGTCCTTCTTGTCAATTTAGACCACAGAGCCAGTCGGGGGCACTGACAATGAGGACTGAATTGGATCCGTTTTTAATTTTTCTTGCGATGTTTGGTTTATTAACCAGCTGGATAGCGGGTATGTTCAGAACACCCTGAAATTTTATCAGATGGGGGCTTACGTTTGAATCGGATAATTTGGTCTCAACCATGAACTGGGGGCTACCGCTTTCGGTGATCAAGAAATCTACTTCTTCCTTCTCCTTATTCCTTAAATACCACAGTTCGTATTCTCCGAGACCAAAATCGCTCCAGAGCGTAACCGCACGATTCAACTCCACGGCCACCATGTTTTCGAAACGCAAGGCGTCATTTTTTACCCTGCAATAATCATAAAAGTAGATTTTTGGCTCTTTCAGCAGGCTTCTGGGGACTCGATTTGTGAAGGGTCGAATTTTGAAAACAAGAAAAAAGCGTTCAAAAACAGTCAACCAGGAAGAAACCGTTTTATGGGATATTTTGAGTGTTCGCGCGCGATTTGAAGATGAAAAGGGCGAGCCTACGCTCTCGGAAAGAAGGTAGTAAAGCGTTTCCATCTTGTCCACCTGTCTTACGGCAAATTCATCTCTTATGTCATCCCTGATTATCTGGGTGTGGTATGTTTTGCTCCAGCGGCGATACTTCATCTTTGTACCCTTGAGGAATGGTTCCGGAAATCCGCTAACTTGAAACATGGTTTCCCATGCTTCCCGGGCCATACGGTCTTGTTCGGGGATTTCAAAGAAAGCACGGGTCTCCTCTATTCCGGTAGATGAAGCAAATATCTCTCCGAGGGTAAACGGCCAAAGGTGAAAATGCAGGTATCTCCCGGCTAGTGAATCGCCTTTCTTGCGCGAAATATCCAAGCGTCCGCTACCGGTAACCAGAAACCTCATCTCATCCGAGTAACCGTCATAAATACCTTTGAGGTAGTTTTTCCAATCATTATATTTGTGGATCTCATCGAAGATGATCAATGGGAGATTTCCCTTGATCCTGTCCACCTCTTCAAAAAAGGTGGGATTCTGAAGGATTTGAGCCTTGTTAGCCGGGATATCATAATTGAAATAGAGTGAAACAGGTTCTTCAGAGGCGGCGTCCTTCGCAAAAATGGTTTTCCCGGCTTGCCGGGGGCCGGAAACGAGAACCAGATGTTTTTCCTGATCAAAAGCTCCCCAAATTTCTTTATAGTATTGTCTTTTTTCCATGCTGACTAAACTATCATAAATTACCAGAAAGTCAAGACTGGATGGTAATTGGATACCAAAAAGTCGAAAACTGTTCAATCCTCTTCAAATAGGGCAATCTGCTTGGGAAGACGAACCGCCTGACTTCGATTCCTTTTGAAAAGTTTGGTTAGGACAGAAGACATCACGATACCTCTATAAGAAATTCGTCTGTGTTATGGTTCACGTCGCCGAAATTCAAACGCCAGAATAACGATTTACCAACCCCTGATATTATAGGCAACAACATTTCGAAGGGGTAGATTTTATGAAGATTTTTCGACGTAATGGGCAGAACCCTAACTGTGCCGGAGAACACGTTATTCTTATCATTTGAAATAACCACTACCGGGTGTTATGCAATACCCGTAAAGATCCCTGAGTCAAGAAATTATTTATCACCCTTTCACTTCTTTTGGGCATAGATCTCAAATTGCTTCGTCACAGTTTTTACCACTTCTTCCACCAGCCAACCGGGACTGACCAGGCTGCCTCATCTCCGAATGAAAGATCTGGATGCCGCTTCCATTCGAAGGTTCAACTACAAATTAGACTTTGATTTTCTTACACCCGAGGGGGATATCGTTTCTTAATAGCAGTCCTACAGCCCGTTCATACTTTCTTCTGCCAGTTCTAATCCTATTTGAAGGGCTTTGCTGTTCATCTGGATCATTCCAGGGGGGATTTTTGTGGCCAGGACCTTGATGACCGATTCCGGATCGATCAGTCCAGCCAAACGGATGACGGCTCCAAGCATGCAGATGTTAAAGACAATCGGTTTGCCTATCTTGTCCATAACTGTCCTGTACATATTCAACGCCACCTGCCTGGCGTCTACCTTGTAGTCCACTTCCACATATTTTTCGTCCGTCAGGAGAAGGCCTCCGGGACGCAATATTCTCGCATATTTGTTATAGGCTTCCTGGGTAAGGCAGACAAGAATATGCGGATTGATGACTTTCGGGTGTCGGATCGGCTTTTCGGAAATGATGATGTCCGCCCTGGTTGCCCCACCGCGTGCTTCCGGTCCGTATGTCTGGGTTTGCACTGCATTCAAATTTTCATAGATGGCCGCGGCTTCCGCCAGGATGATGGCAGCCGTGATGACCCCTTGCCCTCCTGATCCAGTGAAAACAATCCGTTTATCCATGATGCTCCTCCGTCCCTTCGCTTTTTTGCTCCTTCTCTTTTGCCCCGGCCTGAAGTGTTTCCATGAATTTCAGATAACTGGCTACATATTCGGGGGAATCTTCATTTACAAAGATCCCGCGTTCTATCAGATTCGGGTTTTCTTTTGCCTTCTTTGAACCCACTTTTACCGTTCCATCTCTGTAGGACTCCATCATTTCCGCAGCGTTGCCGATCTTGTTTTTTCTGCCATAGTAGGTTGGACATTGACTCATGACCTCGATCACGGAAAACCCCTTATGGGCGATCCCCTGGCTCATGATATCGATCATCTCTTTTGCGTGATAGGTGGTGGTTCTTGCCACAAACGTAGCCCCTGCCCCTCGGGCCAGGGCTACCGCGTCGAAGGGTTTGGAGAACGTCCCGTGCCGTGCGGTGGTGCCCTTTTTTCCGTCAGGGGTCATGGGCGATACCTGCCCCCCGGTCATACCGTATATGCCGTTATTCATGATAATGGCCGTCATGTCCACATTTCGCCTTGCTGCGTGGATCAAATGGTTTCCCCCTATGGACAAGGCATCCCCGTCTCCCATGGGTACGATGACCTGGAGTTCGGGCTGTCCCATTTTTACTCCCATGGCGAAGGCGATGGCCCTGCCATGAATGGTATGCATGGTGTGAAAATCCAAATAGCCCGGCATTCGCGAAGAACACCCGATACCCGATACGACTACGATTTCGTTCTTGCGCAATTCTAACTGCTCAATGGCGCGAATCATATTTCCCATGACGATGCCGTGCCCGCATCCCGCGCACCAGAGATGCGGCAGGAAACGCTGACGGATAAAATCTTTGACAGCCATGTTATACTCCTTTCCCCTGGATCATATAAAGAACACGCAGGATGTCGGCGGGGGAAATGGATACACCGTCGAACCTGTTGGCTAAATAAACCTTTTCCGGTCTCGGTACCGATTTTCTGACTTCCTGGCAGATCTGCCCCATGTTCATTTCCACGACCAGAACGTGACTTTTGCCTTTACACATGCTGCGAATGAGATCTTTTGGGAAAGGCCAGAGGGTTTGAAGTTCCAAGAGACCGATTTTCAATCCTCTTTCTCGGCGATCTTCCACAAGATGGAGCGCGGTCCGGGCGGAGCTTCCGTAAGAGATGAGTAGAATCTCGGCGTCTTCGGTATTATATTCCCTGTATCTGGCCAGGGCATTCGCCTTGTTTTCGAGTTTGTCCACCAGGTGGTGAAGGAGATCGTAGGCAACCTTGGGGTCAGTGGAAGGAAAACCCCACATATCGTGGACCAGGCCGGTTACGTTGTATCTGTGGACACTTCCGAAATCGCTCATGGGAAGTCGACCGTCTTCCCGGGTCAGATAGGGATGAAAATTGGTTCCTTCCGGGACGGATGTGCGAAGTCTTGCGACCACGTCAATCTCATCAGGTCCGGGAATAACCACTTTTTCACGCATGTGTGCAACCACCTCATCGAGAAGGAGTACGACCGGGGTGCGGTATATCTCCGCCAGATTGAAGGCCTCCACGGTCATGGTAAAAACATCCTGAAGGTTTGACGCTGTAAGGGCGATGATGGAATGGTCCCCGTGTGTGCCCCATCTGACTTGCATGACATCGCCCTGGGCCACTCCGGTAGGAAGGCCCGTACTCGGTCCGCCTCTCTGTATATTGACCACTACCGAAGGAACTTCGGCCATTACCGCATATCCGATAGCTTCTTGTTTCAGGGAAAAGCCGGGACCGCTTGTGGCGGTCATGACTTTCAATCCGGTCAGAGATGCCCCGATGATTGCGCACATGGAAGAAATTTCATCTTCCATCTGTATGAATTTCCCTCCTGTGGCCGGTAGTTTTTCAGACAGAATCTCAGCGATTTCCGTGGAGGGGGTTATTGGGTAGCCTGCAAAAAAATTGAGGCCTGCATAGAGGGCCCCTTCGACCACCGCTTCGTTTCCTTGAATGAACTTCGCAGTTGGTTTCACGATTCCATGTCCTCCAGTTCAATGGCCAGGTCTGGGCAGCGCAGTTCACAGAGTCCACAGCTGATGCATTTTTCCTGGTGGGCCCACTCGGCCTTTTCCTGATGATCCAGGACCAGGACTCCCTTCGGGCAGAAAGCCACACAGATCCCGCAGCCCTTGCACCAGTCTCTATTGATGACTACTCGTTTCTTTTTTGCCATGAAAAACTCTTTTCTCCACATTTTTTTGATTGGTTTAGATTTCGCTCCATCGACAACAAAAAAAATGCACTTCGTCGAATAGCGCGACACATTGTTTGCCATGGTTTGATTGCGGCCATGATATCACAATCAAACCGGAAATTCATAGAAAAAGGACGATCGCTGCACGATTGGGAAAATAACCAGGCCTTTTCATTGCATTCCCAGAATCTTCAATTCTTTGATCTCCGGAACCATGCGAGCCTACTCTTTTACCAACGTTGTGATATATTCTCAGTGCAGTTCGAGAAAATGGCGCATTGACAGGCCTAATTCGGGGAAGCTTTTTAGTACCTTTTTGTCTTCAGTTACAAGTGCGATACTAAGATCTTTTGCCAGATTAATAAACTCACAATCGTATGCCGAGCATCCACTTGAGTGTGACAAGCTTAATACTTGCACTGAATTAATTTCATATTCATTTTCTTTTAATAATTCTTCTGCTGACTCGAATGTTTCAATTGCGTCAGCCAACGAAATTATATTTTTTCTGATGTAGAACGTCAGAACATTTCTGAATTCGCTTCGCCATAACAAGGGTGCAGACCAGATGGGGTCTTTTCTAAATACCTGTTCCGCAAGAGGTGAACAGTCTGAGTTGAGGTAGAAATAGCTTATGATATTTGTATCTACAACAATCATGGTCGCCCTTCCTCTTTAGCTCTTTGTAAAATCTCGGAGGTGAGAAGGATTTTTTTTGTTTTTTGCCTGGATCGTTTAGCTTGGGCTAGATAATGCTCTGGGATGAATGGTTTACTCATTGTTGCTTTTTCTATTAGACGGATAATCTCACTATTGATGCTCCTGCGGTTAGTAGTTGCCACTTGCTTTAGAATTTCGTACGCGTGATCTGGAATGTTTTTGACTGTTATACTTGGCATATTACCACCCCCCTAATATTTCAGATGAATATTGTGAGTTCCGTTATGGTTCCATGATGGTTATTTTGCTCTTGATTGTCAAGGCAAAAAAGATAGCCGTCATAATACGTTTTCATCAAATCAAGCGCTTCCTCTGATTTTCCGTTCCAAAATCGCATTCATCCACATAGAAAGAGAATTTATGGTTCCGCACTGTCCTGACTTGCATCCCGGGGCAGGGGCACCCATCCACCCCCAAGTGCTTTGTACAAGCGGACCAGGTTGGAGGTTACCGCTCCCTCGCTCCTGGTTAGTTGCTCTTGAAAAGACAGGAGCGAACGTTGCGCATCGAGGACGCCCGTAAAGTCGGTCAACCCTGCCTGGTACTGGCTTTCCGAGAGTTCCACTGCCCGTTCAGCCGCTTCTGCCGATGCGCTCAAAGCCTTCCGGCGATTTTGCTCTTCAGCATAGGAAATAAGCGCATTTTCAACATCTTTCAATGCATTTAGAACCGCAGCCTCATATTCAAGCAGGGCCTGTTCTTGAAGTTCAGACTGGACTTCGATGTTGCTTCGGATAGCCTCGGCATTGAACACCGGCCAGGAAATGCTCGGTCCGATGAGGTAGGCCAGGCCGCTGGCGGAAAAAACATCCCCTAAGGAAAGGGTTTCAAGACCGATGGATCCCAGAAGCCGGAAACGGGGGTACAGATCAGCAGTGGCTTCCCCTACCCGTGCAGTCTGGGCTGCCAGACGTCGTTCCGCACTCCGGAGGTCCGGTCTGCGTCTCAGCGTCTCAGCCGGAATGCCCACAGCCACTATCGGGGGAGTGAACGGAATCATCCGGGGTTTTTTCAGTTCTGCGTGCAAAGCGCCGGGCTCTTGGCCCAGGAGAACTGCGATATGGTTCATAGCCCCTTCCAGCGCGATGCGCAGGACAGGGATTTTGGAGCGGGTGTTCTCGATATTGTAGGTAGCTTGTTGAACCGCTAGTTCGTTCGTGAGGCCGGCCTCATAACGGGATTGCGTCAGCTGAAAGGTATTTTCCTGAGCCTCCAGGTTAGACCAGGCTACGACAATGCCCGCTTGAAAGGTGCGTACATCGATATAGTTCAAGGCAACTTCCGAAAGGAGAGAGACCATGACATCGCGAAGATCTTCTTCCTGTTCCTGTATGTCCGCATCAGCAGCTTCTACGGAGCGTCGTGTTCCTCCAAAAATATCCAGTTCCCAGGTCGCATCAAACCCTGCTGCATAAAGATCGTAATCGTCTCCTCCATATCTTTCCTCACTCAGACGGTTTCTGGTGCCGGAAGCCGATGCATCCACAGAAGGAAAGAGGCCAGATCTGCTGATGGTTCGACGGGCGCGCGCCGCCCGTACTCTTGACCTCGCCACTTTCAAATCCAGATTTCCCGTAACCGCCTGTTCCATGAGTTTGGTAAGGGTGGGGTCATGGAGGGTTTCCCACCAGGTGGCAAGTGTTTCAGGAGCCGGATCGTTTGTTGTAAGGCCATATTTGAGATTCGTATGCCAGGCCTTGGGAGAAGGCATTGTCGGAGGGACATAATCCGGGCCTACGGGGGCGCATCCGAATAGGATAATGGATAGGATCACGGCGCTCAAGCACGAAAGCCAAAAGAAGATTTGCCTGGTTCTCATGCTCCAGCGTGGGAACGAGAAAACCGGAAAAAGCGAACCGCAGAATATCGAATCACCCAAAAGCGGTGATCTATGG
>CAYOWC010000233.1:0-8058 GCA_964407525.1 uncultured Desulfobacteraceae bacterium | reverse complement strand
GTGACATTGGCCAAACAATCCCTCATGATAGAATTCTGGGAGTTTCTGCGGATCAGGAAGCGCTACTGGCTTCTCCCCATCCTGCTGACCCTGGCCCTCTTCGGGGCCCTGATCGTTTTTACGGAAGGGAGCGCTGTGGCCCCTTTTATCTATGCCCTTTTTTGATTTCTGAGGAAGAATACAACGATGAAACCCGGGAAGCGCCATTCGATTTTTTTCAGGATCTTCAAAGGACTTGTAGATTTCTTCATAGTCATCTATCTGATCCTCCTGGTGCTTGTTATCATGAACGGGCAGGTCCAAATTGCGCTCGGTGACGTATCCATTAAAGCACACCATCTGTATACCCCCATTCGATTTCTTATTCCTCTGATTATCTTAAGGCTTCTGATTACCCTTAGAATAAAGAATTTTTTCCTGTTGTTAGGATCTGTTTCCTTTTGCCTCCTGACGCTGGAGGCAATGCTCAGGATATGGAATCCTCCCATAGCGCGGCCTGAAATGACCCAGATTCATCAGGCCTCTCCCTTTTTTGGCTGGGACCTTGTTCCCGGGACGTCGGGAACCGGTTTTATGGGGGAATCCTACCAGATCAACTCAAAGGGATTCAGGGATATTGAACGTTCTATGGACAGGCAGCCTGGAAAGTCCAGGATTATGGTCATAGGAGATTCTTTTACTTTCGGAGCACGCGTCAATGGGGAAGCGACCTATCCGAGTCAACTTGAAAAGGTATTGAACAGTCGGGGTATTCCTTCTGAGGTAATCAACTGCGGTGTGATTGGGCACAACATGTGGCAGCATTACGAGGTCCTTAAGAGAAAGGCTCTCTCTTTTCATCCGGACCTTGTTGTTCTGGCCCTGTTTGTGGATGATTTGGCGGCGCCGTCTTCTCCGAAGAAAGGATCCGGTGATTATCACGGAACCAATCCGTTCCGGGATAGAGAATTTTTTGGAATGCTGGACCATATCTACCTCTGGAACGTTCTTAAAAACACCAATGCCGTTTATGAGTACAAATATCGTTACAGGCAGGGCCATTCCTATATGAAAACCATTGAAGACAGAAAAAGGGAATGGGGACCTGCGAATCCCGGAAACCTCAACTACCGAATCATGTCAGGGAAGATAAAGGAGAAGAGACTGGACGCTTTCTCGGAAAAGCTGCGGGAATTTGTCCGGTTGGCCAATGGGGAAGGAGTAAAAGTCCTGGTTGCATTGATCCCTGATTCGGTGCAGTTGAATGAGCCAGATCTTCAGGTTGTCAATCGTACGATTGAGCGGATCTGCAGGAAAATGGGCGTCCCTTTTGTGGATCTGACTCCGTTTCTTGAATCGGAAAAAAACCACAGTGCCCTGTATCTCTTTCCTTTTGATGCCCACAACAGTCCTGAAGGGTTGCGCTTGATCGCAAAGACCCTTGCGGATCAGATAGAGGGAGGGAATCTTCTCAAACTTACAACAACCCGCTGACCATTTAACGAGATCTGTATGAAGAAAAAGCTTAATCTTTTAGTGAATTACCTTGAAAAAAAACTTTCGAGAAAGCGTTCGTCCACTATGCCCTGGAAGTTTTTTATAGAAGTCGCCTTAAGTTGTAATTTACAATGCATAACCTGTGTTCACGGGAAACAGACTATAAAAGGCGTCATGCCGGACCTCGTTTTTGACAGGATAAAACCATATCTCGACTATGCAAGGGTCGTTCACGAGGTTGGATATGGAGAACCTTTTTTAAATAAAACATTTATCCAGAAGTTAACCTATTTAAAAGGAAAAAGCGCGTATGTGGATGTTACCACGAACGGAACATTATTAGACAGGGATACGTCTTATAAATTGATCGATGCCGGCCTGGATCAGATTACATTTTCACTCGATGGTGCGACTCCTGAAACCTTTGAGTCTATCAGAAAGGGAGCAAAGTTCAGCAGGGTTCTAAGAAATATTGAGGCTTTGTCGGAAATTAAGAAATTAAGGAATACGAAAACTCCATTTATGAGAATTAATTTCGTGGGTATGAAAAGAAACATGGCGGAATTGCCTGATATTATCAAACTTGCCGCACGATTGGGAGTAGGTGAGGTTGTTTTAAGCGATCTTTTCCCTCCCGATTACCAGCTTGGCCGGGAATGCCTTTTTTTTCATCCTGAACTTGCCGAAAATTCTATTACAGACGCAAAAAGGGCTGCGAAAGAGTCGGGCATTAACCTTATTACGCCGTCATCTTTTAAAAAACCAGAATTTTCTTATGAGCAGACAGCTGTAACCGGCGAGGATAAAGAGGATACGAAAGAGCAGAATATCGATCAGGCAACGGAATTGATTTCCGACTCTAATGAATGCGCCCATACAGGCTTTTTTTCACCGGGTAAAATTAGGAAAATAAGTCCGTGTTATGAACCGTGGCAGACACTGTATGTAACATGTGAAGGGAAGGTGAAACCCTGCTGCGCGATGGTTGAAACATTTGGAGATATCAATCGTCAAAGACTTGAAGATATCTGGAACAGTGAAAAATATCGTCTATTAAGAAAGACGGTCAATACTGAAAGCCCGGCTTTCGAGGCCTGCCGTACATGTCTTTTCCGAAACAGGGTGAGATTTTCGTTAAAGGAAGGCTTTGGTTTATTGAAAAATGTTTTAGTGAATGAGGGGCCTGTAAGAACCTTGAAAAAGAGCGCAAAGTATGTCGTTGAATATTTTTAAGCCTGAAAACGGGGCCTTGCAAGCTGGTCACTCGTCACTTGTTGCTTGTCGCCAGTTCCCGGTAAAGGTTCTCCATTTCCTTTAAGAGTCGTTTCTCCGAGAACTGCTCCTCCACAAATATGCGAGCCCTTCTGATAAGCGCCGTCTTTTCATCGGCGTCTACATCGACGAGATATTTGAGACCATCTGCAAATCCGGAAGCATCCTCTTTTTCGCAGAGGATCCCCCTTTCATGAATTCTGAAGCCATTTCCTGGCTGCCCACTTTCAAGTCCCCCAAGCAGGTCTGTAACACCACCGACTTTCGTAGCAATCACGGGCACAGAGGATGCCATGGCTTCGATGATGGAAAACGGGGTCCCCTCATTGAGGGATGTGAGCCCCAGGATATCCACGTCGGCGTAGACCATGGGCAGGTTTTTCATCCACCCCAGGAATCGTACATGGGAATCGATACCTTCATCCCTGCAGTATTGCTCCATTTTTTCGCGAAGTTCCCCGTCCCCGACTACAAGAAATGCAACTTTTCGTTTCGGATCCCGCTCAATAAACTGTTTGGCCGCGTCAAAAAACATCTGGTGGTTTTTTATGGGGACAAGGCGGCCGATAATGCCGATGACCAGGGTGCTCTTGTGGATTCCAAGCATCTGCTTAAGCTGTCCCTTGAATTTCCTGGAGGAAAGAAATGGTTGCATGTCGAAACCAAGATGTACGGTCTTGATTCGATCGCCGGTTGTGATTCGAAATCTTTCGGACAGATCCCTTTTTTGGGAATCACTGATGGCCACGATCACGTCGGTACCCTTTGCCAGGAATCGTTCGACCCACATGAAAACAGAAGACTTTAATTTACTGAAATATCCTTCAAAAACATGGCCGTGGAATGTATGGACCGTCCTGATCTTTTTGCGGTAGAGCATATTATAAAGAATCACGGCCAGTCTTGCAGTAGTCCCGGCTTTGGCCGTATGGGTATCCACGATCTGGGGTTTTTCTGAGCGGAGAAGAGAGAAAATTTTGAAGAAGGCTCGTATATCCAGTAGTGGACGGATTTCACGTTGCAGGTCATTGATTACTAACGGCGTTTCTTCCAGAGAATCAAAGAGATAACTCATGTCTCCTTCCTGGCTGGATATCTTTCCAGTCACCAGAATAGATTGGAATTGTTCTGGATTTAGCCCTTTGGTTAATAGATAAACGTGAATAGATGGGCCTCCGATATTCAGCCTGGCGATGAAACGAAGCAACTTTATCCGTCTGTCAGGGGACAAAGGCGATTTTGTTTTAACACGGGTGACGTACAGGAGGCGATAAAACAGCCTGGTAGTAGCCTGGGAAAATATTACGAATATGAAACGGTATATGAGACCCCAGAAGATGAAAGGTCTTAGAAAGGAATGGGGTGACCGTGCATGTTTTTGGAAAAGTCGATAAATGCTCTTGTGAAACTCAAGAACGGATCGAAAGATATTTTTTTCGCTGCTGACCCCTGCGAAATGAACGATGGAAGATTTTGGGAAATAGACTACCTTCCACCCCTTCTGCCACATGCGTCTGCACCAGTCCGCATCCTCCCAGTACATGAAAAACCGTTCGTCCATCGGACCAACATGGTCTACGGCTTCTCTTCTGACTACCATGCAGGCTCCTGAAACCCAGTCTACAGGCATAGGCGTGAAACCATCGGACTTGCTTGTCAGGATATTTTCCCGGGTTATGGGATTGTGAGGAAAAAATCTCGTGAGGACTGATTTTCTGCCAAAAAGCGCTGTAAGCAGAGTTGGAAATGACCTTGCGGATCCCTGGACGGTTTTGTCCGTATCAAAAATTTTTGGACCGATTATTCCCACTTTGTGATGGGCGTCCATGTATTCCAGAATGTGTCCAAAGAATCCTGGGTCGACAATGGTATCCGGGTTCAGGATCAAAATATATGGAGCGTAACCCTGCGGGAGGGATCGGTTGATGGCACGTCCAAATCCCAGATTCCTGTCATTTTTTATTACGTGTACGTCAGGGAAAAGGTCCCTTACCCTGTCCACGTTGTCTTTGGAGGCGTTGTCTTGCACCCATACATGGATGGTCAGTCCGCGGGAAACGTCGTAAAGGGATGTCAGACATTGCAGCAGGTGGTCCGTGCTGTTGTAATTAACGATGATGACATCCATATAGGGGGATATCTTTCTGATGTCGTTCATTTTTTTGAAATCCTCAGGGCCAAACGAGGCAGGAAACGTTCCCTTTCTATGAGTCTCCATAGATAGGCATTGTCCACGCGCTTTTCTGACTGAACCTGCCTTCGGTTTTTCATGATCCTTTTAATGCTCCTTATGGCATGCCATTTGGCCTTTAGAAATGGTTTTGTCATTCCTTTACCAGTAAAATAGAAAAAGGCCGCAAAATCGTATGCAGCATGGGACAAGAGAGACCTCAAGAGCAGTCCGGGCGGCATATTCTGGAAATAAACCCATTCAAGGTTGCGATGTCCGTGGTATACGGAAACAGGGGAATCCCGAATGATACTGGAACTGACCTTGTGATACACAATGGCTGATGGTACGTACAGGCACTGATAACCGGAAAGCTGTGCCCTGAAACTGAGATCCACGTCTTCATAGATCAGGAAGAATTTTGGATCAAAGAAACCTACATGGTCGATCATGGCCTTTCGATACATGGCGGCCGCTGCACAGGCGCCGAAAATATATTGTGGTTGACCATAATCCGTTGCTTTCGATCCCCTTCCCCGCAGAATTCCCGCCCCGGCTGTGGAGTAACTGTCCCCTGCACGATCGATTATTTCCGGATTGTCATAGTAGAGTATTCTAGAAGCGGCAAAACCCGCATTCTGGTCTTTTTCAAGGCTGTCCGTCAAGCGTTTGAGCCACTCTGGATGGGCTACTGCATCGTTGTTCAACAGCGCAACATATTTTGTTTCTGCCCGTGAAAAGGCCACGTTATTTGCTACTGCAAACCCCATGTTTTCACGAAGGGAGATGGTCTTTATTTCCGGGTAGTGCCTTGATACAAGATCAAGGGATCCGTCTGAAGAACCGTTGTCCACAAGGATCGTGGAAAAATCCTTGAATTGCTGCTTTCTCAAGCTTTCGAGACAATCCGGGAGCAGTTTTTTTCCGTTCCAGTTTACAATGATTACGGTAACAAGATCTTGCACGGCAGATCCAATTTTATAAGTTTCATGGCGGAATTGTGTGATGCTCAAGTTTGGTCACAGATAGACCTTGTTCAGGAAGCAGGTGTCAGGTTTCAGGTGTCAGGGAAAACCATGATGGTATTCGAGAAAATAATTTTGTTAGCATAGTCAGTGCCGAATCACAAATCCGGAATAGTAGACACTGAATACTGACACCTGAAACCTGACACCTTGCTTTTGGGAATTCTAGTACTTCACCCTAACCCACGAAAAACCTCTTATCACTCTTGTTGGTTTGCCGTTATCCTGTTCAACTCAGTTCGATTTCATGGCGGATGACGGCATTGTCGTAGGCGGAAATAACGTCTTTTTCCCTCAGTGTTCCAAGGATTTTACGTCCATTGTTTCCTCCGGTTACCGGCAACTGGGAAATGCCGCGCTTGCCCATGAGGCTCATGGCGACCTGGATGTTGTCATCCTGCCCGACGATGACAAGGTCTGTGGTGGCCACATCCTTTGCGATAATCAGGAAATTTACCTGTTCTTCTTCGAGCAGGGGACGAATATCCCTGAAAGAAATAATGCCTGTCAGATCATTTTCCTTGTTGACCATGTGGAGATAGGAAACATTCTTTACTTTGAAGGTGCTGATCAGGCCTACAAGGGGCATGCCTTCCGGAACAGTCACGACATTTTTTTCCATGATCTGCCGGACCTTCATGTTTTTGAGGATATTCTGCTCAAGACCCTTGGAGATATCCACACCTCTCCTGAGCAGTTTAATGGTGTATATGGAGCCGTTTTTCAGAGAAGAAGCCACGATGGTGCTGAGAATTGCAGTGATCATCATGGGTAGGATGATCTTGTAATTGCCGGTCATTTCAAAAATAATCAGAATGGCGGTAATGGGGGCGTGGGTTACGCCCGCCACAAAAGCTCCCATCCCGACCAGTGCATAGGCAGCTGGAGGCGCCGTAATTTCCGGGAAAAAGAGGTTGACGACCCAGCCAAAAAAGCCACCTACCATGCCCCCCATGAAAAGGGATGGGGCGAAGATGCCCCCTGACCCGCCCGTCCCAAGGGTGATAGAGGTAGCCGCCATTTTGACAAAAATGAGTGTCAGCATCAGGAGGCCTGTCATTTCATTTAACAGGGCCATGTTCATGGCCCCGTATCCGACCCCGAAAACCTGCGGCCATTCCAGAAGGAGCACTCCGATCATCAAGCCTCCGATGGCCGGTTTAATCCACTCCGGGATTTTGATGAGATCGAAGAGGTCTTCCGATTTATACAGGACCGTGATGAAAAGAATTCCGAGAACTCCGGTCAGTAATCCCAAAAATGGGTAGATGATCAGCTCCCAGAGGGAAACCAGCTCGTAAGAAGGAATGACGAAGGCAGGGAAATCTCCAAAGTAGTGCCGGGATATGGTGGTGGCCATAACGGATGAAAGAACTACCGGTGAAAACGCGGCAATTCCAAAATCTCCGAGGAGTACCTCCAAAGCAAAAAGGACTCCCGCAATAGGTGCATTAAACGTAGCGGCAATTCCGGCAGCAGCTCCACACCCGACCATGGTCTTGCGTTGTTGGCTCGTTAGTTTGAAAATCTGAGATACACTCGACCCTATGGAAGAGCCTATCTGGACAATGGGTCCCTCCCGGCCCACGGATCCTCCGGAGCCGATACAGATGGCGGAGGCTATGATTTTCACAAAGGCCACCCTCTTTCTAATATGGCCTCCTCGAAGGGATACGGCTTCCATTACCTCGGGGACACCATGCCCCTTTGCTTCCCTTGCTCCAAAATGGACCAGAATGCCTACGATAAGGCCTCCAAGAGCAGGCATACCGATCATGACATATGGTGGAATAGATGCTGCGAAGGTCAAAATATCGCCGCTGTTCTGGTAAAAGAGGTATTGTGCCCCCTTGATTACAAACCTGAAAAGTACGGCGCCGTATCCACTCAGTATGCCGATAATGATGGCGATAAGCAGGCTGGAGATATGTTGATCCGGACGATATCGCCTGATACGATCGATGACCTCTCTGAAATTCATTATGGGGTGAACAGCAGCCATTTTGAGAGTCCGATGAACTGTTGGGTAGTTGATTTGCCCCGATTGTTTTAAATCTTACGGCTCATCGCGGATTAACGTGATATTTTCATCAATTCGCGAATAGACCATGCTCA
>CAYOWC010000232.1:5667-8064 GCA_964407525.1 uncultured Desulfobacteraceae bacterium | reverse complement strand
GCAAAGCCTTTTTCGAATCGGAACGGACGATTCGAAAAAACAGCCATTATTCTTCCCTGTGTGAAACATAACCATTCTCCCGAAATGCCCGAAGGGCCGATTGCTTTATCGAATCGTCCGTTCCGATTCGGTAAAAAAATAAAATCTTAGCGTTCTTTGCGTCTTGAGCGTAGCGGGCGGTAAATAATTGTGCGCAAGTTTCTTTCTCGATCAGCCTGACCTTCGTTTCAGTCAGAGGCCCCGCTCATATGAAACTGACATGGGACTTCAGACCTCGGATCTCAACCACCCTCATCCCCCGAGTGGCCACTGGTTGATCTTTGTATATACTGCGCCATCCTTTCTCAGGTCACTTCTGAACAGCACCAGTTTACTCAGGATGCCTGTCGGACTTGTCAGCCCTCTATATTGGTGGAGCAATTTTTTCAGATGTACCACAGATCCCACCCCCTTTTTAAATCGTCCGAGGGTCAAATGGGGCCTGAACGGGCGCGATTCCCTCTTTATTCCCAAAGGGGCCAGTTCTCTCTGAAGGTCATCCCTCAAACGGGACATTCCTTTCAGATCCGCATTCAAGCCGACCCAGAGAACCCGTGGATTCCGCATCTTCCCGAAAAAGCCAAGACCATTTAATGAGAGTTCAAATGGATGGCTTTTGCCGCAAGCCGGACGCGCCACCTCTTCGATCCGGGAAATGATGCTTTCTTCCACATTGCCGATAAAAACGACGGTCAGGTGAATGTTTTTAACCTTCACCCATCGAATATTCAGGGGCAGCTTTCCAGCCTCTTTGGAAACTTGACCCACGACATCTCTAATTTCTTCAGGCAGCTCAAATGCCAGGAATAATCGAATGTCCATCAATGGTTCTTCTCACCCAATCCAGTGCCATCATGGCTGCGTTCAGTTTTACCTGTGAGCGACTGCCTCTGAATCTGTATTGTTGTGTAAAAAGATCGTTTTCGGAGCTGAGGCCAATATGAACCGTACCCACAGGTTTTTTCTTACTGCCCCCATCCGGACCGGCAATGCCGGTAACCGCTATTCCCAGATCCGTCTTCATGCACGTGCGAATGCCCACGGCCATTTCCCTGGCCGTCTCAGAACTCACTGCTCCATATTGAACCAGAGTCTCCTTTCGCACCCCGAGCAGGTGTTCTTTGGAACTATTGCTGTAGCAAACAACTCCCCCCTGGAAATAACCGGAACTGCCGGCAACATCGGTTAATCTATCACTGATCAGTCCGCCGGTACACGATTCGGCCAATCCAATAGACCATCCTTTTTCCTTCAGTTTGTCGCCGACAACTTCCTCTATGTCCTTGTTGTCTGAAGTAAAAACATAGTCTCCCAGAATCTTTATTATTTGTGCCTCAATCCAGTCCAGTTTTTTCGAAACAGTCGAGGCCTCTTCTCCATGTAAAGTGATCGTGATATGGTTCTCTGGGAAATGTGGGTAGAAACCCAGAACGGCTTCCCCCGTCTCGTTCCCCAGGCTTTCCAGCTTTTCGGCAATAATTGGTTCATTCAGCCCGTACACTTTAAGAACACGATGTTTCATCACCGGAATGGTGTCGTAAAGGGCCAGGATGTCGGGAATAACAAAAGTGTCCAGGAGATAACGCATCTGATTCGGTACGCCCGGCAGAAAATAGAGATGAACATCTTTTTCCACAAGGGAATAACCACAGACGGCGCCGTCGGGATGAATCAGGGTGGCGCCATCGGGAAGATTTGCCATCTTTTCGATACATGGGGTCATCTCTATCCCGCGTTTTTTGACAAAATGCCGGATTTTATCAAGCATTTCAAGATTCGATGAAAGAGGCCTCTTTAATGCCCCTGCAACGATCTCACTGGTGATGTCGTCACGGGTAGAGCCTAAGCCCCCCGTTACGATAACAAAGCGGGACGAGAGACAGGCGCGTTTCAGTGCTTCGGAGACCATTTCGGTATTGTCGCCTACCGATGTCACCCTCGTAATCTCCAACCCCGAAGAAGCAATTTTCCCAGCCGCGTACCAGGCGTTGAGATCAACGGTCCTGCCGGCTGTGAGTTCGTCTCCTATGGTAATGATTTCGCCGTGCATGCTAATGTTTCCTATCATCCAATTAAGGCCAATATGCCCCTGAGAAAAAGCTGGGCATAGACCCCGGCCACAAGATCGTCTAAGACGATTCCGAACCCTCCCGGGAGTTTTTCGGCCCGGTTAACCGGCCAGGGCTTCAGGATATCAAAAAACCGGAAGAGAAAAAAGCCCAGACAGATAGACAACCAGGATAAAGGGACCAGGAACATGGTCACACTGAGTCCCGCTACTTCGTCTATGACAACCTGAGAAGGGTCTTTTTTTGCGAACAGGCTTTCGGCCTTTTGGGAAACCCAGATGGCCAGTGC
>CAYOWC010000232.1:0-5567 GCA_964407525.1 uncultured Desulfobacteraceae bacterium | reverse complement strand
ACCCAACGGTATACCTCTTCCAGAGAAACATGGTGATGTTGGGCAATATTCCTGCATACTTCGTACTCGGGCTCAAATCGTTTTGTCCCGTTCCCGCCCGAAATACTCTTAACCTGTATTTTGCCCCAGGGACTCTCTACTTCGGCTTTCTCCCTCTGGAGCACCTTCCTCTCTGTAAATTGGAATCGAACCCCAAGGGTTGAACTTTCGCTGAAAAAGATTTCCAGGAGCTGGTCTCTCTGGGCTGGGTACCCTATAACCTGTACCTGTACCCCCGGTCGGTTTTTTTTCATCTGGGCGGGAAAAAAGGCCACGTCCAGCGCTCCGGCATCAAAAAGGAGGTCCATCAAATACCCCAATCGCTCAGGGCTCATGTCGTCTATGTTAGCTTCAAGCACCAAAACGGTGTCCGTTCCTGTGCCGGCATCCTGCTCCCCCATAAGAATCCGAAGCATATTCGGTCTGTCCGGCAGGTCTCTTGATCCCGCTCCGTACCCGATCTGCTGTACTTTCATGGCCGGCATTTCCCCGAATGCACAGACCAGTCCTTTGAGAAGAGCGGCGCCCGTAGGTGTTACCATTTCCTTTTGAACGCCGGAATCAAAGACCGGAATATCGCCTAAAAGGGCAATGGTGGCAGGCGCCGGTAAAGGCATTCTGCCATGGGCCGTTTTTACAAAGCCCGAGCCTAAGGGTATTCTTGAGGCGTATATGGATTGAATGTCCAGCTTCTCGACTCCATAAACAGCTCCCACAATGTCAATAATGGAGTCGATTGCGCCCACCTCATGGAAATGAACTTCATCTGCAGGCCTATTATGGATCCGGCCTTCTACCTCGGCAAGAGACCGAAAAATCTGAATACTTGTTTCCTTTACCTGTTCTGAAAATTCCCCCTGCTTGATGATTCCCCGAATATCTTTGAAATTCCTGTGATGGTGTGCCCCTTCGCACTGGACGGAAAAGGTGGTTCCATGGATATGGTTCCTGTCGGCGTTTCCTTTTACTATACGATAGCCGTCCAGGGGGAGGGTCCGCAAACGTTCTTCAAGATCAGGAAATGACAACCCGGCGTCCAGCATGGCGCTGAGAATCATATCGCCGCTGATGCCCGAAAAACAGTCAAAATAAGCAATTTTCATAGGTTTCCACAGCCAGACCGCAAAAAGCCCTGCTGTCCCGCCTGCCTCGCCTGTACTATCCGTAACATACGGTTTGGACCGGCAATGGCGGGCGGGCTGGGCAAGGCTTCTGCTGTCTGAATAAAAGGATTACAGCGCTTCGGCAATCAGCTCTACGACATCCTTGATTTCGATGGCATCTTCCTTGTTGACGGTTTTTCTGCTGTCCTCGAGCATCGATATGCAGTAGGGACATGCTGTAGCCAGAATGGGCGCCTCGGTTTTGCAGGCTTCCTCTATTCGAAGGTCTGAAAAACGCCATTCGGGTTTTGTTTCCATCCACAATCTGCCGCCTCCGGCGCCGCAGCAGAGGCTTTCATGCCTGACCCTGTCCATTTCTACAAGGTTCCCACCTGTCGCTGCCGAAATCAGCGCACGGGGTTCATCGTAAATATCATTGTGCCTTCCAAGGTAGCAGGGATCATGATACGTGACCTTCTTGTCCAAAGGTTTGGAAAGGGACAATTTTCCTTCTTCCAGCAGCCCGGCTAACAACTGGGTATAGTGAATCACCTCAAACTCTCCACCCAGCTCAGGGTATTCCTGGGTCAAGGTGTAATAGCAATGGGGCGAGGTCGCAATGATCTTCGTGACCCCTTTTCCGCTGAACAGTTTGATGTTTTTTTCCGCTGTGTTCATGAAGAGTTCTTCGTCGCCTATTTTTCGAACAGACTCGCCACAGCAGCTTTCTTCTTCACCAATGATCCCGAAACTGACGCCGGCTGCCGTCAGCACTTTGACCAAGGCTCGTGCAACCTTCTGACCCCTGGCGTCATAAGCAGATGTGCAGCATACATACAGAAGATATTCGGTCCCTTCTTCGAAAAGAGGAACTTCCATTTCCTTCATCCAGGCTGTACGCTTATCTCTTGGTTCCGACCATGGGTTTCCGTTGCTGTGAACACTTCCTGTAGCTGTCCTCAAAACTCCCGGTATGGCCCCCGTCTCGGCAATCATGGCCCTCATGGCCTTGACGATATCGATAATGGTTACCCCTCTCGGGCATTTCAGCACGCACTTGTTGCATGTGGTGCACCCGTAGAGGATATCGTCGGATTCATATCCTTCGACTCCCAACTGGGCCATTCTTATCAACCGGCGGATATTAAAAGGCCCGTCCACAATGCGCCACGGACAGGAGCCTGCACACATTCCACACTGCATACAGAGATTCAGTTTTTCAGCCCCCATAGCCACCAGGGCCTCATTTACTTCATAAAACGGGGTTAATGCTTCCATCTAATACATACTCCTTTCTTTCAAACATGGTCTTGTTTATGATTTCGTAATACGAATGCTCTTATCGGAAAAAACTTGATTTTCTGGCTCATCGCGGATTTGCGTGAAGAATCCTTTTTTCCGGAACCGAGGTGTCAGGTTTCGGGTGTCAGATTTCAGTACCTACTATTCCTATTTTCTGATTCTAATAATCATAACTATTGGTTCTTAGGTTGAATATGCTGAATACAGCCATGTTTTTTCCTGACACCTGACACCTGACGCCTGAAATCTGAGCATAGTCTATTCGGCAACTGAAAAAATATCACGTTAATCCGCGATGAGCCGATTTTCTTAACAAATCTGCATTTTGATGTCAACAGAGGAAAACATCCGGCATTCATTTAGAATCGCTCGGAAAACCAATCATACATGGGCAATTGCCTCTACTTCAACCCGTGTCTCAAAGGGCAGGCAGGCTGCCTGGATACATGTTCTGGCCGGCAAATCATCCCCAAAATATTTTTTGTAGATCACATTGAATCGGGCAAACTCTTCCATGTCAAGAAGATAGACTGTTACCTTTAACACATTTTTCAGGGATGAACCCGCTTCCTCCAGGATTATTTTCAGGTTCTGCAAAGCCAGTTCCGCTTCCTCTTCCACGGTTCCCAGTCTGATCTGATTCGTTTCCGGGTCTATTGCTCCCTGCCCTGCAGTATAGATGAGCCCGTCATGAATGACCGCTTGAGCATAAGGCCCCCCGGTGACTGCAGCTTTCTCCGTATGAAAAACTTTTTTCTCTCCCATCTATTTCCTCCATTGGTGTTATCCGTTCACGGGTGTCGAAATTTCTCGTGTTATGCAGGCATTGTCATTGTACGGGCAACCACGGGGGGGTGCCCCTACATCCATCCGCATCTAAAAAAATTACAGCCCCAAATAGGTCTTCCGGATATGGGGGTTTCCCAGGAGCCATTTCCCATCGCCGCTCAGAGCAATCTCTCCGTTCTCGAGCACATACCCCCTGTCAGAGATGGTCAAGGCGTGAAATACATTCTGTTCTATGAGAAGAATGGATGTGTTCAGCTCGTTGATCCGGCGGATAATCTCAAATATGGTGGTTACAAGCAGGGGCGACAGACCGAGGGACGGTTCGTCAAACATTATGAGTCTAGGCTTGGACATGAGCCCCCTTCCGATGGCCACCATCTGCTGCTCACCGCCGCTCAGGGTCCCCGCTTTCTGGTTGAGCCTCTCCTTTAAACGGGGGAAAAACCCGAATACTTCCGCCATGGTTTCATTTCTAACCTTCTTCATATGAGGGAACTGCGCCCCCATTTCAAGGTTTTCTTCCACCGTCATGGTGGGGAAAAGCTGCCTTCCTTCAGGGATATGGCTGATTCCCATTCGAACGATCCGTGTAGTAGAGGCCTTACTGATATTCTCGCCCTCAAATTCAATCATACCTTTCTTGGGCCGGAGAATCCCGGAGACGGTTTTGAGGGTGGTTGATTTTCCCGCGCCGTTGGACCCGATGACGGAGACTATCTCCCCTTCGCCCGCCTCAAAACCGACGTTCCTTAATGCTTGAAGATCCCCGTAAAAGACGTCTATCCCATCAACTCTGAGCATTGAGGAACTCCTTGCCTAAATAGGCCTCAATTACTTTCTTGTCCTTTACCACTTCCGCAGGCGTCCCTTCAGCAATTCTGCTTCCGTAATTAATGACAAGTACCCGCTCTGAAAGGGCCATGATTCCCTGCATGACGTGTTCTATGAGCAGGATGGATACTCCTTTTCCGTTTATCTCCTTGATCAGTTCAATAATCTCTGAAACTTCCGTGGGGTTCAGTCCCGCCATCACTTCATCAAGAAGGAGAACCTTCGGGTGGGTCGCCAGCGCACGGGCCATCTCCAATCTTTTCCTGAGAGGAAGGGGAAGCCCCTCGGCGTCCTTGTCTGCCATGTGACCGAGACCGGCCCACTGGATGATTTCCATGGACTCGTCACGGGCCTTTTTAATGGACGTTTCCCGTATCAGGGCGCCTACCATTACATTATCCAGAACGGTTATGGTCAGAAATGGTTTCACAATCTGGAAGGTTCGGGCAAGGCCCGCCTGGCACACCTGATAGGGCTGCATGCCCAGCAGAGATTTTCCGGAAAAGACCATCTCTCCTGTATCGGGAGTATGAAAGCCGCTCAGACAGTTGAATACAGTGGTCTTGCCCGCCCCATTGGGACCTATCAATCCCAGGATTTCACCTTGCCCCAATTCAAAAGACAGTCGCGAAAGGGCCGCCAGGCCTCCGAACAGTTTGCTCAGCTCTGTTACTTTCAAGATGCTCACGATTCTGCTTCAGCCTCGCTTCCTTTTTCAGAGTAAACACAGGTTCTATTATCCAGCCTCAGTACTGGATTCAACCACCTTTTCACGTAATAGATAATCCCTTTCGGCATAAAAAGCACCACGAGAACAGCAATAATTCCGTATAGGATCAAATGAAGTCCTTCAAACCCTCCCTTCGTAAAATAGGCCCTGGATATCTCCGAAAGGGGTGTGAGGATAAATGACCCTAAGACCGGTCCCAGAATGGTTCCCAGCCCCCCGATAATGGGCCGCAGGATCAGCTCAATGCTGAGGGCCATGCCGAACAGCGTGTCGGGATGAAGATAAAAAATGTAATTGGCATAAAAGGTACCGGCCAGGGAGGTCATAAACGCGCTTAATGCAATGGCAATCATATTATACTTGAATGCGTTGACTCCCAGGGCCTGGGCGGCCTCTTCGTCTTCCCTGATGGCCACCATAAAACGCCCGGCCCTTGAACCCTCCAGGATACGAACCACGATGATGGAAAAGACCATGAAGCCCAGGGCAATATAATAGTAAGGAACATTCCCCCTGAACTGAAAATTCCAGAAAGAAGGATTGAAGTCCAGAAAGATCCCCGAAAAAGACCCTAAGGCTTCCACATGGGAAACGATAAGCCTGGTGATTTCTGCAAAGGCGATGGTCAGGATTACAAAATAAACGCCCCTGAGCCCGAAGCGAAATCCCAGGTATCCGAGGAAAAGGGCGATAATAACCGCAAAAACCCCTCCCACCAGCATGCCGATCCAGGGACTGAGTCCGTAGTTCTGGGCCAGGTAGGTGGAGGTGTA
>CAYOWC010000231.1:0-8072 GCA_964407525.1 uncultured Desulfobacteraceae bacterium | reverse complement strand
TTGCTATCCAACCGGATTCTCCGTTTGCTTCCTCCACCAGTAGATAATCTTTGTATGTTTTGGCAATTCGAACAACCGCTCCATCCTTTATTGCGCCGGATTTCGAAGAGGCATCAAAAGGAGACACCAAGAGGCTGGCACCCTTGGCGGTAACAATCCCGCAGTCGATCTTTTCATATTGCAGCACCAAACCGGTGGCGCTCAAAACAAACAGAAAGAGAGCAACCGCAGATGCAGCTTTCAACAATCTACCCGGCCTGAGTCTCGGAGCAACCCCTCTCAGCAAGATTATCAGAGCGAAAACTGCAAGGGCGCCACTTGCCATCCAGGTCCACACGTTCAAATTGAAAAGATGAAAGAATCGTTCCCATTTCCCTGGTTCCCTTTCAACCAGCCCAAAATCCTTTCTTGCCATGCGCAAGTTCGCCTGAATATCTGCATTGCCGGGGTCCAGGTAAAGGGCCCGTTCATAATACAGCACCGCATTTCCCACATCTTTTATATGATAATAAGCATTGCCCATATTGTAAAGGAGCGACGCTGATATCCCTTCCGTTTCCATGACTTTCCGGTAACAGGAAAGGGCCGTCTCGTAGTTCCCTTCCACATAGGCTCGATTCCCCTGTGAGAAGAGATCTTCTGCCTCACCTGCATGGGAAATGGCGGAAACTACGAAAACAAAAACTACTATGATAAAAAAAATTTGCTTTTTCATATCGTCCCTCGAGTACTAAAGGTATTTTCCGGGTGCTTTCCCTTTCCCATTTTTTCCAGTTCACTGATGACCAGGTCCCTGCACTTTCTCAGTTCTTCCTGATTGAAAGACTGACCGGAATAGGCTACCGCATCAGCCGTCTCAAACACGTGTCGAATTCCTTCAGCCTTTCCCGACAAACGCTCCTTAATCTCTACTAAAGTGATACTCTCCGGCGAAATGGACCATATTTCTCCAAGACGTTCCTGTGATGCGCAGCGGCAGGCGTTGAAAAAGCCTGAAACGTCCTTTTCATTCATGGCTTTGTTCATCTCTTTTAGGGATCGAGCCACCTTGCGCATGGCCAGCTTTTTCCTTTCAATACCAGTATCTTCTGAGTGTTTCTTTTGCCTTCGAGTAAAAAACAAGCCAAAGAATAATGCCCCTATCGGAATTCCCTGAGCCCCTAAGAACCACGGGTTTTTAACAAGCGGCTTCAAATCCGCTACCACCGTCCCCATACCCAAGTGAATGGGCGCCATCCCTGCCGGCCCTTTCTGCAAATCAGGAGAAAGGTCCAAAAGGGGTTTAGATCCGGATGGTCCTTGGGATTGGGGCGCAGCCTTCGAATAGGCAATTCCCGGTACAATATCGACTTTGACAGGATTCGTTTTCAAAGTAACGTATTTTTCGGATTTCGTGTCAAAATAGCTGAATTCCACCGGAGGGATCTCCTTTATGGATGCATCGAGGGGAATAATTGCCTGCTCAAATGACTTCCTCCCCCTGTATCCGGCGCTGTCCTCCGGTTTGAAAGACGTTGTGGGAGTGTAGGTCTTCCATCCATCGGAAACATCCAGGGAGGGGGAAGATACCCGGTCGAAATTACCGGCGCCCTTGATGCTCATCTTGATGGTGATGGGATCTCCAACCATGCTTTTTTTCGGGGTTGCAGAAGCCGACAGGGTAAAATGACCCACGGCGCCACTGAAATTGTCCGGTTTTCCCAGTTTTGGCAGAGGCATTATTCGGATCTTCAGCCGGGGATTTTTCAATGTAACGTTCTCTTCCCTGGCTCCGGCAAAAACTCCGTTAAAAAAATCATCATCAAACAGGCTTCGGCCAAAAGGCGACCGGTTTCTCCGAGATCTTTCAGGGAGCAAAAGGGTCGCGTTCAATTCCGCCGCAACCTGGTGTTCCCCTTCCTTTACTGCAGCCACTGCGGTGTACCAGGTCAGAACGGTGTAAGGTATTCCGTCAATGATCTCCTCGGTCTGTTTTGGTTTCTTTTCCAAGTCCTGAAAGGCAAAAGCAGTCCCGCTCAGGGTTGGAAGGGTGTTCAGGGTCGCCTGAAGACCCTGTCGAAAATAGGCTCGGATTTCCATGGGCACCAGCTCCCCCACATACGAAAGAGCTTTCCTGGGCAATACTCTCAGAAATACAGGTGCGCTTTCTCCCCTGGAGTCCTGTCTACTGTTCGCCGAAGAAGAGTCCCCCCCCCGCCGCGATGCGACAGGAGCCTGCTGGGTTCTGGAACGGCTCTGGAAGTTGCCTCCGCTGGAAACTGTTAGCGTTATGGGTTCGGTTTTTCGTACACGGCCATTGATACTGACCTTTACCGGAGGAATGGTAAATTCCCCCGGATGTTCAGCCTGTACTTGAAACAGATAGGATGTGAAAGAAGTTACCCGGCCGTTCACAGACCTGTATTCACTGTTCTGACCCACTGGGAAAAATCTGAGCCCGGGAACCCCTGTTACAACGGGTTGCCCCGTCTGTTCTCCTGAGATCTGAATGGCAAAAACAGCGCTTTCACCCAATGCAACCTGCTTTGGTTCCAGGACAACGGCAATGCCGCCGGAATCGGCCTTCCCCTGGGCGCCCTGAGAGGAGAGAAACAGGACGCAAATGGACGCGATCAATGTGACTGCAGCTATTCCCATCGGTTTCCATCGCAAAGCCCTGACGGCGGTGTGCGTGTGGTCTCTCATTACCAATCCCTCCTTTCCTTTTCCCGGGCTGACTTACCGGCGCCCTTGCCATCGGCCATCACAGGCATAGCCTGATCTTCGCCCTTGAGGGAATCGAGCAGATTTTCAGCCTGTTCTTCGCTCATCTGTCCCGGTCTCCGTCTTCTTTCCGCCCTGGCAGGGGCGGGAGTTTTCCCATTGGTATCCCCGGGCTTGATTTTGTCTTTTTTTGCAGATGCTTTCCCATTCTCTCCGTTTTGAGGCGAGTTCTTTTTTTGTTCAGGTTTGTCCCCTCCATTTGCCCGAGCCTGTTTCTGATCTTCTTTTCCTTTCTCTTTCTTATCCACACCCGGTTTTGCCCTGTCCTGGCCCTTGTCCTTGTTTTTCTTGTCCTTATCCTGGTTTTTGGCCTGCTGATTATCTTTTTTTCCGTCCTTGTCCTTCTTTTCTTTATCCTGCTTTCCGGCCTGATTTTGGTCTTTACCGTTTTCGTTCTTTTTGTCTTTGTTCTGATCTTTGTTTTGATCCTTGTTCTTGTTATCGCATTTGTTGCAATCCTTTTTGTTCTGTTTTTGATCCTGTTTCTGCTGTTTTTTGAGTTCCTCCAACCGCTTTTTCACAAAATCCCGGTTGAACGCCGCATCCTGATCATCCGGGTTCAGCTGCAATGCCCCCTCATAGGCTTGAATAGAAGCCTCCCACTTTTTCATGGTATCCTGGGGTTTGGACTTTTCCATTCCCTGCCCCTGGCGGTAAAGGGTGTTCCCCATATTGTAATACCCCTGGTTCTGAAGGGAAATCTCCTGCACATTCAGCGCCGCCTGGAAGGCGTTCAGGGCATCGTCGTATTTGCCGCCCTTATAGGCTGCCGTTCCCAGGTTGAATTGAAGTTGAGGATTTTCAGGCAGTTTTTCCGCTTCAGCTTTGTACTCCGTTTCGGCCCGGGAATAGTCTCCTTCGAGATACGCCTTCTCAGCGCTCCCGGGAGAAGCTCCTGCGCTTTTCACCCCTAAAAAGATCGCCAAAACAACGGCGATGGAAGCAACAACGCGGGCCGTTTTCCTTCCCTTGAATATACGCCTTTGGGCCGTTTTGATTACGGGCGAATTCTTTCTCCGGTTTTTCCTGTCTGAAAGGCCAAATTCCAGGATCAAAAGGATGAATGCCATTAACAGGGGCCATTCAAATCGGTCCACAGGGACTTTCTGTTTTCTTTCGGCCAGCTCCTGTTTCGGAACCAGGCTCAGCTTTTGCTGATAGATCGCTTCCAGTCCTTCCGCCTGCTGCCCCAGGGGCTCATACTGCCCCCCTGTTACCAGAGCGATCTCTTGAAGCATTTTCTCGTCCAATCGCGATTTCACTACCTGCCCCTTCTCATCTTTTGCAAAAGCGACTCCCTTTCCGATATTCTGCAGAGGAATCAACTCCCCGGCCGGTGTACCAACACCTACCGTATAGATGGTCAACCCTTTCTCGGCTGCATCTTTCGCAGCGGATAACGCCTCCCCTTCCAGGTCTTCACCATCGGTCACAAGAACCAAAATTTTGTGATTGGCATCGTTTGAAAATGCAAATTCCGATTCCCGGATAGCACTGGCAAGGTCCGTTCCCCCCTGGGGGATAATCTGCGTGTCCAGGGCTTCCAGGGACTGTCTGAAAGCATCATAGTCCAGCGTCAGAGGACACATGAGAAAAGCCGTGCCGGCAAACGGAATGAGACCTACCCGGTCTCCCTCTAACCGGGACACAAAATCCATAATCCCTAATTTACTCCGTTCCAGGCGATTCGGCTTCACGTCCGCTGCCAACATGCTCTTGGACGTATCCACAGCCATGAGAATATCGATCCCCTTTCTTTTCACTTCTTTCCACTCAAAACCCACCTGGGGCCGCGCCAGGGCCACAAAAAGCGCGGCCACCGCAACCAGGAGGAGGATCCTCTTGACCTGTCTTCGGCCGTTGGAAACATTTTGAGTCAATTGTTCGAGCAGACGCCCGGCCGCAAATTTCTGCAGAGCGATCTGTCCTTTTTTGTGAAAATGTACAAAGGCAAAGCCGAGAAACGTGCAGGCACCGAGTCCTGCTACCAACCATATTGCATGTGCGAATTGCATTTTCTTTGTCCTTTCGTTTAGGTTTTCATCCGCAGATTACGCAGATTACACAGATTACACAGATTGCAACAATGAACTCCGTCTTCCGCATTCGGTCATCCGTCCTCTGACTTCTGTTCTCTGACCTCTGTCTTCTGGCCTCTGCCTTCCGTCATCCGTCCTCTGACTTCTGTTCTCTGACCTCTGTCTTCTGGCCTCTGCCTTCCGTCAACCGTCCTCCGCCCACAGTCTTACGGTAACCTGCGAAACCTTGTCTGTCCTATGAACAGTTCCATCCCCAGGAAGAAGAGTACGGCAATGGCCGCCCAGGTGAACATCTCGTTTCGATGCTCGAACTTCGTTATTTTCCTGGTGGTGGTCTCCAGTTTGTTGATTTCCCCGTAAATTTTTTCCAGCGAATCCGTATCCGTCGCACGGTAATACTGGGCACCTGTCATGTGGGCTACTTTGCTGAGGGTTTCTTCGTCTATATCCACCCTGGCTCGAACAATCTGTCGGTTACCGAACTGGTCGGTCACGGGTACCGGAACCTCCCCCCGTGAACCAGCTCCGATGGTGTAAATCTTGATTCCCAATGCCTCGGCAGCCTCGGCAGCAGTAAGGGGCGATATTTTTCCCGCATTGTTCATACCGTCCGTCAAAAGAATAACGATTTTGCTCTTAGCCTTCTGGTCTCTCAGCCTATTCACTCCGGAGGCCATGGCCGAACCGATGGCCGTGCCGTCTTCAACCATGCCCGTTCTAATAGTTTCCAACCTCTGCTGCAGCCAGTTATGGTCCAGCGTCAGGGGACTGACCATGTACGGCCTTCCGGCAAAAGCCACCAGGCCGATACGGTCATTGGGTCTCTCATCAATAAACCTGGAAACAACCTGTTTCACTACATCAACCCGGTTTGCAGGTTCTCCTTTAATGGTAAAATCCATGGCCTCCATAGATCCTGACACGTCCAGGGCAAGCAGGATATCAATGCCGCTGGCTTCCACCTCAGATGTCCCATGGACAATCTGGGGCCGCGCCAGGGCCACCACCAGAAACCCGAGAGCAATCATCCGCAGAGTTCCAAGCCATTTTCCCGCTCGGGATTTCCGTGATCCTGCAAGGACTCTGGCCGTCTGGGCGGTGGAGTATTTTACGGAAGCCGCATTCCCTTTTCTCCCTTTGAGCAAGGCGAGGAAGGGAATCAGCATCAGCAGCCATAACACTTCAGGGTGATCAAAATGGAACATTATCTACCTCCTGCCGCGACGGAGCCACGGTGATCCAGACCCGCCGGCACACTCGTCTTCCTTGAAATGAATCCGAAGCCCTTCCCCCACCATGTCTTCACCACAAAGGGTTTCTTTCGAACATCGACACTTTCTGCTAACCATTCTCCCTGGCTCACCTTTTCATCAGCCTTCTGGTCATCCGGAGAAGGTCTTGTGGTATCTACAAAATGTCGGGCACTCTGGAGCATCTCCTCCATCTGCTTCATCGTGAGGGCGTAGCGTGCGAATTTGGCCAGGTCGCAAAACCCTAAGAAACCGTTCAAGAGGTCCCCATATATTTTGATCTTCCCTGAGGGGTCTGCGGCCACACGTCTCATGAATTCTTCTGTCGTGTGTCGCGTCACTTCCATGTGGAACCAGCTCTCGATATAAGTACGTACCGCTCTTGAAACCATCACGGAAAACTTTTCAGCGGTTTCCGGCTTCATAAAAACCTTCGCCTGTTCTAATTGCTCAAGTGCCAGTTCAAATGGCAATTTTTCCGGCGCTTTCTTTCTCCCCATGAACCATTTCCAGACCCAGAACAAAGCCAGCAGGAACAAACACCCCGCCACCCCATAGTAGAGCCAGGCCACAGGATCAGGAATGTGAAGGGGCCCTCGAATGTCGCGAATGTCTCCATTGGTGGACGCGCCCAAATCAAAGGGGCAGGCAGCCTGAGACTGTGGAGGCGCCTGGTTTCCCATAATCGGTCCTCTAATTGTCTGTGACCCTGGGGCAGTTTGCAATCCAGGGCCATTAGGCATTTGGATAACCTGCGGTTTCGTCGCCCCGGAATCCCCGGAAAATTGCGTAATCAATGGGCTGGATGCCGGATCTTTCTCTTGCCCCGAAACCGCTCCCACGCTCATCAAAAGAAATAACCCTGCAAAAACCATCGCCCGCACAAGCGCCCTATTTCCAAAAACCCTGCCACAAACAATATGAAAATTTTTGCGCCTTTGCTTGCCCCGTAGGTCCGGAAGATCGTACTGGGGCGCCTTTGCGCGAGATCTTTTTTTGTTGCGGCAATGCCGCTTGAGATCCTGTTTGATCATCAATGTCTCCTCCTTTCCCGCACGCTGAAAAAATTCAACAGATCCGGCAGGTACGATTTATCCGTACTCAGTTCAAGCATATCCACCCCGCAGGATCGAATGGTGTGCTGTAAGTTTTTCTGCCAGGCTCCGGACAGTTCCGAAAAACGAGCCCTGATTTCAGGATTACCCGTATCCAGCTCCACCTGCTCCCCTGTTTCCGAATCCTCTATGGTAATGAGACCGATATCCGGCAGTTCTTGCTCTCTAGGATCATTAACCGAAACAGCTACCAGATCGTGATGGCGGCCGGTAATCCGAAGTTTCGGGCGAAGATTTTTCAGGGATCTTTCAGGGTCTCCTGGGAGACAGAAATCGGATATGAGAAACGTAACAGACTTCCTGCGAATGACCCGGTTTGCAAAATCCATGGCCACTTCCAGGTTTGTACCTGTTCCATCAGGCTGGAAAAAAAGGATTTCGCGAATGAGCCGCAGGATATGGGTTTTTCCCTTGCCTGGAGGAATGTATAACTCCACCTCGTCCGTAAAAAGAATAAGCCCCACCTTATCGTTGTTTCGAACCGCTGAAAAAGCCAGTACACTTCCCAGCTCTGCCATCATCTCTCTTTTGCTCTGGACAGAAGACCCGAATTCCCCCGACGCACTGACGTCGATGAGGAGCACAATGGTCAGTTCCCGCTCTTCCGTAAACTTTTTCACATACGTCCGACCGGTCCTTGCCGTAACATTCCAGTCAATGGTACGAACCTCATCCCCTGGAACATATTCCCGTACCTCATCAAAATCCATTCCCCGTCCCTTGAAGACGGAGTGGTAATGCCCGGCAAGGGATTCATCCACCAGGCGGTTGGTCTTGATTTCCACCTGCCGGACCTTGTTGAGAATTTCACTGCTGATTTGGGTGTCCATTCTTTTTCCTTTCAATTATCGTGTTACTTAAAAGCGGCAATTAGCTGTTAGCTATTAGCCGTTAGCTTAAAGGTC
>CAYOWC010000230.1:1207-8085 GCA_964407525.1 uncultured Desulfobacteraceae bacterium | reverse complement strand
TGGAAGGAATCGTGTTTGGTCGATGGGGTCAGGACCGAAAAGGGAATTCTGATTTTGGAGAAGCCCCCCAGGCTTACAAAGATATCGAGGACGTAATCCTGTCTCAGCTCGATTTAATTACGCCTATCGTAAAACTTGAACCCCTGGGTGTGATAAAAGGGTAAATCGCTATTTTGATTTTCTTTGATTTTAGCTAATTCTGACATTTAAACCGAAAACACCGGGCCTGATTCAAGCTTTTAAATGCCATTTGTATCCTAAAATATTTCCCTAATTCAGGATAATGCAGGTATTTTTGAGTTGTGCGCGCCCTTGTCTCACGCCCCTTTAAATTTAACCGATGGACCACAACATATTGTGGTCATAGTAAGGGGGCTTTGATGCCATAAGTCAAGATATTACATCCTTCCCCTAAGCAAAATTACAACCACTTCTTGGTTAAATCTGTTGCATCTACCATTTTCTGTGATTCCTTTGCATGAAAGTACCACCGCCTGAAATGGTTGGTCAGAGTAACCCCTTTTGACCGGAGGATCTTCCTGCCATCCACCTCATCTTCGTATTGCTGGTCCCGATCGGCCGGGATAACTCGGAACAATTTCTTGCTCCCCACCACAATCAATTTCGTTCGAGGCCGGGTAAAGGATACATTCATCCGGTTGGGCATCATCAGGAAGTCCTTCTCCGCTTTGATGTGTTCCTCATCTGAAGCGGTGAGTGACACTACAACCACATCTCTTTCCTGCCCCTGAATCCGCTCCACCGTATCGATCACAAGGTCCGGGGAAAGGAGTTTTTCAGAAGTAGTTTTCTTGAGCCGTTTCTTCTTGACCATTCGTGCGATGTATTCACGAATAAGGTTATTCTGCCGCCTGTGGGCCGCCACTACGCAAAGGCCGTCTTTCGGGTCGATGCCGCAAACTGAAACCAATTCAAAAACAATCTCTGCCACCACCAAAGCTTCTTCAGGGGATTCCTGGGAATATCCCTCATGCTCGACATGGACAAAAACCACAGGATTTTCCGGGTCGAGGATCCTTTTGAAGATGGGATTTTCAGGCAGTTTCTTGACCTTCAATTTCTGATCTCGAATTTCTGCTATCGGTTTCAAGCGTCCCCCATAGTATTCCGTGCTGGGAAAAGAGGTTATGGCCTGATTCATACGCCTGGTTTCATCCAGGATATTGTTTAGCTCCGGATATTGACGAACGAGATAGGAAAAGACCGACCGATTCACCGGGTTTCCCCTGTGGTATCCCTGGATCACCGGCGGCATCTGTTGGTGATCCCCCACAAAAATATACCTGCCGGCCTGGGGCATGGCCATCAGGGCATGGTGAATCAACAACTGACTGGCTTCGTCGAATATGGCCACATCATATTCAGGTTTCCTTTCCGAAACTCCCGCTTCAAAGATGGATTTTGTATAAGCGTCCAGTTTTCGCCAGTACTGTTCATCCCTAACCTTTGGCACATCGGGTGGTGTATGTGCTCTTTTTTTGAGCAGACTCCTGATCATGCCGGATATGGGTTTGAACGCTTCAAAGGCTGTCATACCCACGACGGGGAAACCGGAATCATTCCCCACGCTATCATCCAGGTCATCATTGGAATAATCTCCGCCGATTTTGGCCACATGCGCAAGCGAAGTGTCGCGAACACAAGCATTCAGGGCATTGTTGATGGCGCGATGTGAAAAAGAACAGATGAAGACCCTGTGACCCGTGTTCACCAGGGCTTCGGTGATCTGCGAAATGAGAAAGGTCTTTCCCGTTCCAGGCGGCCCCTGTATAAGGGAAAGGGGATTTTTCAGGGCATGTGAAAAGGCTTGTTTCTGTCCATCCAGGAGAAATGGAGGAGGCTGAAGAAACGGGCCTTCTGTTTCCGAAACAACATGCAAGCCGGACAGGATCTTACGGATCAAAGGGCCGGGCGTTTTCCTGGTGCTGAGATATCCTGAAGCCCAGGCAGGGTACGAAAAAAGGGGGAATCTGCTCACCACTCGATCGTCGATGAGGCATTTTTCACCAGCCGCAGGGTGGTAGTTATTGCCCCACCAGGAATAGGGATCATCCAGTAAAATCCGCTTCTTTTTCTCATCCAGATCCCTGATGACCAGCTTATTCCCCTCCCGGATCAACTCTCCTTTCATCTCTTTCATGTGGGGGTTCAACAATATAAAGTCCCCGGTCCTGAATTTGGAGGAATTCTTACTGTAAGAAAAGACATTATCGCCTTCGTGGACAATCGGGAGGCATCTGAACTTCTCCTCCCTTTCCTCTATTTCAAGGCTGTGCAGTTCAAGGACGTCCCGTGCGGCAGTTCTGAATTCGCCGTCGATGAATTTCAAGATATCGATGGATGTAATGGTTTCCTGTGGCATCAGTGTTTTATCCGTTGGTTTTTTCGTCGATGAGAATGCCGCTTGCTAAGAGGAGCATTCCACCCATGTCATTCCCGCGAAAGCGGGAATCCAGAGTGCCTATGAAGTTCCTGGATTCCGGGTCAAGCCCACCAAAAAGCCAGTGGACAGGCCCGGAATGACGGTGCTTCTATCCGTTTGTTTGCTCTTTTACCTGAATTCTGCAAGCGTCAAGTCTGCCGGAGGCACAAGGCATCAGGTGCGAAGCTGTATTTTCATACCGCAAACACCTGATAACGATGGTTATGTGGTAGAATAGGCGCTCCCGCAGGGTACATCGTTCTTGAAAAATGATGAAGTTCGGCCGTTTTCCTTTACTGCATTTCGATTCGCATATCGGCCCATGGGGCTCACGCAACAAATCAGGAGTAAGTCCGGTCGGCAGTTCACCGGGATTCCACACTTCCATGCGATCGGCGAAGACGATGACTTGAACAAAACCGTTGCTACTGTAATCCCGGTGTGCAACCGCATTGACGATGGCCTCCAGGATGACTGGACGGGGAATCTCGAATGTGACAGGGGCTTGCTTTGTTTACCAGTTTGGCCATCTCCGGTTCACGGGCCTTGTCATCATTGCCCTTTAAAAAGATCAACCGTTCGCGACGGGTCTTGGTGGCGTGTTCAAATTCCAGCTCGGTCGGCGATTTTCCATCCGTATTTTTCCATCCATAGATATTGCCGAAAATGCCCAGATAGATATCGCACTGTTCTACTTCGCCCAGGTAAACATCATCCGGCTTCCGATCTGCCGCAGGGATATCTTCAAACAAAAACACGTTGGAAACAAACCGGCTCAACAGAGGATCATGGATGATGAAATCTTTCACCGCACGCCGTTCTTCGGCAAGTTCCTTTTGAACGCTGCTGATGAAAATTTTATATGGTGTTGCTGGCATTGGCATCCGCCTTTTTTGTTTTTTCATCGTGGTGCTGCTCGATCATCTTAATAAATTCCGTTTCAACCTTTTTATCAAAATCGGCCTCAATCTGGTAAACCTCAGTAAACTCAGCGAAATGTCGCGGTCAAGTTTTCTGTTGACTCTTATGGTTTCTCAAAATTAGGATTAAGAGTCAAAGGCAGACCCCATTTTTTTGATCATTCACAAGGTAACAAGGTAACTACGTCGCCTATTTCGCTCGTTCCGTTGACGATATCGGCTGCATGCTTTAACGGAACGATGATCCAGAGGAAGAAGTCTACAGGTATTTCCATTGAACGAAAACCAACTTCCAAATGAGGTTTATCCACCGGGAGTATTTGTCGCCGGTGGATGACCTTCATTAATGCACCTTCGACAAAGTGGTCCATGGCATCCTCGAATGAGATGTCTTTCACCCGCTGCCTTGAAAAACTTTCCGAACAATCCAGCTTATCAAACCACCATCTCTCGCAGATGGAATGCGCTTTCCGCAGCATGGCCTCCTGCTCAGAACGCGACAACTTGGCTGTGTCATAAAAGATATCTTGAGCCATAAGCAACCTTCCTGCACTTGTTCTCGGATAATAATCCGCTTGGGGGGTATCCCGTCTCCCCGATTACTGCAATATTTGATGATTCAAAAGGTCACAAAGTAACTACGTCCATATTCCGTACTGGTAAGGTTGTTTAATTACAAATGGACGTCCCGCAGCCCGCTCACTGCCGATTTTGTCTGTCATGAACCCCCTGCATTACTCAAACACATTACCAGACCGCCTGCGGGATGCCTCCGATGTAGACACGACCACTCTTCTTTTATGTAAAAAGTAAAAGATAACCGCCCAAGAGTCAACGGGAGACTTGACCCCCCACTTCCGGAAAAGAAATCGTTCAAGGGCATATTGAATGAGAATTTCATTATAGGGTTTCCCTGTCCTGCGGGCCAGATTCAAAAGCCGGGCTCTGACCGATGCGGCCATGTCCTTTATGGCTTTCCCAGTCATGCAGTCATGGCCTCCAGGTAGGGGATGACTCGCTTTTCCATGCCGCAGACTTTCGCATACTCCATGAGTTTTGCCGGGCTTGAATCGGAACGCTTCAGGTATTCCCTCGTGGCTTCAATTGCCACGTCCAGCCCCACAGCCTTCCGCCACCGAAAGCAGTCAATGATGGTTTTGGGGGCATTATATATCCGAACAGTCTGATGCACGATGCGATGGCTTTCAATCCCAATGGTGAATGCTTTGCCGCTGAAGTGGAAAACCCGCACCGCAGGAAATTTGACCGTGGGTTTGCGGGCCTTTCGATCTACGGCAACCCATACATAGTGGGGAATTTGAGTTGTGAGTTCATGGAAGGCTAGGGCTGAAACAAGGCATATGACGCCGTTCGGAACCCGCGTGGCCACCTCAGCAAGGTTGATTTCGGGAGGTACTTCCATCTCAGCGAGTTGATACACGCCTCGGGACACGGCCACAAGAATCCCTTCATCCCGAAGACCATAAAGCGTTCTTCGATGAATGCCGAGATCCAGGGCTTCAGTCGTCCGCATCAGACCGCCTTTGTTCCTAAAAAGCGCTATGGTTTTTTCTCTGGCAGATGTCATGGCAACAGATGGTACAAAAGTGCAGGCAAAATGTCAACATTGCCGACGATACTGTACCAAAAAAATGCTGCCGGTCAAAGTCGAAGGAGATTTTTGAAAAGATCCAATTATTTGATTTCATGCACTGGTTAACTCAAATAAGCCCTGCAAGTATTCGATCCTTCCTGATCTCCCCTTCCACACCAACAATCCGAAGAAGACTCAGTGCTCTCGAAATGGCGATATGCATCCGCTTTTCGTATAGATCCGATACCAGGCGTAGATCTGTGACAATCACGGCGGGTCGCTCCAAACCTTTGAATCGCAGGAAGGTGTCACAGATGATATTTTCATCGGCTTTGGGATCTGTGGCGAGGACAACGGAGCGGCCTCCAATCTCTTTTTGGTAAGTAATACCTTCCTTCGAACCTCTTCCTCTCAATGACAATACAGCAATATCGGCGGGCTTAAGGCCCCCACTCAGCAAGCGATTGATTTCTTTTCCAATCTGTTTGAGAAGTCTTCCTTCTGAACTGGTTACGATTCGAATCACATCTTCTTTAAGACCTTTCCGAAGAATTTGCCGGTCCGGTTCGCAGTTTCCCGAATAGCATTCATCTAAATGCTGAATCGCCGGGTGACACCGGTATGGTTTATTCAGGTTGAACGCCAGTGCCTGATTCAGAGGAGGAGAACTCATGGGATGTCCATTCTGGTACCACCGGCCGTCAGAAACTTCGATCCGGCCGCCTTTTACTTCAAGAAGCAGGAGAGCGGGTTTTCCAGGATCCGCAATAACGAAGTCCGTCTCATCAAATTGCCCGGTCTGGCGGCTTCGAAGTCTAAGGGAATGCCACGCCTGCCACCCTTTTGGCAGTCCGGTTTTTAAGGCCTCGAAAACCATTTTTTCAGCTTCGGAATCCGTATGCCGACATTCTTGCCTTGGCCATAGGTTAGTCATTCATATCACCGGCGGGTAAACAGGTTGAGAACGTTCGGCGATCCCTATCTGCTCAAGATAAGTTCATAATGTTATGGATGTCCCGAAGACCAAGGCAGCAAGAGTCAACGGCAGGCTTGATGGCCCCCCACTACAATGCCAAGTTATTTAACTATTTAGGGACGTCCCCCCATGCACGTCATCCTTTCATCTTCCACTTTTTTCCTTCAGCACCGCTCGTCCTTTTCCGGTCAGCCGGTATCTCTGATTTTTACTTCTTGGCTTGTTCGGGATGGTCATTTCGATGAGCCGATTTTCAATCAAGCCATCTAAAGCTTTTCTGAAATTTCGCGTCCGGGTCTTGTACCCGATCACTTTCAGAATGTCGGGGGTTGATGATGGCGTCTGACAGCAATCCAAGAGCTTAATGGACATGTCAGAAAGCTGAACATGGACCCCGTCATGGACCCCGGCATGGACCCCGGCTTCCCCGATCATTTCAGGAATATCAGGCAAAACGGCGGGTAGAAAATTTACATAGACCGAACCGGCCTGCTCCTGCCAGACAGGAGCAGGATTGCCGTTTTCCGCGCACCAGTCAATGATGTTCAGCGTGCCCGCGCCCCAGCGCTCGATAATTCCCGCCCGATAAAACACATTGGCAATGATGGGATTCCATGGCTTGGATTCATGGGGTTTGGCCAGTTTCTCCGGTGTGATGCCGAATTGCAGGGCGCCGGGATTCGTGACTTCCAGGTGATCATCGTACATGGCGAGAGCCACTGCGCCGCCCGGAATAATGTAGTCGCGGTGGCACAGGGCGTTAGCCAGCGCTTCGCGGGTGGCGCGCGGCGGATACCAGGGCTGGTCTTCACGAACCATCTTTCCCGGGATGACCCGACCGGCAATGGGTACATGATCCATCAGGAAGGTCTCAGCCCGGTGCAGAAGCGCGAAGGTGTGACCCCAATACTGTCGGTTGTCGGCAAAATCGGCCAGTGGATACCG
>CAYOWC010000230.1:0-1107 GCA_964407525.1 uncultured Desulfobacteraceae bacterium | reverse complement strand
AGTGGATACCGGGACGCTCTTTTAAAATTCAGAAACCTGCTTTTCGAGCGAATAATGGCCCTCTTTTGCAATGGCCTCTCCTCGCTCCACTGAAAGCCCGATGCCGGATACACTCATCTCCAGCTTTTTAGCGAGCACTGTATGAGAGATACCCAATTCCCTTGCAGCCCAAAAACAAAACAGACTTCTTGCCTTGACTTTCCTCTCCTGCCGCCCTTTTGAAAAAAAATTTTCCGGTTTTAGCCCCAAGACTTCTGAAACCCTCTTAGCGATGCGATCAAGATCATATCCCTGCCTTTTCAGCCTATGCCTTCGCTCATAGTGCTCATCGGATTGTGAAATAACTGAATCGACAAATCCAGAATCACCCAGAATACGTTCATCGCTCATAATATGCACACCGCCCTTCAGAGCATCTCGGGCTTGAGTCCACCCCCCAAGACTTCGGATCAATCCTCCACCGGTCAATTCTTCCCGTCGACCTTGTCCTATCCCCTCTTCAACAAACGATTCGTATGCCCTCCTCCCTTCAACCTTACCTTTTCCAAAATATGTGAGGACATAATCCGTGTCCTGCCATTCCCGTTTCACTTTCCCCATCAAAGCACTATGACCGCAGAATTTATATCGATTTAATTCATCAATACTTTGAATCATTCCTGCGCGAACAGGGTTCAGGTGAATATACCGGACCAATTCCCGCAAATAGGTCTCCTCCTGGCAAACAATGGATTTGTAGCGATTCTGAAATAACTGACCACTCCGGGCATGCCGCCGGTTAAATCCAATAACATAACCGGTAAGGAGCCGTCTCATGAGTCCGGACAAGGGGACTGTGCCAGTACGGAAAAGAAAGTGGGCATGATTCGATAAGAAGGCCCACGCATAACAGTTTATCTCTGTCTCGGGGCAGAGAATTTCGAGTCGTTCGATAAAGTCCTCTCGGTCTTTATTGTTACGAAATATTTTTCTACGTTCTATCCCACGAATCATTACGTGATGCACAACGCCGGGAGCATCTAGTCTTGCTGTTCTTGGCATGACCTGATTTTGCCCCCAAATAGTAACAATGTCAACTCTATTAATGAAGAGCGTCCCGGTATCCCC
>CAYOWC010000229.1:0-8086 GCA_964407525.1 uncultured Desulfobacteraceae bacterium | reverse complement strand
TAAACTTATGACGGATGACTTCCAACGCAGAATGCTTGGAAGAAGCTTTTTCCATCAATCACCATAATTGCTCGTTTCCTGCATGTGTTCATTGGTATTCGTGATCGTTCCAGTAAAAAGTTCAAAGAAATATTTGAATCCGTTGCAACCAAGCTTTGGGATTGCTACAAGGCTGAATCTTGAGCCTTTTTTTCCCAAAGGGTTCGACGACTTAAGGAGTGGGCCTTGAAAACAAAGGTGCCACCGGTTATCTTGGATAAAATCAGAAAATTCAGAAGCAATTTGCTGAAATTTACTCGAGCCTATGATTTCCCGGAATCCCATCGTACCAGCAAGACAACAGGGGGGGGGCGGGTCGGACCAAGCTAATTGTTTGATATTCAATGATTATCCTCTCAAAAACAGGCGTCTTAAAGCCTTAAACCTGCATTTTCATACCCCAAAATGCCCTTCTAAGGTAGAACTGCACCTCAAGCCCGATGGCTCACTTTTCTTAGAAGGCTTATTTTCATGCCAAAAATTACCGTTTAAGCCCAAAAATAGGGCTATTTCCGTATAATTAATATGACATTACAGGCAGTTGGCTTGGTCCGACCCGGCCCGACGGCCCGACATTGATAGGTTAAGGCCACAGTTCGCCCTGCAAAAAGAGCGCGTCCCCAAAGTTCCCTTCATACCCTTGTTCTCAAAAAGATATTTCCTTTGTTAAAGAAGCCACGGGCTTGTCCAACCAAACGGATAAAATTGTGGCTACGCACAATCTATCCTTATTCGTTAGCATTTTGAATATCCCAAATAATAGTATCGGAACTGAAGTCTTGCTCGTTTGGCCAGATAATACCATGGTGTGCAGGGCGTACAAGACGAAAATACACTTCATTAGAGAGTTCTTTGAATGCACTGCCCTTTAAATATGGTTTTACATCGAAGACACCTGATATACCACTACTTGTTGTTATATCTATTTTATAATTATCAAGTGGCACTGCTTTAATAATTTTGTCCATAGTAATCCTCTCATTTTAATGGATCAATTCTGAATACTGGTTCACCAGCTACAGCCAATCTCCAGTTTGCCAGTAAGTCTTCTCTATGAATCTCTATCCAGGCTTGTACGAGTTTCATTTTTGCTTTCGGTAAATTCCCACCCAATAATTCACCATCTTCGATTGAAATTGTAGCTTGGTGTTCACCAAATTCTGCATGTATATGGGGTTTGCTGTGTTTTTTGTTATCATAATAGTACATTAAAATGAGGATACCGTAAAACATCGAAATCGTTGGCATGAATTCCCTCCTTTTTTGTTTTGGCCAAATCTATATAGACCCAAAGCTTCGCATCGCCGGCAACAAAAAACAGATCGACGAGAACGAGGAACGGCGTTCTATGGTGTCCGAGTGTGGGCGATTGTTAGCAGTTATGTCATAGGGTCAAGTTTGCCGTTGACTCTTGCTGGTTCCCGAAACTAGACCTATAGACCTAAGAGTCAAAGGCAGACTTGACCCCCTTTGAGGCCAGGGTTACGTCAATGTTCTGGTCTTTAAAGACGTAATACGGCGCAGCAAATTTTTCTAACCGGAACCCGGTTTTAAGGCCGGTGTTTCCCAGTTTGTCGTGGGATGTAAGAACCATCAGAATTTTCATAAGCGTTCTCCTTTTTCAAACGATCAATTCGTCTCGTCACCAACCCGGATGACCAATTTTCCAAAGTTATGACCCTCTAACATGCCGATAAAAGCTTCCGGCGCATTCTCTAAGCCGTTCACCTGTTGCTCACGGTATTTTATCTGCCCACTGCTTAGCAATTTCGACATCTCTTTTGCAAATTCGTCGTAGCGGTGTCCATAATCATCAAAAATGATGAACCCCTGAACCTTGATTCGTTTGATTAAGATGGTTCCCATAAGCAGGGAAAGCCGATCGGGTCCGTCAGGAAGCCGGGTCGCATTGTACCCGGAAATAAGCCCACATACTGGAATCCGCGCGCCGATGTTGAGTAATGGCAGGACAGCATCAAACACCTTGCCGCCTACGCTTTCGTAATAGATGTCAATTCCGTTGGAGCAAACCCGGTTGAGTTGCTCCGGAAAATCCGGTGCCCTGCGATCCAGGCAGTCATCAAAGCCAAGAACATCCTTGGCAAATTCACATTTTTCCCTGCCGCCAGCCACACCGATGACACGGCAGCCTTTCAGCTTACCGATTTGTCCGACAGTAGCGCCCACCGGCCCGGTGGCAGCGGCGACCACCAACGTATCGCCTTGTTTTGGCCGACCAATATCAATCAACCCCATATAGGCAGTAAACCCCGGCATGCCCAATATCCCTAGGGCATACGAGGGGTTCTTTGGGTTTTTACCTAATCGGGTCAAACCAGAACCATCAGACAGGGCGTAGTCCTGCCATCCGCTATAGGCAAGAACCCACTCTCCCGGATCGTAATCAGAATGCCGAGATGCTTCAATCCGGCAAACCGTTGCCCCCACCATCACCTCATTAATCTTGACAGGTTCCGCATAAGACGGCGCATCATTCATCCGTCCCCGCATATAAGGGTCCAGTGAGAGGTACACCGTTCGCAACAGCACCTGGCCTTCAGCCGGTTCAAGCACAGCAGCGCTCTCCAGACGAAAATTATCACTAACGGGCGCACCGTGGGGGCGGGCGGCCAGCACAATGCGCCGATTTTGTTCTCTGCTTTGAGACATGATTTAGGTCCTTTCTTTTTTAATTTGTGTCGGCTCCCGAAATTAGAACTAAGAGTCAACGGCAGACTTGACCCCTTTTCGGTGGATGAGCTTCTTATGTGATTCATTTGAAAGTTGACTTTATTTAAAATAGTACAGCGATGAACTCATCCATTTCTGCCTTGTGGTAACCCATTATGATAGCATGCCGTGGGAATTTGATTCATTACTGCTCCAATGCATTTATTGCAAGAAACACATAAAGCTTCTTCTGTTTTGGCTTCCAGGAATTTTTTAACCAGAAAAGGCTCTCTGATAAAAGGACGAGCAAGAGAAATAAAATCAGCATCCCCATTTTCCACAATTTCTTCCATATGTGATTTTTTCCGTATACCACCTACAGCGAAAAGTGCCATATCACCAGAAAATCTCCTTACGGACTTGATGGCTTCAAGGTTCCAGCCCTCAATCAAATTGTGCTTTCCCTGAAGGCTCTTCATAAACAGGTAACCTACTGGTTTTTTCCACAGGGGAAGAGCCTTTACAATCTCTTTTATTGGTACATCTCCCCGCCAACAGTGCATATGATTATAAAATTTGACGCCACTGGTGAGTTCTAATCCATTTACACCTATTTCATGTAACCATGTTGCATAAGTCAAGGCTAGTTCAATGGTAATTCCCTCTTGAGGTGTTAGATCCTGAGAGTTCATCTTTACCATAATGGGGACCTGTCCTGGAATTTCTTTTTTTATCCCCAGAATAATATGCCGCATGATTCTAAATCTGTTCTCTGCAGAGCCTCCCCATTTGTCTTTTCTTTTATTGAAAAAAGGGCTTAAAAATTGGTTTAACAAATCACCACCACCTGCATGTAGATAAATCACATCAGAGCCTGCCTCTACAGCTCGAATCGATGCCGCTACAAAAGCATTCACCGTTTCTAATATCTGTTCTTCTGTCATCTCATCTGGTTTGATAAAAAAAGAAGGATCTCTGTGTATTCTGGAAGGTTCAAGTGGATTTCTACCAATATGGTGTTTTTCTGTTTGGCGACCGGCATGTGATATTTCAAATGCGATTTTAGAACCTTCTTTATGAACAGCATCAGCCAGCTTTTTAAGACCCGGAATCATCTCGTTTTTATGAATACCTGTTTGACTCTTTTGTGCCCTTCCAAGAGGATGTGCAAACATGTAGCCTGTACAAAGTAAACCAGCCCCTCCTTTTGCAGCAGTTTTATAAAGGGAGACCATTTCATCAGTAACAGTGCCGTCACTTTGTGCAAGACCTTCATATATTGGTGCTCTAACAAAACGATTTTTGATTTCAAGTTCACCGATTTTTCCAGGTGTAAACAATACGTGAAAATGGGGTCAAGTCTGCCGTTGACTCTTATTGCTTTTCGAAGTTGCGAGCAAGAGTCAAAGGCAGACCCCTTTTACATCTGTGTTATCACATGTCAATATATCAACAACGTCCCCATGTCCACCACAAGGCCTGTTTTCAAGTGTTCCCGTTGCAAGGCTCCAATGGTTATTGTGGGGTTTTGCGGGCCTGCGTGGGAATCAGGATAGGCTCCTTTTCCGGCAAAGGCTGCAGTTCATTCAAAAGCAGGAGGACCGGAACCCTCATGAAATATACCACATTTTCAATAGCCCATTGACGGGCTAAGGCCCCAACTCGCCCTGCAAAAAGAGCGCGCCCCAAAGATTCCCCTCATATCCTTGTTCTCAAAAAGATATTTCCTTTGTTAAAGAAGCCACGGGCTTCGTCCAACCAAACGGATAAGATTGTGGCTACGCACAATCTATCCTTATTCGTTAGGCTGCTTTCAAAGCTTCAATTTCCCATCCAGGAAAAACAAGAACGGCAGGATGGCACTTGAGAGCTAATGCGAAAGTTTTAGCTCTTTCTATACCAATCTTAATTCTGTCATTTTCAATTCCTGAGATAGTTGACTGAGGTATTCCAGTTAACTCCGCAAGTTGTGACTGGCTCAGTTCCTGTAGTTCACGCATAATTCGAACTGATTCGCCCACAGATACGTCTACAGTTTTCTTTGCTTTTCTATAATCCTTCATGTCATTTCCTCCTGTAGTCATGAGGAGTTATATCTATCACTTTCACATACAATTTCTTGTTTTCAATCTTATAAATAAGTCGATATTGCTTGCCTAATCGTGACGATCTAAATCCTCGCCATTGACCTTTGAGGGCTTCATCATGGAAGCCCTTAATTAATCTTAAACCTTGCGGTCCAGAAATACCCACAATGTCTTTCCATTTTTCATAACGTTTCAAAATATCAATAGGGATTCTGCCCAGTTTTCGAACCAATGAATTATGTTCATATATTTCCCACATATTATTAATGTACTATACCATATTTAGTATGTCAATAAATTAAATTATTATATTTATCAGCCTCGGTGGTAGGAACGCCTGTTACCAGGCGCCCCCCACACAGTCCCGGACGTCCGGTTTTCCCGCATCCGGTTCCTCGGTCGCACTCGCTTCCGCGCGGATCTTCACAGTTGCCCGTTACAAGACCCAGTAGCTATTCCCCGCAGTGAGGTTTGCTCGTGTTTATCCAGCCCTACGTGTCCGGCACGAGTTTCCTTTATCAAGGGGCTTCATGTTGGACACCTCGATGATGTCCTTGTAGTTGCGTCCCATGTTCTTCTGGTAGTTGTCCGGGTGCAGATGATCAGCACCGGCAATGGTGCCCCCGAAATCGTAGGGATAGATTTCAGCCAGCACCTGAATCCCCTTGACCCGTGCGTCATCAATCAATTGCAGCGCCTGGGGGGCGACGGATAGCGTTTGTGCGGTCATGTGCTGAATGACGAGCCCGCCCCTATAGGTCGCCTGGGGCGCCATCATTTCATCAATACCCAGCAGACCGCTTGCCGGCGGCATCTGGCTGAAATATCGGGCATGGACAAATGTCGACACACCGTATTTTCCCGCAAGCCTCTGGGCCATGTTCGACTCCCGCTGGGTTGAACCGGATGGCGTGATTCACCATATCATTCGACCCTGGCCCTTTGTTTTGCCGGTGGAACATCCCGATTTATCGGGAGGAGGCTTCCCGGAGGGGTCGTCCTGTCGCCATTCCGAACCAATTCGGTATCACGCCTTGGCGTGACCCGTGGGGCTTCGCACCCCGTCATCAGCGAAACGGTAGCACGCCCACGTGAAAATGAGGTCAAGTCTGCCGTTGACTCTTATTGTTTTTCGAAGTTGCGAGAAAGAATCAAAGGCAGACCCCTTTTACATCTGTGCTATCACATGTCAATATATCAACAACGTCCCCATGTCCCCTGCTGCATTGGGTTTTATGGCATCAGCATTTTGCTGAGAATACAAAACCACAGAGGAAAACCACTCACCGAAAAAACCGGAACGAACACCGGAAGAATAAAAGTGATTTTTCCGATACTGGGGTTTATTTTGGGTTTTGCCTGGATACTCATTTAGAAAACGCCGCGATGATCGTAAGATATGTACCCACCTGTACGCTCTCTATGCCCGGCAACCCGTATAGGTTTCAATACCTCCTAGTACCGAGAAAAGGGTAGCGAAGGCCCAGATGCAGGACTACCACCCTGGAGATAACGATACCCACTAGCACTCCGAGCGTCAGCCAGAAAATACTGCTCAGTTCCAGGCTGCTGCCTCGGCTGATAATCGCAGCCGAATAGACAAACCCCCACACGATGGCGATTTCAGGATATATGGATCCTTTCAGGGTTGGGATGTCCGCCTGGGCCCGCAACACATCCCTGAGGATGGCGCCCCCCGCACCGGTCAGGGCAGCAAAGACCGGTCCCCACAACCAGAGCGGCTCACACCGCTGTTCCACAGCCACCATCACCCCGATGACCGTAAAGGTCGAAAGGCCGATGGCATCGGAGATCTCGAGGACGCCTTGGGCGGACGCCCATCTGAAAGAGCCATCCCCGGAAGAACTTTTCGGGGGTCGTCCTGTCTTGTCCCAAAGATCCCTCCCAAGGAAGAAAAGGAACCCCACAAAGACCGTTCCGAGAACCATCAGGAACAGGTAAGAGGTCTGGATAATGCCGACGGGAGAGCGTCCGCTGATGAGGTCGCGCATGATCCCCCCACCCACGGCCGGGAGTGAGGCAAGGACTACGGCCCCCACCACATCGTAGCGCTCCCTGCGGGCAATGATCACGCCTGAAATTGCAAAGGCCACCGTACCGATGATTTCCAGTATTTTGAACCAACGGGCCCGTAGGGTAATGAGCAGCAGGCGCGGCACCAGGTATTGCCGTGCGATCCGCTCGATGTCTCCGTCCTCCAGCATGTTCACGAGGGACTCATTCAATGCGGTCAGATCGGCGCTTGTGCAACTTTTTTTCGATAGCATGATGCTGAGATCGGTCTCGAAAAGTACGCCGGGCATTTCTTCGATGCGGTCGAGGGCGCCTGCCTGCCATGCCGCGCATGGCCCGGAAAGGTGGTCGGAGAGAAATAAATCCGCTCGGTCGGAGAGAACCATTTCGAGCGCCTCAGCATAATCTCCTGCGCCCAGGATCCGCCCTTCAAACGCTTTGGTGGTGATCAAGGCTTCCACGGCCGAACCGAAGAAGAAACCACGCGGCACAGCCACCCTTCCCCCTCCCTCAAGGAAGCGCCGAAGGTTGTCCAAAGGCCGCCCCGAACCCCAGTTCAGGGCCGCGTCCTTTCGTTTGAAAGCGACGATAGTCTCCTTTCGGTAAGGGACGGTAAACCACGCCCATTGGCGGCGGCCCTCCTCCGGGGTGACCGCGAGCCCGAAATCGAGCCTCCCGTCACGAACCTCTCTGAGATTTTCCGTCCACGGAATCTCTTCGAATGTGACGCGGAAGCCGGCCTTTTTGCAAAGGGCGCGCATGATCTCGATATCGAGACCGGTCAGGGCCGTCCTGCCTGAAGGCAGGGTTTTCTCATACTGATAGGGAGACTCAGAATCCCAGCCGCCGTGCAGAACATCGGACTCTGCCAGGACGCCTCCTGCAGACAGAAGAAAACAGAACAACGCCAATGTCGTGGTAATACCTACCGAGAAAAGTCCCATGGTCACTCATCCGTTTGGGTTGCGGGGAACCGACAGCGTGTAATCGCGGCCACACATTGGATTATAATTTTCGTGTTTCAAAAATCTCATAGACCTTGGCTTCTGAAATGGTGCTTCCCTATTGAGAAAAGGGGACCCTTACTTATTTCTAAGAATAACTTCCGGAATTAGGTGGGGTGTCCCTGGAATCTTTCCCTATCTCCGGCTTGGGAGTTGATGTCGTTTCACGGTTGCCGTCTGCAAGACGTTCGATTCTCTTCTCCATGCTTTTTGCAGATGCATGACGGCCGATCGACTCGTAGGTTTTCTTGG
>CAYOWC010000228.1:0-8192 GCA_964407525.1 uncultured Desulfobacteraceae bacterium | reverse complement strand
GATTCGTGGCAACCCATGAATGTGACGCGGATATCAAGTTCAAGGAATCCTATATTGCGTGCAAAAAGGATGACATAAAAATCATCAAAAGTCCCGTGGGCATGCCCGGCCGGGCCATCGAAAATCGTTTTCTGAAAGATGTTGCGTCAGGGAAAAAACAGTCCCGCAAGTGTTCATGGCAATGTCTTAAGAGCTGTGACATAAAGACCGCCCCCTACTGCCTGACCCTGGCCCTCGATAATGCCAGAAAGGGGATTCTGGATAAAGGCTTTGCCTTTGGGGGAAGCAATGCCTACCGGGTCAACAAAATAATATCGGTAAAGGAACTGCTGATGGAACTCAAGGAGCAATACCTCTGTGCTAGGGAAAAGAGCATCAGCAACCTGCGTGGTGAATATGAAAAGGCTCTTGAAAGACTCGGGTCTTTTAAGGAGGCGTATCTGACTGGATTGAAAGTGGGTCTCAATTCACTCAGGGACGAATATGAAAGGGGCATGGAAAAGAGGGGTGCGTTTCGCGGAGAACTTTTGACGAAAATGGAAAAGATTACGTCCATAAAGGATGAATACCGCAACGCCCTTGAAAAGGCCAACCTGCTCAAACAAGAACTTATGGAATTTTTTCAGCGATATTCTTTACAAAACAGGCTGGAAACCGAGAACCCTTAAGCGCTCTTTTCATTATCTCTGACAGCCCCCACGGCTTCGGCATGGCGTTGTGAAAAAATTGCACTGGCCTTGGCCTCTTTACGTTTCATCATGAGGAGTAGGGAACGTTATGTTGCGAGTCCGATTATGTTGCGTGAAACCCCGCCGACCCAGCCCTTCTCTTTCAGCGGATCGAAAAAAGCCGCGCGCCCCTGATGACTGTTAACCAGAAAAAATAATAACTTGCTAAGCCCTGAAATAAGACCTATAATGTAGCTATAAATTAGGTCATAATAATCTAGAGAGGTGCAATAATGGAATCAGTATTAGCAGGTTGTTCAGCAAGTATATCAGAATTAAAGAAAAACCCTTCTGCTCTCATCGAGCAAGCAGATGGAGAGCCAATCGCCATTCTCAACCATAACAAACCAACAGCATATTTGATCCCGGCTGAAACTTACGAGACATTAATGGACAAAATTGAAGATTATCAATTAGGTGTGATAGTCAATGAACGTCAACATGAGAAAATTTCAGCCGTGGAAGTGAATGTCGATGATCTATAAGCTAAAATTTCTTCCTACAGCGCTGAAGGAATGGAAGAAGCTCGACAACTCAATTCAAGCTCAATTCAAAAAGAAATTAAAAGAACGTCTTCAACAGCCTTTTATAGTAAGCAGTCAACTCTCTGGATTTGAAAACCACTACAAAATTAAGTTGAGAGCTAGCGGCTATCGGCTAGTTTATGAAGTTGTCGATAACGAGTTGTATGTTTTAGTTATCGCTGTCGGAAAAAGAGACAAGAATACAGTCTATAAAAAGGCCGCAGAAAGAAAAAAATAATTGGTTAACCATCGCATTCACCAGAAGCATGGGGACGCCCATGCATTTATGCGTTTCTTTTTCGCTTGATTTATGATTTGGAAAAGTCATGCCTAGACAATCAAGGATAGACGCATCTGGAGCGTTGCACCACATCTTTGCAGTGGGATGGACAACGATGAATATTTGACCCCCATTCAAAGATATTGAATTCGACAAAGATAATGAGTCAGTATTAGAATTTTGATAATGAGCAAAGGCAATAACGGAGCTGGCCAACAAATCACTGGTAGGGACCGCTGCTGATCCGCGCCAATACCCTCGTTTTGCTCGGCGGCCCCACAGCTCAGGCGTTAAAGATGGATGATAAATTCACGTTGAAGTTGTCCACGATTATGTGTACAGTAATCTCATAAAAAGAAAAAAAACTAGAGAATGAGCTGAAACAATCCGGTTGGTGGTTTTTTAGATATGGTGGAAACCACGATATCTGGACTGACGGTGAAAGACAAGAGCCGATACCAAGACACAGCGACATCAACGAAAAACTTGCTCGTTCAATATTAAGAAAAGCAAAAAGAGGAGACGAATCATGAGATTCTCAGGAAGGATATATAAAGATGGTAAATTCTGGTTAGCGGAAATTCCAATTCTTGATTTGATGACTCAAGGACGAACAAAGAAAAAAGCATATGTCATGGTTGCTGATATGCTTGAATCAATGGCCAATAAAACAAGTTTCGAAGTAGCGGTTTTTAAAGGTAAAAAAGACAGTTTTGAGATTGGTTCCTCAGAGCCCAAGCATATGGTAAGTTTACTTTTACAGAGAAAACGGGAAATGAGTGGTCTGTCACTCGCTCAGGTCGCTGATCGATTAGGGGCTAAATCTCGCAACACATATGCCAGGTACGAGCAAGGTAGATCTGTACCAAGTTTTGAAAAGCTTAATGAGTTATTCCATGCGGTTAACCCGCAATATGATATAGTTATCAACGAGAGTGTAATCTCCTAACGAGCGTATGCAGTCATCAATTTGCCCTATGTCAAGAGCCCGCCTTTCCCGTCTTTCCCAAGAAATGATAATGGATATGTCAACGAATAGCCGAACGCAGATTGGCTGCATAGCCCTCAAGTGCCGCTCAATAGACAATGGCAGCGTAACTGATAAATGAATAAGGATTTCCCCCCTGAAAGAGGGGGTGTTATTCACATTCCTCGGGTTTTACGTCATTATTCACTTCACAGGAGGTAGCAGAATGCTCAGAAAATGCGGAATCGTTATCGGTCTTTCTTTTGCTATGGCGGTGTTTGTAGCCTTTACAGCCGTTCCAACGCTTGCTGAAACGCCCAAAGCAGACATTGTACGGGATAATTTCGGTGTGCCACATGTCTATTCGGACAGTCTTGAGGGCCTCTTTTTCGGTTACGGGTATGCTACGGCACAAGACCGGCTTTTCCAGATTGAAATGTTTCGCCGGACTTTCTGGGGTAGTCTCTCAGAAGTCCTGGGTGAAAAGCTACTCCCTTTTGACCAGGGCAACCGAAGAGACAACCTGACCCTGGCACAGATCAAGAGTCAGATCGAACGACTTAGCCCCGAAGTGCAGACGGTCATGCGTTCCTACGCGGCAGGAATCAACGCCTATATCACCGAAGCCATTTCTGATCCTGCCAATAAACTTCCAAAGGAATTTCACGACCTGAATTTTACGCCTGCTCCCTGGTCTGCGGAAGACGTGGCAGCCGACTTCCTATCGGTCATGGGCTTTTTTATGGATGTGTCCGCCGAGTTGGCCAACGCTTCCGTGCTCCAGTTTGTTATTGAGAAGCATGGGCCCGAGAAGGGACAGGTTATCTTTGATGATTGGTGCTGGGGTTATGATCCGGAAGCTCCCACAACCATTGACCGAAGATTCACCCTGCCCAGAGGGAGAATGGTAAAGTCCAAGGCCGGGTTGGAAAGCCCCCTGATGAAGGCTGCCCTTGATGTCGCCCTTCAGGCCGAAACCGTGTTGGCCCAGGAGCAATCCGAACGCCGATTCTTTATGGAATGGACAGGTTACGGTCATCCCGCCAGCTACGCTGTGACGGTTGCGCCATCCAAATCGTCCACCAAACGGTCCCAAATTATGGGCGGACCCCAGTTCGGGTTTGAACTTCCTTCCGCCCTTTATGAGGTAGGGCTTCACGGCGCCGGAATCGACGTTGTGGGTTCCACCCTGGCAGGTTATCCCGTTGTCATGTTTGGTCACAACCGTCGTGCCGCTTTTACATCCACCGCGGGAATAGACAACATCGAAGATATCTACGCGGAAAAGCTGAATCCGGACAACCCCCGGCAATATTGGTATCAGGGGGCATGGCGTGATATGGAGGTGAGGTCCAATGCCTTTTACGTAAAGGGAACACCGAAACCCATCATAAAGGAAGATCTTTATACCGTCCACGGACCCATTTTTTTTGTGGATGTCGCCCACAACGTCGCCTTCAGCAAACGTCTCAGCTGTAAAGAACGGTTTTTGCAGGGGCTGAGCTCTTATTTCAATATGATGAATGCCGAGACGATTCCACAATTCTATGAAGCGGCCCAGGAAAGCGATATGTCCATCAACTATCTTTTTGCTAATACGGACGGAGATATCGCCTACTACCACTTGGGACTTCACCCTATTCGACCTGCGGGCTATGATATTCGACTGCCCGCTCCGGGCACCGGTGAATATGAATGGCAGGGATTTCTGCCCAAGACGGAAAATCCCCATGCTGCTAATCCTGAAAACGGCTTTCTCATCAATTGGAATAACCAACCCGCACCCGGCTGGAGCCATGGGGATCTGGCCACTTCGGATGTGTGGGGTGGATGGGGGCGTGATGATCGCGTCACCTGTCTCTGGCGGCTGGCCAAAGCCAAAAAGAAGGTAAGTCCCGACGACCTGAAGGCCATGATCAAGAATATTGCCTTTTACGACAAACGGGCACTCAACATCAAAGACCTGATGGTGGGTATCGTGCGGCAGGGCAACCCGACAAAGCCTGATACGGTTCAGGCTCTCGAACTGCTCTCCCAATGGGACAATCTCCTGACGGATGCCGACAGCGACGGGTTCTGCGACCAGCCCGGAGCAGCCATCTACAACAGCTGGTGGTCAAAGATCATACCAGCCACCTTCGAGGATGAATTCGCAGGCTATAAAAATGTTTTCGGACAGACCGCGGTTCAGATTCTCTCCAACCGGTACCACGGTTATACCCTTTTTCTCAAGGCGCTTCAGGGGAAAACCAAGACGGATTTTTTCAACGGCAAAAAGCGGGAGATCCTGGAAAATACCTTTCTGGATGCCCTTGTCGGTCTGGCCGAAGAGCAGAAGGGCCGAAAAATGGATGGGTATCGCCTGAAAACGGCCATGGATGCCTTTCACCCGGTCACGGTGCTGGGATATTTTCTCCATCAGCCCATTACCAGTTCGACCGGTCAACTGCCGTCTTTTCCCAAAGTGGACAGGGGAACGGAGAACCATATGGTTAACCTGGAACCGGGGTCGATTCAGGGGGTAAACATTACCGCCCCGGGAGCCAGCGGATTCATTGCAGCCTCCGGGGAAAAAAGCAAGCATCTGGACGATCAGGTTCAGATGTTCGTGGACTTCACATACAAACCGATACTTTTTTATGACAGCGCGATGAGTGAATGGAGAGAAAAAGCCACAGAAGTGAAACAGTAGGTTTAGAATAGCCCAAGCGGCGGCGGAGACGGCCCAGGCTTTCTCCGCCGCCTAAACGAAAACGCAGTCAAGTCAAGAAAGAGAGTAAGAGGGGCCAGCCCTTGACAATGGACATTTTCGCATAACCAATCACTTCTTGTGCCTGACTGACCGCCAACAGTTCGTGAATTCTGCAATGCCCTGCCCCGCATCAAGGTAGGTGGTTCTTCAAGGTTCAGTGCTCCGCAGTGTTGGTGGCAAGTGAGTTCGGCGTTTCGGTGACAAAGAAAAGATATTGATTTGAAGTCGAAGAGAAAATCCAGTAAGCCAACCTGGTCAGACGTGAAGTCGGCCGTGGTCGACTTAGATCAGAAACAACTGCTCAAGTTGGTTGCAGATCTGTGTCGATTCTCGAAAGAAAACCAGACGTTTTTCAATGCTCGGTTCGGGGTTGGCGATGATCCGATCGGTTCATACAAAAAAACCATTGATGAGTGCATGCATCCGGACATCTACAGCAATAAACCAATTCAGATCGCAAAAGCAAAGAAAGCCATCAGCAGTTACTCGAAGGCTGTTGGTGACCCTCTCGGTGTAACAGAACATGCTCTCTGATGATTACTATAGCGCCTTTCCTGAAGAAGAATGATTGCCGAACCGCCATCTTCAATAGGTGGATCATTATTGCAGGTATTTTTTCAAGTCCCGGTAGAAATTTTCATGGGTACCAAACGTATATAAAAATAGCGTTGCATCGATCACTTCGTAAGCCAGCAAAATCTGTTGATTTTTCAATTTGCATTTATAGACCTGAACACTTTTCAAATCTCCTGTTTTCATGTCGCCGACTGCGGGATCATTGAAAATGAATTTGACAGCCTCATCCAGGTCTTTAATCTGCGGTTTATGAAGTTTCTTTTTTTGTTTTCCAAAAATAGGAGATTGAATTATTTCCGCAATTTCGGTCATTCACCCTCTCCAAATACGTACGGAGTGCCCTGACCAGCTTTTATTTGTTCTCTCCCCACAAGAATGTCTTGAAGAAAGGGAAGCGGGATGTCTGGATTTTCCTCAATCATTTGACCTATTTTTGCCCAATATTCAATTTGTCCGGCGATGGATCTTTTAAATACCTTTGATTGAATCCTTGCTTTGTTGAATAGATTATCTGATATTTTTACTGCAGTCGCCATGTGCTATCTCCTGTAAATGTTTGGTTTCAATTTAACACTAATGGTTTCTTTTTGCAACTACTTTCCCGCGAAATAAGATGCGTTCGTTGATTATAGATTGAGGTCGATTTATCAGTGGAGAAGGGGCCAGAAGGGGCAAGTCTGCCTTTGACTCTTAGTTCCAATTTCGGGAAACTGTAAGAGTCAACGGCAGACCCCACACTGCGAAAAGATTAATCTTTTCTGCTGGGTGGAGATAAATGCATAACGATATAATTCAGCGAATGGCGAGATCGCATGCGGCGTTAGACGCGGCAAGTTCAGGTAACGCCGCCGCTGATGAATGGCGTTCGATTCAGAAATAATGACAGACAAGCCACACCGCATGACAACTCTTGTCAGTAAACCAAGGAGGAATGCTCGATGAAGACAAAGAGTCGCAACTGCAAGCGCGTATTTGGGATTGTGTTGATGGTTTTCTACATGTCAGGCATTGCACTGTCGGATGAGGGTGTGAAAGGGATTGACGATGGGCTGAAGGCGGGGGATCCCATGATCAAGATCTGCTCCCTGCCCATCGACAAAAATATCGACGATGTGCTGGCGGCTATCAGCAAGGACGTGTCCCAGGGCACGGGCATCAAGCAGGAGTTCATCACCTACTACTGGGTGACGCTGGCTGGCATAAACTGGAATGGGAAAAAGCAGGTTGGCCGCCCCATCCTGGTGGATCTCTACCCGGCGGGCTTTTTCGACAACAAGACCATTCAAAGCGTGATGACGAACCTGGCCTTATCCATAGAAAAGAACGTGGGCATCGACCGGAAATGGGTTTTTATTCACACGCATTTTCCCAACCAGGGACAGGTTTATATCTCCGGACAAATCCAGATAAGCGATGACTACAAGGGTCCTGAAAACGAGGCCGAGTACATTGTGAAGGGAAAGGCCCCTAAAAAACAGGGACGTTGAGATGATCTATTTAAATTGCCAAAATCCCAACATATACATTCACTGGAGGCTAACCGAATGCCGGTGATGTAAGCGTTATCGTGATTTTTCAAATAGAGGTAGTGCCAAATGGCAAAGATTAAAAAAGATGGATCTTCAAGTCATAAAATGTCTGAAATCTGGTGCTACCGGTCTCCAAAAATCGAGGTCCGGCCCAGTGATTTGCAGGGTCGAGGGGTTTTTGCCACAGAGAAGATCGAGAAGGGCGAGGTGGTGGCCGTCAAGGCAGGTCATATTGTGACTGCCGAACAATTGGCTCAGATTACATCTACAGTTGGAGACTACGCTCTTCAGATTCACGACCACTTCTATTTGAGTCCTACCTCCAAGGAAGAATTGGACAGAATGTCGGTATTTATAAACCATTCCTGCAATCCTAATGTTGGGTTCGACGGTCAAATAACCTATGTTGGCATGCGCGCCATAGAACCGGGAGAGGAACTCTGTCATGACTACGCTATGGAGCGAAGCGACGACTATTCTTTAGATTGCGTGTGCGGGTCAACCCTCTGTAGAGGTGAAATCACCGGAGAAGACTGGAAAAGCCCCGATCTCCAAAAGAGATATGGAGACTATTTTTCTTCCTACATTCTGAAAAAAATCAAGCATCTTTGAAATGCTTTTTCTCTCCGAGGCGTAGGTTCATGCTCTCTGAGCCGGAGGCAAAACAGATTTAAATCCATCATATGTCAGGAAGACGCATATTTACAGGAACTGGTTCGGCCGCAAAATTTCCGAAACCCTCGAAAAAGAGGGGGTGGATACCGCCCGTTTAAAAATGGTACCCGGCTGTGCTTCCCAGTTTGCCTTTATTGCGGTCACAACGGATGGGGGAAAAC
>CAYOWC010000227.1:0-8226 GCA_964407525.1 uncultured Desulfobacteraceae bacterium | reverse complement strand
TAACGCGCAAATGCCTGACAAACAAAGATGAATGGAATTCATTCACGGGTATTGATGTTAGGACCAAGCCCCAACGGTTTTATCTAGAAGCCCTTCAAGATGAAAGAACTGTCGCAAAAATTAAGAATGATTTTGGATGACAAATAGGACCCGATTCCTATTCAAAGCACAATCCAACCAAGGATTGGGGGGATTTATGGTGATTGCAAAAGCTCATATGAATCTTTTCAAAACTGGAAATTAGAAACTTGTCTAAGATCCCGGCTTTATCGGGGAAACTGGATGCCCCAAACACTGACACCCGACGACTGTCGCAGATCCCGTCTGAAGCAAAGCGTAAGCGGGGAAACCTTGTTCTCGAAGTTTCTTTCTCGATCAAACTGACCATTTTTCCCGGTCAGAGGCGGCGCTCGTACACTGTTTTTGAGATGAAACGGAGTAGAGGTTTTTTCATTTTAAGTGCAACTGGAGGGTTTTCTAATGGCCGAGATCCCAACCTATGACTTGCAGCAAAAGGTCAAGAAGTCAGAGAAACAAGCCGTCGAGTTGAGGCAAATGGATGAGACATTGCCCCTGAAGGCAGAAGAACGAAACCTCTCCCATACGGCATTGGAAAATCCCCATTTAGTTGATGACAAGTATTCTATCAAAGACCTGATAGACATGGAAAGTTTACATAAAACTCTTAAAGACTTTTCGCGGGCCACGGGGTTTCCTGCGGCATTAGTTGCGTATCCCTCACAGGAGATATTTATTCACACAGGTCGGAGGGAAATTTGTGCAAAATTTCATAGGGCATTTCCTGAATCTCTGAAATATTGCAAAAAGAGTAATCTATATTTAACAGAGCAATTGAAAGGGTTGAAAAAATTAAGCATAAAAAAATGTGGCAATGGTCTGGTAGATGGAGCTACTCCGATCGTCATCAAGGGAAAGCATTTGGCGAGTCTATTTACCGGCCAGGTCTTTTTTGAAAAGCCTGACATGGAACGATTTGAAAAACAGGCTGAAGCCTATGGGTATGATTTAGATGCCTATTCGGAAGCCTTGGGCAAGGTTCCGATTGTAAGCGAAGAACAGTTCGAAAATACACTTTCATTTCTAAAAAGACTGGCTGTTACGATCGCGAAAACAGGACTCGATAATCTGGAACTCACAGAAAAGACGAGGACGTTACGGAAAGAGATCATGGTGCGCAAGCATACTGAGGAGGCGCTTAGGGAAAGTGAGGAGAAATACAGGGATCTTGTGAACAACACGACTGACCTTATTTACCGTACGGATATGGAAGGAAAGGTCACTTTTGCATCTCCGTCGATCTACCATCTATCCGGTTTTACAGTAGAGGAAGCCATAGGAATGAAGATGGCTGAAGACCTTTATGCCATCCCTGAAGAACGTGCTGTTTTTTTGGCGAAACTTCAAGAAGATGGCAATGTTGAAAATTTTGAGGCGCAACTGAAACGTAAAGATGGATCTATTTGGTGGGTTTCCACAAATGCACATTTCTTCAAGGACCAGAACGGCAACATTAATGGTGTGGAAGGAATAACTCGAGATATTACCTTACAAAAAAAGACGGAAAAAGAGCGAAAAAATTTGGAAATGCAGCTCCGGCGCGCACAGAAAATGGAGGCTATTGGCACTCTGGCCGGCGGCATCGCCCATGATTTCAACAATTTGCTCATGGCCATTCAGAGCCGCACGTCTATAGCTCTAATGAATAAAGATTCTTCCCATCCTGATTATCCGCACCTGACGGGAATAGAGAATTGTGTGGAAAGTGCCTCCGGCCTCACCAGGCAGCTCTTAGGTTTTGCCAGAGGCGGAAAATATGAAGTTAAACCGACTGATTTGAATGAACTCATCAAGAAAGAAAACCGGATGTTTGGCCGGACCAAAAAAGAGATCAGCATACGTGAAGAACTCGAGGTTGCTCTCTGGTCTGCGGAGGTCGACCGTGGGCAGATTCAGCAAGTCCTATTGAACCTTTACGTCAATGCCTGGCAAGCGATGCCTAACGGTGGTACTCTCTATATTAGGGCTGAGAATGTAAGGCTTGATGAGAATTATACAAAGCCTTATTGGATTGAACCAGGGAGATATATACAAATATCCGTTACTGACACAGGAGTTGGAATGGATAAAGCAACCCAGGAGAAGATATTTGATCCCTTCTTTACCACCAAAGAGATGGGTAGAGGCACCGGTCTGGGATTGGCCTCGGCATATGGAATCATTAAGAATCACGATGGATTTATCAATGTTTACAGTGAAAAGGACCATGGCAGCACTTTCAATGTCTATCTGCCTGCTTCTGAAAAGGAGATTATTGAAGTAAAGAAACCGGTTGGCGACACGTTAAAAGGATTCGAGACTGTCCTTTTCGTGGATGATGAAGATATGATAACTGAAATTGCCGAAGACCTGTTAGAGCTGTTAGGTTACAAAACCTTGATAGCCCGAAGTGGAAAAGAGGCTATCGAGATATATGAGAAGAACAAAGGGCGGATTGATATGGTGATTCTGGACATGATCATGCCTGATATGAGTGGTGGTGAAACCTATGAAAAGATTAAAGAAATAAACCCCGAAGTGAAGGTCCTTCTGTCCAGCGGGTATAGTATCGATGGTCGGGCGACCGAGATTTTGGACCGGGGTTGCCGGGGTTTTATTCAGAAGCCTTTCAAGATGAAAGAACTATCGCAAAGATTGAGAAAGATCTTGGATAAGAAGTAAAATCCGATAGTTATTCACAATATGAAGACCTGATATCCGGGCTCGTACGCGCAAGAAGCATCCCGGTATTCATCCTCAAAAAACAAGCTTTTCTCATCCCTTCGACTTAGACGGCGTCAAATTTCTTGAAAAAACACAAAAACCTGACGCAGTTCCTTTCAGCGGATGTACCTTTCGGTACAACCTGGTTCATGCATATGAAAAAGCTGTATGAACAACATCTTGAATTTATGCTTGTTTTTGGCATTACATCTGGTTTTCGTTGTCTGCGATATTTATGGCGCATATTTTGCATTATTCTATCTTTTGCATATTTGTTGGTGTTTCGGATGTGTCATATTTCCTGAAGATGTCACTAATTTTAAACCGATTGAGGCTTTATAAAAAAGGTATCACCCATGGAAATAGATAGATTACTGGATATCGTTTCCAGAGGAGGAAGCGTTAAGACCGGTATCGATATATATAATAGAGAAGGTACGCTGCTTCTGGAAAAAAATGTTCGGGTTAATAAGGTAAGCACTTTGCTTGTTATCAAACAAAGTGGAGTATTAGATTTGAATATAGATTCAGCATCAGAAGGAGGAGTGTGGAACAAGAAAGGCCAGGCACTGCCTTTGGAAACTAACGAGAAAAAAACGGTTTTTAAAGATATGTCGGATTTAGCTGATGTCGAAAATAGAATCAGGCAAATAAGCAGAGTTAAGAAGGAAGCGGAACAAAAATATGAAAAAGCGAAGAATGATATTAAGAAGGTGATATCTGAAATAAGGGAATCAGGAGGTCAGTTCGATGTTCAACGGGTGGAGGATGTTGTTTCTGACATTTTTAATTTTCTGAACCGAAATAATACGGCTTTTTCGTGTCTTACTAAGGAAATATTCTCCTATGATGACTATCTCTACAGCCATTCAGTGAATGTTTGTACTATTGGAACGGCGATATTGAACCACTTCAATGACCATTTTAGTGAAATTATCAATAATTATCTTGCATCACAATCTTTGGACAAAAGTGGAAACGGAGGCGATGATCGGATAAAATGCTATACTAATTTTCAGCCTGCGGAATTGAAGGACATGTCAATGGGGTATTTTCTGCATGATGTTGGGAAGGTAATGATTCCGGAGAAAATATTAAATAAGAAAGGCCGTCTTACCGAAGAAGAATTTAGGATTGTAAAGACCCATTCTTACGAAAAAAGTATTGATATCCTCGATAAAAATGGAATAAATAATGCAACTGTTAAGAATATCTTAGTCTATCATCACAGTGCTTTATTTGATAACGAACAGCGATGTTACCCTGAGGACAAACTTCCCATTGAAATCCCCCCATATGTCAAGATTGCAAAGCTGGCCGATATTTATGACGCCATGACCAGCAAAAGGTGCTACAAAGATGCCTTTAATCCCATCAATGTTGTAACAAATATCTTTCGTGTCTACGCAAATAAAGATCCCTTTCTCCAAGTTATTCTCCATTCTTTCGTGAAAATTATCGGCATTTATCCTCCTGGAAGCATCCTCTCTTTGCGAAATGGTCAGATGGGGTATGTACTGCTAAGTAATGGTCCGGTTATTCTCCCGTTTACCGATACGAAAGGTCAACCCCTGCCAAACAAACCGGATCCCATCGATCTTGGAAACATAAATATCGTTGAAACCCCCCAAATGCAAATTGACAAACGAAAACCCTTTAAAGCACCGGCAGAGGTTCTTGACTTACTGCCATCATATATTACGAATTTGCTAAAGGGAGAACAATAATCTAAGGAAAGGCAGCTGATTGAAACGTGTTAAGATGAAAGAACTTTCGCAAACATTGAGAAGGATTTTGGATGGGAAATAGGATCGTAAACTCCTACAAACAGAGCTCGTCAAATAGTTAAGTGGTCGAGTCGTTGAGTTGGAGAATTAACACGTGAAATCAACCGTGCCCATTCAGTTCCATCAGATATCCAATTTTGGGTTGAAAGGTACAACTTCGAATAATAATAACGACTTAACCACTTTTCGACCCAGTTACTTAACGAGGTCTGTACGAATGAAGATTTTTGCAAAAAATCCGTGAAGGGTTCGATGAAAAACAAAAAAGCAAATATTTTGATTATTGATGATGAGGTAAGACAGGTGTGTTCCGCCTACGGATGGCCCGGCAACGTAAGAGAGTTGGTCAATTGTCTGGAAACGGCCCTTCTTTCCGCAGGCTCTGAGCCCACCCTTTTTCCTACGCATTTGCCCAAATCTATCCGGATCCAGGCAGCAAGAGACTCGATCGGCAAGCGACCAACCTTGTCGAAACCCAAAGGGGCCGAATCTTCCTCTCCTGGAGAGTTTCCCAAATTCTCCGAGGTTCGAAAAATTGCTATTAGCGAGTTTGAACAAACCTATTTCAGGGATCTAATAGCCCACGCCAAAGGAAATATGGAGGAAGCACGCAGTATTTCCGGCCTGGGCCGATCCAGGTTCTATGAGCTTTTGAAGAAAATGTAACAGACGCATTTGGTTCTGACAAATCTCGTTTGGTGCTGAATCATTCAAATTGAATTCAACTTGGTGATCACAGATAGACAAGCCTCAAACCTTGTTTCAGGAAATGAAGGTGGGTGCGACTGAAAGTAGCACCCACCAGTTAATCCTTTCTTAAGCCGTCTCATCCGGTCCAAACACCCCCGGTGCGGCTGGCTGTGATTCCACTATTGGACTAGGTGGAGGGCTCATCATCCATGCAATTAAGTCATCGATTGTAGCGCCCGCTTCTTCTTGTGACACACCGGTATCCTTTTCTTTCTGTGACACACCGGTATCCTTTGATACTTGATCCAAAAGTGCTGCAAATGTATTAGGTGCGGAATCCGCAGGATTGGACGGTGAAACCCCCAGGTCTGATCTGAAATTCGGTGACATGATTGCTGATATCATTGTTATCCTCCTTCATGGTTTATTCATGTATGTTAAAGTTGGCCCGAACGTTTAATAAAATGATAAATATATGTTACAAAAACAGATTCTTACATCAATAGATTCAAAGCCCATTGCCGACCTTCCTTGCTGTTATTGTGTATTCTCCTCGACGATGTAACAGTATCTGATGCAAGAAACGTGCGCAATTTATTTCAGTCAAGCAATTACTTATTTTTGTTAATGATAACGTTGTTTAGGTTGACTTAAATTAGGTAGACATCCTTCATATAAATCTCATCTTCCGCCAGTTTCATTGATACGTCCTGGTCATTGTAGGCAATTTTTACTTCTCAGTAGGTATTTTATTCTGGTCATCCACTTCTTCACCAAAGACGTTCGAATCGGGCATCCGGAACTGTCTAATCCGTCCGATTTTCCCGGACTCTTTTCGGTGATTTAACCCTCCTTTTCCAACTTGATCTTCCTTCCATTTCCATAACAAGCTAAAATTAAAGGATTTTATGTTTGCACAATTCTTTGGCATACATTTTGGATAATAAGGAATGTGATTGTGAAATTATTATCCACTCCGTTGTTGCAGAAAAAGATTGAGACATGGATATTCTCCTCTATACGGCAAAAGGAAACAGGGCGGGCATGTACCTGAAAATTGAACAGACGACAGGCTGTGCATATTGGTGGGTGATTTGGGGCAAAATGATGAAAAAATTGACGAATTTCAACTCCAAAATGGTCGGGGCATAATCAGCGGATTCCGATTGCCGACGGACATAGCACGATATGATACGACCATTTTCAACGTGTGCCATCAACCAGACAGTTCGAAAAACGGCCTATTGCAGTTCGGTCACAGCAAAAACTTTCGACCGGATCTCTTGCAGTACAAACAAGGCATGGGTGTATTAGATCCCGCCGGCATTCCCATCCTGAGCGAAACAATTCCCGGCAACCGGGCCGACGATCCCTGCTATTTGCCTGCCTGGCGGCGTATGGTAAAGACAATCGGGAATGCCAATTTTTTGTTTGTCGCAGACTGCAGAGCGGCCTCACTTGAGACCAGAGCGGCAATCAATCATGAAAAGGGATACTATCTTTTCCCGCTGCCCATGACAGGCGATACACCCAAACATCTCAAGGAACTGGTATTGAAACCGCCGGTTACACTCCAGGAAATCGCACTGGAGCCGAAAACTGGAGATGGACCCGTCCGCATTGTGGGCAAAGGCTTTGCCGTGAATAAGCAATTGGAAGCCCAGCTTGAAGATGGGGAGAATCCCCAATGGGTAGAACAATGGATGGTCAGCCGGAGCGACGCTCATGCGGATCGCCAGACTGAGCGCGGCCACAAAAAATAATGGAAAAATGAGAAAAATAGACGAGAATAGGGAGGGAGAGATGATGGAGCCCCCTCGCGTTCTTTGACCAGTTCGTAGCAGGGGGCTCCTGCCAACAAACCATAAATGGCGGAAGCTATGGTACCACTTAAAGTCCTTAACCGCAAATCGTTATTTTCCCTTCTTTACAAGATAGACCAAGATCTTGCCGAACGTACACGAGCAAAGCGATGCCCTTTTGCGGGAGTCCACTGCATGACGCCCATTACCAGCGAAAGCCTCGGGGCGGACCCCATGATCTTCAAGAGGCATTTGAGGTTCGATTCAGTCTATGCTGCGGTCGTCCCGGTTGTCGTCGCCGTGTGCTGCCACCTTCGGTTCGTTTCTGGGATCGCCGGGTTTACTGGGCGCCTGTGCTTCTATTGGTCAGTGCCCTTCGCCAGGGGCAAAAACCTGCGGTTACTATGGAGCATCTTAAGGCATTTTGCCATGTGTGGCGCTCAACCGTAAAACGCTGGCAACACTACTTTCGAGAACTTTTTGTTCAGAGTGAGCGTTACCGACGCTTGTCCGGACGTTTGTTTCCCCCGATCAATCCTGATCAGTTGCCGGGAGCGCTACTGTCACGTTTTTGCCCGGTCGATGGTGGAGACGAGGCAGGGCTGGCGAACTGCTTACAAATACTTGCTTTAGGTCCATGATGGCCATGAATACCGAGGTCGCCGCTATCGAATAATGGTTCACGCAAAAGATGGGCCGATGTCAAACTTGTCCCAATGCGCTACAAGGATCCGAGTTCGGGTTCGACCCTGTTTATCTCCATAGGGGAGGTCAGTGGAAGCGAACCGAAAGGAGAGATCCCATGAGCGCGTCTCAAATGCCCATGTGGCAGCGATGGGCACACTTCCGATTTTCGGTGATCGGTCGACTTTTGTCCTGTCCGCCACAAAAAGGACAACTGCAAAGCGCTATTGATGAACTGGCGCAAAAAACCTATCAACACCCCATTAACGCCAATCAGCAAATGCAAATCGGGTCATCGACTATCGAGCGTTGGTATTACAAGGCCAGAAGGGCCCCAGACCCTATCGCTGCCCTTGGCCGAAAGATCCGTTCCGACGTCGGTATCCGCTGGTCCGTGTCAGATACACTATTGGCTGCGCTAAAAGCTCAGTACGAGGCCCATCGCCGTTGGAATGTGCAGTTGCACTATGACAATCTGGTGG
>CAYOWC010000226.1:0-8246 GCA_964407525.1 uncultured Desulfobacteraceae bacterium | reverse complement strand
GAAAAGGGCCATTTATGGATGGAAACTAGCGTACTGTCATGTATGGGGTGTCACAAGGGGCATCCCACCACTTCAGCAATTCATCGTCCATTTTAGCAAAGATCATCTGAAAACCGGCCATTTCCTGCACGGTCAGGTATTCACCCACAATGGAGCGCGCAACTTCAATGCCCTGGTCTTCCAGGATTTTTTTTGTATGTCGAAAGACGATGAAAAGCTCCATCAAGGTGGTTGCGCCGGCGCCGTTCAACATCACCAGAACCTTGTCGCCTTTTTTTGCATTTACCGCCTTTATGAGCTGGGGGGCCATGGCTTCGGCCGTCTCATTGGCAGTCATCATTTTGGACTCGCCGGTACCGGCTTCCCCGTGCTGTCCCATGCCGATTTCCATCTCGTCATCGGCAAGATCAAAAATAGCTTCCCCGGTGGAGGGATGGGTAGCCGTCTTTAACGCTACGGCCAGCGTGGCCATATTATTATTCATATTCTCGGCAACGCCATAGACTTCGTCCAGGCTGCAGCCGGCTTCAGCGGCGCCGCCGGCCACTTTGTAAACGAGTACGCATCCTCCCAGGCCCCGTTTGTCTTCAATGGGGGCATCAATTCCAGGCGCGATGTCTTCATGGGTCAAAATCATTTTGCCTTTGAAGTCATCGGCCATATCCAGGGCGGCGTTGGCGCTCAGGACATCGCCTGCATGGTTCAGAACTATAAACAGGACACCGGCATCGCGGTTGGCTTTTTCGAGGGCTTCAAGTACTTTCGGGGGTCCCGGGGCTGCAAAGATATCCCCTACCACGCTGATATCCAGCATCCCTTCACCCACAAATCCGCTCAAGGCCGGTTCATGGCCCGCCCCTCCGAGGGTGACCAGGGCGACCTTTCCATCGTCTTTCTTGTTGGCCCTTACGACCATTTTTCCTGATTCCAGGGCCACCTTTTTGGGGTAGGCTTTTACATACCCGTCTAACAGTTCCGAGGTCAGATCGGCAGGATCATTGATAAATTTTTTCATAGTCATGGAATTGTTCTCCTTTCTTTTCTTAATGAAATTAGCGTGATACCAAAAAAAAGCGGTTACCAGCTAAAAGCTGCAATCAGCGCTTAGCTATTAGTACCTTATCACTTAGTTTTCTGTCACAAAAAACAAGAAAATCTTTGCGCCTTCGCCGGTATCCCTGCTGCGTCTTTGTGCGAGACATTTTGGTTGCGGCTTCGCCGCCTTAGCTATTCGTCCATCTGAACCAATTCCAGCTTTTCATCGTTTGGTCCTCTGAAGTAGCAGATCTTTACCTTGTCATTCCCTTCAAAAGGAAACATGACCTCAGAGGGCTCATAGCCCAAGTCTCTGAGATGGGCGCACATGGCCTCGATATTCTGTACCTGAAAACCGATATGCCCGGAGGCATAACCGCTCTCCTTGCCTCGCCATTTGTCCAACTGGAGCAGTTCAACCATCGCGTCCCCTTCACTGAGGTTCCCCGTGGCGATATCCAACCTGTTCACGGAAAATGTTTCTTCGGGGAAGTCGACGCCCAGAGCCTCTTTGTAAAAGGCCGCTGTTTTTTCATAGTTGGGCACGGTATATGCGTACAAAATCATTTTTGCTTTTTCCGGGGCTTCTTTCATGTTCAGTCTCCTTTCTTTTGGCCGTACAGGGTGACCGGTTTACTGCAATTTTTTGCCTCAACGCGTATTTGCGTGATCCTCGATCTTTGTCTAAAATAGGTTTTGCACAGGTGTCAGGTGTCAGGTGTCAGGTGTCAGGGAAAAACCAGAATAATATCGGTTCCACTAACGAAAATATCACCTGGTTATTCTGCATTGAATTACAACATGGGGGTAGTAGGCCCTAAATACTGACACCTGACACCTGACACCTGACACCTGACGTCTAGGTTGCGAAAAATGCCTTTTTTCCACCCCAATCCGCGAAAAACCCACTTTTTTTATTTCTCCTCTAAGAGCTTAACGGCTGCATGGACCCGCTGCTGTTTCCCGTCAAAAATCACCATTCGATCCACTGAAAAATCGACCCACACCGACGCCGCCTCGAGAAGTTCAGGAGAAGGGTCGGTTACTTTGGCTTTGACCTCCACGGCGCCGATTTCCAGGATGTAGAGATATTGTCCCCCCACCGTAATGTATTTTCGTTTGACTTTGGCTTCCACGGCATTACCCGACGCCGATTCGGAGAGCCGAATGTGTTCCGGCCGAATGCCGATGCCGGCCCCTTGACCCAACGTTCCGTCGTCCACTCGCACCGGGGATCGTAAAAAGTTTGAGGACAACTGGCTCTTCCCATCAACAACCCTGCAATCGGCTTTGACAAAGTTCATTCCCGGGTTGCCCAGAAACCACCCGCCGAAAACGTCTTCCGGTTCATTGTATAGGATGCGAGGTTCATTGCACTGGACGATCCTGCCATTTTCCATCAAAGCGATCTGGTCTGCCAGGGTCATGGCCTCGGTTTGATCGTGGGTCACATAGACGATTACCTGATTCAACTTCTTGGAAAGCGCTTTAAAAAAATGCGAAAATTGAACCTTTGAATTGGCATCAATGTTGGTCATGGGTTCATCAAACAAAATGATGTCCGGACGATAGGCGATGGCCCTGGCCACGGAGACCTTCTGCCGGGATACATTATCCAACTCCGAAGTGTCTTTCCCGGCCTGGTCTTCAAGGTTCAGCAATGCCAACGCCTCTTCGATCCGCTGTTTACGCTGGGCTTCGGACAGTTTCTTTTTTAGAAGGGGCAATTCAATGTTTCTGTAAACCGTGATCCCCCGATAGACCACCGGATATTGAAAGACCATGCCGATGTTCCGTTTTCGCGGAGGGAGTCTCGTCATATCCCTGTCCCCGAAATAGATGCTCCCCCCGGTCGGTTCTTCTAATCCTGCGATCATTCTCAGCAACGTGGTTTTGCCGCATCCGGATGGCCCCAGAAGGCAGGTAACCTTGCCCTCCGGAAAGGAAAAGGAAAGGTCATCCACGGCTACTATATCACCGAAGTTTTTGGTTAGATTCTTTATTCTAATTTCAGACATCGACGTTTCCTGTACCTTTTCCCAGTCTGGTCCCTGTGGCTTCATCGAAGACGAAAAGGGCCTTGGCATCCATGCAGATGCTGATCTGATCGCCCACGTCGTATTCTCCATTTTGGGAACTGGGAGTCACCATGGTCAGGCTGGCATCCTGAATATTGAGATACAATATCTCTTCGGCCCCCAGGTCTTCCCTGAGATAGATCTCCGCGCCGAGGCAACCGGTTGTTTTGTCCGATGTCTTCCGGAGGTTTTCCGGGCGAACCGCCACCATCACCTTTTTGAAGTCCTCCCCGGAAGAGCTTTCTTCATCCATGACCATGGGAAATGAAAACAAATCGGTCTCACACCATATTTCAGAGGCTTTTCGAGACAGCTTTCCCGTAAACAGGTTGGCACGGGGAAATCCAAGAATATCCATGGTGGCTAAATGACTGGGATGACCATAAATTTTCTGGGGTTTCCCGACTTCGCAGATCGTTCTTTCGTGGAGGACGGCAATTCTTTCGGCCAATGCCAGCGATTCGATGGGGTCGGACGTGGTATAGAGGAAGCAGGCATTCATTTCTTCCTGGAGCGTTCTGAGATCGTCGATCAACTGCTCCCGCAGTTTAAAATCCAAACCGGCCAGCGGATCGTCAAAAAGATAGATATCCGTCTCTTTTACAATGCCTCTTGCTACGGCCACGCGCTGCTTCTGGCCGCCGCTTAACTGGGTGGGCAGTTTGTTCAGCAGATCTTCAATATGCAGCATGGCGGCGGCGCGGTTGACTACCGGCCCTATTTCCGACGCCGGCTTTTTCATGAGTTGCAGAGGATAGGCAATGTTCTGGGAAATGGTTTTGTGGGGGTACAGGGCGAAATCCTGAGGGACATACCCTATATTTCTCAGTTTGGGCGGCATGTTGTGGACATCCTTACCCCGAAGCAAAATGGTACCCTGGTCCGGTTTCTCCAGGCCCATCAATAACCGCAACAGCACGGTTTTTCCTGAGGATGGAAGCCCGTACACGACCATGAAGTCATCCCTATTTACAGAGAGATGAACCTCTTCCAGTACCTGTAAAGGACTATAATTCTTTGAAACACCGTCTAATTGGAAAACCTTATCCATCCGTTATCGTCCTATCTTTATGAGAACCGGGGCCAGTAAAATTCCTCCAACGAAAACACAGACCACAATGACAAAGGCGATGATCATGATCTTTTTAGCTTCCTTAAAGGAGGCCTCCGAAGGCATATTGCCAAAGGCCATCTGGGAGAGAGCCGATATAATGAGAAGCACCAGCCCTGCATTGTAAAGGGCCATATTTATTTGTTGGATAATGAGTACAAAGCTGATGATCATGGAAATAATGACAGCGGTTTGCATTTTCGCGGCAAAGGCGGCTTTTGTTTTCATGTTTATACCTCCCCCCTGACCGTACCGAAAGTCATACCGACCAGCAGATATTTCTGGAAAAAGAAGATGAAAATAATGAGTGGTACACTGTAAAGAGAAGTGACGGCAGCAATAAAATCCCATTGTATGGCGCCGCCCGCACTAATTCCCTGGGCCAGTCCCACCGGGACTGTAGCCGTTGTCTTTCCACCGATAATATAGTTGAACAGAAACTCATTCCAGACAAAGATCATATTGAAAATGAAGGCGGCGATCAGCCCCGGCTTTACCTGGGGTAGGACTACCTTGAAGATGATATGCATTCTCGACCCGCCATTGACCAGCGCTGTTTCGTCAAAACGCTCCGAGACGCCATCAATAAACCCTTTTAGAATCCAGACGGAGAAAGGGATGCTGAACATGGCATAGAAAAGGATGATCCCCGGATAAGTTCCTTTCCAGCCCGATGCCGCATAGAGGAGGTAGATAGGCACCACCACGGCGGCGGCCGGTACCATCCTCATGGAAAGGAGCAAAAACATGATCAGATCGGTCCCTTTGGGTTTAAATCTTGAGAAACTATACGCGGCTAAAAAAGACACCACCACAGCAATAATTACTGCGCTCAACGACATGAAAATGCTGTTCATGAGCTCTTTGGTGAAGTTGAACATGTCAAAGAGGCCCGTATAGTTTTTCAACGTGGGAACAAAGAACCATTCGGGCGGAAGGGTAAGGATCTGCGCCCTCGTCTTCAGAGAACAGATAATCATCCAAAGTATGGGCGAAAAAAAGAGGATGGAAATGCCCCACAGAAACAGATGATAGAGGGATCTTTTTATTCTATGTTTGCGATCTTGACCTTCCATATCAGCCCGCGGCCTCCTTCTTTTTGAACACGTGCAGGTAAATGGATGTAAAGGCTATGGCGATAAGCAGGGCGATAATCGCCAGGGCCGAAGCCTGTCCCATGGTAAAAGCGTTAAATGCCTGGCGGTACAGGGTGATGCCGATGAGTTCGGTGGCGTTGCCGGGTCCTCCCCGAGTCATGGTGAAAATGATATCCATGGATTTAAAGGAATCGATGGTCCTCAAGAGGATACCCAGCATGAGGATAAATTTCCCATGGGGCAATACCACATGGATGAGGCGCTGGTACCAGGAAAGATTCTCTACCTCAGCCGCTTCCAATTCCGCCTTGGGCACCGAACCGAGGGCAGCCAGCGTCATCATCATCATGAAAGGGGTCCACATCCAGGTATCTACAATGAGAACGGCTGGAAAGGCCCAGGCGCTGGAGCCTAAGAAATCGATGGTGACGCCAAAGATTCCCCGGATGAAATAGTTCAGAATGCCGAATACGGGGTCGTAGATAATTTTGAAAAAAGAGCCGGTAGCCAGCGGCGCCAGAATCATGGGCGTAAAGATGAGCGTCAAGGCCAGCCTTCTGCCGGGAAGATCTTTGCTGTCCCAGAAAATAAAACCCAATATGATTCCCAGGAACGTCTGTGAGCCTGCGCCGATGATCACAAAGAGAAAGGTGTTGCTGAGGGCATGCCAGATTTCAAAACTGGCGAATATCTCCTCGAAGTTTAGCAATCCGACAAATTTGAGTGGTTCACCGGTGACCAGAACGTATTTGTAAAAACTCAACCCCACCAGCCACAAAAGGGGGATTACATTCCATATAATAAAGAAAAGGAGAACCGGGACCAGCAACAGGTGCTGGAGATACTTGGGGTTCTCCAGGTTCTGCAAGAAACCTCGAAACCCGGTGGCCGGAACCCCTTGAAACATCATTTTGTTCATGGAGGGATTAGACATGAGTATTTCCTGAAAATTAGGCGGAGAGGAAATCCCTCTCCGCCGAGTTTAAAACGACTACTTCAGTTGAATTTTGGCGCCTTCTGCAGGCGGTTTGATCTTGGTCGACCCGTGATCATAGAGGACTTTTTGCAGTTGGTAGGCTGCATAATTCAGCGCCACCATGGGGTCTTTCACCTGCCCGGTGATATAGGCATGAAAGGCTTCCTGCTGTTTTGCAAGCATGACCGCGAACATGGGGTTATGCCAGAAATCGCGACCTTTCTTTTCGGACAGCATCCATTTGTATCCCCGGAACCACGGTTTAATGTCTTCAAATCCAGGTTTATTCAATACCGATTTGATGACGGGATTCCCGCCGCGCCTGGCAAACTCCATCTGGACGTCTTCCGTATACCACCATTCCATGAAGTCTTCGGCTACCTGCTGTTTTTCCTTGTCGTTAAAGGCGTTGATCACCCAGGGCTGGCCGCCCATGGAGTAGACCCGGTTCGGTTTTCCGGTGCCGTTGATCAGGTGGGCCGGCGGCGGTACGATCATCGGTTTGCCGCCTTTGGGTTCCATCATATACTGACCTACAGCGGCCCACATGATGGCACAGAATACTTTGCCGCCATTCCAGGCTTCCATCAGTTCAGAATTGCCGTAGTTGACCGCTCCGGGAGGTGCGTATTTCAAAGATGCCTTATACTCTTCCAAGGATTTGGCATTTTCTTTTGTATTCAAAACACCCCATACCTGGCCGGTTTCGTTGTCCCAGATCTTTCCGCCGCGGGACCAGATATAGTTGTGAGCTGCGGTACAAACGAAATCGTAGACCTTGGAATAATGCTGGGCGATTCCGTAAAAACCCTGATCCGGTCTGGTGAAAAACTCTAATATTTTCGTGAAGTTGGGGTAGGTAAGGGTTTCGAAATCCTCAAAGGTCTTAGGCAGGGCAAAACCGTATTTCGCTTGAAAGGCCTTTCTTTCAGCCGGATCCTCGAGTTTGTCTTTACGCACGTACATGACCAGGGTATCGCCTTCCAGAGGAAGTCCCCAATAGTTGTCGGAACCGAGAGGATAGCTCATATAGGTGCTTACTACGATGGGATCGTACCACTGAATGGCCTTCAAAGCCGGATTGCTGTCGATCATCTTGTTAAGCTTGATGATCCAGCCGGGTGCTGCGAATCCACCCAGCCATTGGCTGTCGCTCACAATAATATTGTAATCATCGGATTTGGTGGCCAGACTGGCGGCCGCTTTTTGAAAAAGGGTTTCAAAGGGTGCTTCTTCAAAGGTGAATTGAACGTCGTAGCCATATTTTTTCTTTGCATAATCGGCAAAGGCGGGAGACATATCCACGCCCAGCTTGCTGGGAAACCAACCTGAAATACCCAGAATAGACATGGTGATTTTTTCGCCTTTCAGATCCATTCGGCCCGCAAATGATGCAGCGGGGATGGCAATCCCTATGCAGACCAACAATACCAGCAAAAACTTCGTCGTCTTTTTCATGATGTTACCCCCTACGATTGAATGTTTACCTTGAAAGACCCGCTCGTTGAAATCACGTTCGATTCAACACCTCCTTTCTTATTCGATGTCCTGGGCTGCGCATTCCATTTCCACCACGAAGAACCGGAAGAGCACGAAAGGATCAGAGAAAAAAACACTTAACCATGCTCTCCAGTTCAATAACAAATTTGCCATCCATATACATTTCAACCTAACGTAGTTTCTTATAAAAGGGCGGAACATTTGTCAAGACATTTGTTCTGTAAAAATAAATAAAACGGTAACTATGGGTTTTTAATGGTAATTTATTTGTTAACTTAAGGCAGGTTTTTGAATTGCCGGGGTGGGCAGAAGACTGTTAAGAATGCAGTTTACAGGGGTCTTTACGAATTTACCTACCCTGGATTGGGGAGCGGATTGGGGCTTGGTTCTAACTTCAATACCCGTGAATGAATTCCATTCACCTTTGTTTGACAGGCATTTGCGCGTTA
>CAYOWC010000225.1:0-8296 GCA_964407525.1 uncultured Desulfobacteraceae bacterium | reverse complement strand
CTGATCTGGCTATCAAAAACGAATTGCTTCAAAGAGCCAGGGCAGGGCAGTTTACAAAAAACACGGTTCGTGTGGTCCTCGATATAGAAAAAATAGGCGGATACGATATCTTTCATCTTTTTGACCCTTTTCGGATTGTGGTAGATGTCCGCAGGTACCCAAAAGAGCCGCCAAAAATTCGCGATAAAGCCGCTGCAAATTCTGTGAAAAAGTCCCCTGCAAAAAAAAGAGCTGTTCAAAGGGGGTATAAGAAAGCGAAGTCCCCGGACAAAACCGTCTCCCTTGCCAGGCAGCTTGGTTTGAATGTGAAACGAATTGTTGTTGATCCCGGTCACGGTGGGAGGGATCCGGGTTGTTATGTCCGGGGGGCGCTGCGGGAAAAGAACATCACATTGAACATTGCGAAATTGCTTGCAAAAAGACTGAAAAAAGAACTTGGCTGTGAAGTATTCCTTACCAGGGATCGAGACAAAACCTTGTCCCTTGAGAGGCGGACTGCCATTGCCAATATGAAAAAAGCTGATCTTTTTATCTCTCTTCATGTAAATGCCCATAAAAGCAAAAATGTGCGGGGAATGGAAACCTATTTTTTGAACATGGCTACCGATAAGGGAGCTGTGATGGTGGCTGCGAGAGAAAATGCCACGTCCGAAAAGAATATAAGCGATCTGCAGACCATTTTGAATGACCTGATGTTGAATACAAAGATCTATGAGTCGAACAGACTGGCCCACAGGGTCCAGTCAGGGATGTTTAGCGCTATTAAGAAAGGGTATGGGGGAAGCAGAAGCCTTGGTGTGAAGCAGGCCCCCTTTTATGTGTTGATCGGTGCGGAAATGCCTGCGATTCTTGTGGAAGTGGGGTTCCTTTCAAACCCCACGGAAAGGAAAAGACTTCAAACCAAAAAATATCAGCAGAGAATTGCCCAGGGTATCTGTGATGGGATTGAGGCCTATATTGAGAGCATTGAATTGGTATATCAGGCCAGATAGTGCCCATCCATTAATGCAATTGTAGACACTGCGGGTTTCCAATTCAGAAATGAGCAATTTTTCGCAAGATCAAGTCTCGGATCCCGCGCTTTCTGCGGGGGAGAACAAGGGTTTGCGCGGAGACGTACGATAGTACGTTGCACAAAGAAACCCGCAGTTTGACGCAGATATTGTGGAAAAGGGCCATTTATGGATGGAAACTAGATAGATCGCTTCCGAGGTTTGGAGCGGGCGGGATTCAGGTTTTGCGCCTTTTGGGTTCTTTGCGGAAGACTTCTTTTCTTGTTCCCACGCTCTGCGTGGGAACATATTTCTTAATGAATGAGAGTCCTACTTCTGTTTCCTCCTCAAATACGCATCAATGAAAATGTCAAGATTTCCATCCATTACTTTCTCGACGTTTCCTACTTCCGCGTTTGTTCTGTGGTCTTTCACCAACTGATAGGGGTTGAAAACGTAGGACCGTATCTGGCTTCCCCACGCGATGTCCTTGTTTGTTTCGTGCATGTCATGTTTTTTCTGCTCGAGTTTGCCTTTTTCGATTTCGTACAATTTTGATTTCAGCACCCTCATACATATCTCTTTATTGCGGTGCTGCGATTTTTCATTCTGGCACTGGGTGACGATGTTCGTGGGAAGATGGGTAATTCTTACTGCGGAACTGGTTTTATTGACATGTTGGCCGCCTGGACCGCTGGCCCTGTAGGTGTCGATCCGGAGATCATTTTCGTCCACTTCAATAACGATATCGGTGTCTACCTCAGGCAGTACCGATAGGGACGCAAAGGAGGTGTGTCTCCTTTTAGTCGCGTCAAACGGGGAAATCCTGACCATCCTGTGGATGCCATGTTCAGATTTCATATTTCCGTAAACATAGGAGCCGGTTACCCTAAACGTGACGTTTTTTATTCCTGCTTCATCTCCCGGAAGATAGTCGATAACCTGGGCTTTCATTCCCCTGTTTTCCGCCCATCGGACATACATCCTGAAAAGCATTTCGACCCAATCCTGGGCTTCCGTGCCCCCGGCGCCGGCATTGATTGCAACTATGGCGTTTCGTTTGTCATCCGGATCTGAAAGCAGTGAATCCAGTTGAAGTTTCATTACTTTTTTTCGGGCCAGATGAATGTCGTCGAATATCTCTTTCAGTGTTGTTTCATCATCTTCTTCTTTCGCCATATCCGCTAGAATTCTGGCGTCTTCTACCCGGTCATACAGGGCATGCCAGGTATCAATCTTCTCATTAAGAACGGAGCGTTCCTGGGATATGCGGGATATCTGGTCTTGATCTTTCTCCCAGAAATCCTTACTGGACATCATTTTATCTATCTTTTTCAGCTCTTCTTCCTGGCTGTCTAAGTCAAAGATGACCCCGCAATTCTTCAAGTGTCGTAGCTATAGAATCAATACTGTCCATGATTTCTGTGTACATGATTTTCCTCCGGTATGTTGGGTGTCATCTTTCACTTCCCGGGAAACACTTTCCCCTGATGCGTACAATTTTATATGCTTGATGCAATTATTTCAAGCCCGTATTTTTTTCGATCATTTTGCCCTGCGATATAAAAGAAATTCCCTGCTGGGATTTGGTGCCGATCATGATGGTCTCGATTATCGGTTCATTAACCTCTATCTGCGATTGCCATGTGACAATGAATTTGGCGCCCGATCCTCCCTCTTTGTCGGATTCTTTTACTATATAGCGAACGGTTTCCAGCGGTTTTAGATGTTGGGAACCCTTCAGGTATTTCTTCAAAAGTTTTCCACTGGAATCATAGTAGTCTGCGGAAAGAATTTCTATCGGGTTGTTCAGGTCCGTGTTTCTTATGCTCAAGGTGGCTGTGAGATAAAAGGGATGTTCCCTATCCCCGCTGTAGATATGAGAGTAGACGGGGACATAAATACACTGGCCTTTCCAGAGAGAGATCTTCGGGGATGCATGACTCTGCGTGGTTGGAAAGCCTGCGAGGAAACATACCATGACCGGTAAAAACCATCCCCAACGAAATACTTTTGACAATGTTGACATATCAGTTCTCCTTTGTTTTGGGAAAGAACTTAACGCCTGGTAGATTTTCAAAGTCTGAATCTTGTGTCCAGACTAAACATTCATACGCTTGAGCTGTGGATAAAATAATACTGTCGGCCATGGGAAGATTGTACTTTAAACTTAGCTTCGAGGCATTCATTGCGATACTTGTTGTCAGGTCAACGACCTTGCCTTTTTGCATGGCAGCCACGGCCTGGAGAGCCTCACTTTCGGCAGATTCACGCAATACCACTTTGAATACTTCATATATGGTGATCACGGGTACAATTAAGGATGATGGGTCTTGAAGAGGGGGCAGAAATTTTCCTGAGTTCGCTCCTCCTGAAAAATATTCAAGCCATCCTGAGGAGTCAATAATATTCATAACCTGTCATCCTCACGAACAAACTCGGAATTGATTCCTTTAAGGAATCCTTTTAGCTCAGATATGTCTCGATCAGGTATTAGTTCTATTCGCCCATCATACTCAATAACCTTCATTTTTTGACCAGGGCGAAGTCGCAATGCTTCCCTTATAATTTTTGGGATAACAACTTGAAATTTTGGCGAAACTGTAACGGTATGCATGATTCCCTCCGTATCGATAAGCTTTCTGTAATACGCTAACATTATCGATAGAGGTAAGTCAATCATCAAACACAAGGCAACAGTGTCGGCAAGAAAGAATTGGGTACGCTGTTTTTTGGAGCCAGGAGGACATTCCCCCGCCAAAAGCACGGGATCTTCAACTTGACCTTTTTATGGAATATGTGGCATATGGAAATGAGAAATGAAATCGTGGACGTTCATGGAGAATAGTGAAGGAAATGATTAATGTGCTGTTTGTGGGGGCCGGGGGGTTTGTGGGGGCCATCGGTCGGTATCTGTTGGCCGGGGCGGTGTATCAGCTGTTTCCAAACAGCTCATTTCCCAGTGGTACAACCGTAGTGAATGTTCTGGGGTGTTTTATCATCGGGCTGCTGAACGGCCTGATTGAGACCCGTCAGCTCTTTGGGCCCGAGACCAGGCTTTTTTTGTTGATCGGTCTCTTGGGAGGGTTTACCACATTTTCCACATTTGGATTTGAGACAATGGCTTTGATGAAGGATGGGGAGTTCCTGTTGGCTGTTATGAATGTTCTGGTCCAGGTGGTACTCGGTTTGGGGGCGGTTTTCGTGGGCTACAACCTTTTGAGACACCTCTGAGCCGTAACAGCAGTAGGCAGTAGGAAGTAAGTTGTAGGCAGTAGATGGAAAACATTAGGTAGTATGCAGTATGCAGTATGCAGTGGGCAATAGGTAGAAGGCGGAAAACAGCAGGCAGTATGCAGTGGGTAGAAGGCTGCAGGCCGTTTGCCTGTAATTAGGGTGGCTTATGCATTCCCACGTACAGCGTGGGAAGGAAGGGAAAAAGAGAACCGCAGAATTTCGAGGTAAGCGAAGACTCCGATAAGGAACCGCACAATGACGAAGTGTCGATGTCCGCTCTGAGTTTTCAGGTTTATCGAGGTCGGAAGAACACCTTCCTTCAACATCGGAGTCTTCGCCTATCTGGATATTCGCTTATCATGAAGAGCAACCAGTAACGAGTAGCAAGTAACCAGCAACGAGGAAATCATGGTATTACCGGAAGAGGGTCATCTGCTTCGGATTTATATTGGAGAGAGCGATAGACATGAGGGAAAACCACTGTATGAATGGATTGTTCGAGAGGCCCGAAAATCCGGTTTAGCGGGGGCGACAGCTATTCGGGGTATTGAGGGCTTTGGTGCTCACAGCCGTGTACACACGGCTAAACTGCTCAGGCTCTCTTCCAGTCTTCCCATCGTGGTTGAAATTGTTGATACCCAGGAGAAAATAGAGCGTTTCCTTCCTTTGATCGATGAAGCGGTCAAAGAGGGGCTGGCTACCCTGGAAAAGATCAAAATCAAGATTTACCGTAGCAGAAAGGATGAATGAAAACTGAAATTTGCTATAAGCTTTTAGCTATTAGCTTTTAGATTAAAGAGCAGAATTATTTGGAAGCCTTTTCGTCCAATAAGAAATCTCATTTTCCAATGCCACTCCGTTATGGAATAACGGTTGGTTGTTTTGGAGCTAATGGCTAAATGCTAACGGCTAATTGCATTTTTTTGGGTAAAGCAATGGCGGTGTTCCGCCTGGAGGAAAACCATGACCAATAGCAATGTATTGTCACAGCGATACACCAGTCCTGAAATCAACCGAATCTTTTCCGAAGAAGGAAGAATCCTGGCGGAGCGTGATCTCTGGATCGCAGTGATGCGGGCCCAGAAAAAACTGGGGCTTACCATTCCGTCTGAAGTGATTGAAGGGTATGAAGCTGCCAAAGGGTACATCGATCTCGATTTCATAAGGCAGCGGGAGTTGGAAACCAAACACGATGTCAAGGCCAAGATAGAGGGCTTTGTCAAGGCGGCGAATAGAGCGGAACATATCCACAAGGGCATGACCAGTAGAGACCTTACGGACAATGTGGAGCAGATGCAATTTAAAATGGCCTCAAAGATCATCTTTGGCCGGTATGTGTCGGTTCTCAGGCACTTGCTGGACCGGGCCTCCGAATACCAGGATATTGTCCTTACCGCCCGGACTCATCACCAGGCTGCCCAGCCCACCCTTCTGGGGAGGCGTTTTTCCATGTGGGCCGAAGAGCTTCTAGTCCATATGTCGAATTTTGAAGCCTTCCTGAATGCCTATCCCCTTAGAGGCATTAAAGGCCCCGTCGGCACCCAGTTTGACATGATCACCCTTCTGGGAAATTCGGAAAAAGCGCGAATGCTTGAGCAGATGGTGGCCGAGAGTCTCGGTTTCGAAAAGGTCCTTAATTCCACTGGACAGGTATATCCCCGGTCTCTTGATTATTCTCTCGTTTCCCATCTGGCCTTCATGGGATCGGCCTGTGAAAATTTCGCCAAAGGAATGCGTCTCATGTCGGGATATGAGCTCGTGACAGAAGGATTCAAAAAGGGACAGGTGGGGTCAAGTGCCATGCCCCACAAAATGAACACGCGGAGTTCCGAGCGGATCTGTGGATTTTCCACCCTGATCAAGATGTATGCAGACGGGACTTCCCGACTTGCCGGGGACCAGTGGGAAGAAGGGGATGTGTCCTGCTCTGTCATACGAAGAATCGTGATGCCTGATTCCATCTATGCTTCGGATGGACTGTGCGAGACTACCCTCACGGTATTGAAGAATATGGGGGCTTACCCAGTGATTATTCAAAAAGAAGTGGATCGATATCTTCCCTTTCTTGCCAGCACGGAGATCCTTATGACTGCGGTTAAGGCGGGCGTAGGAAGAGAGACCGCCCACGAAGCCATAAAACGGCATGCAGTCGCCGAGGCCATGTCCATGCGGGAAAAAGGAACATCGCCTCGGCTCTCCAGAAGACTGGCACAGGATGAAGTGTTCAGGGACGCCGGCGTCAGCGAAGAACAGATCAGGAATATCCTGGAAGATGCCGGACATTTTGCAGGGAACGCCCGCGAACAGATTCAGGAAGTGATATTTAAGGCGGAGCCTCTGTTCAAGCGATATGCGGAAGCGGCAAGATATGAGCCCGGAGAAATTTTGTAACAGGGATTTTGCTATTAAGATTCATGGTTTGCCACTGCTTGTTTGGTGACCCTGAAAATGAGGAGGGAAAATGGAAAAAGAAGAATGTATTTTCTGCCAGATTATTCGCGGCGAAATGCCGACAGACCTGATTTACGAAGAAGAAAACCTGGTAGCATTCAAGGATATCAATCCCCATGCGCCTGTACACATTCTCTTGGTGCCGAAAAAGCATATTCGAAGTATCAATGACCTGGCGGAAGAGGACCGGACCGTGCTTTCCGACCTCGTTTTCTCTGCGAAAAAGATAGCTGCGGAACAGGGGATTGATAAGGCTGGATACAAACTGGTCTACAATGTGGAACGGGGCGGGGGGCAGGATGTTTTTCATTTGCACCTGCACCTTCTGGGAGGGTGGAAATGATGTCCATGAAATATCGAGATCTACCCCTAAAAAAACTGGGTTTTTTCCCTACGCCGATTGTGGAATTGGATCGACTATCAACGCATCTCGGTGGACCCCGAATCCTTATGAAACGGGATGATCATACCGGTCTCGCTTTTGGGGGGAACAAAACCCGAAAGCTCGAATTCCTGGTGGCTGAGGCGTTGGATCAGGGTGCTGATGTTTTGATTACGGGCGGTGCGGCCCAGTCAAATCATTGCCGACAAACGGTGGCTGCGGCTGCTGCCTGCGGTCTTTTGTGCCATCTGGTTCTTGGTGGAGAGGCGCCTTCCTCTCCAAATGGAAACCTGCTTTTGGATATGCTCCTTGGCGCCGAATTCCATTGGACAGGAGTGTTTCGAAAGGGAGAGAAAATTCCCGAGATTGCTGAAAAGCTGCAGCAAGATGGGCACAACCCATATGTCGTTCCGTACGGAGGGTCCAACTCCACGGGGGCCGTGGGTTTCGCTAAGGCCGTGGAAGAAATGAGCCTGCAGTTAGATGAAATGGGAGAAAATGTTTCCCATGTGGTGTTTGCGTCAAGTTCCGGGGGGACGCAGGCCGGCCTGGCCGTGGGGAAAGCGCTCTGTGAAGAGACCTTTGATCTTGTGGGCATCCAGATCGACAAGGGAGAAGCGGGAGGAGTTCCTTACAATGAACATTTGGCAACGCTGGCGGACGAGACTGCCCGTAGACTCGGAATGGACTCTGCTTTTCACGATACCGAATTCATTATTCGTGATGAATTCCTTGGGGAAGGATACGGTGTTGTGGGAGATGGGGAACGCCGGGCCATTGAACTGGTTGCCCGATATGAAGGGATTCTCCTTGATCCCGTTTACACAGGCAGGGCTATGGCGGGACTGATACACATGATTGAACACGGTGAATTTGAAAAGGATGCTGTTGTTCTGTTCTGGCACACCGGCGGTTCGCCCGCCCTGTTTTCTTATGCGGGGGAGTTGGTTTAGGAGCGGTTGGGAGTAATGAGTAGGCAGTAAGTACGCAGTAGGCAGTTTATTTGGGCTTGGTCCTAACATCGGCCGTTAGAGTTGTTTTCTTACTCATAATCTTAATCGTAATCATAATCGAATAGCCCTGGAATAGGTTAAAAGGAGCATGATTATGATTAAGATTAGGATTATGAACTGCTGAACGAATTTTTGGATAATCCTATCAAGTGGGCGAAGTTAGAACCAATACCCGTGAATGAATTCCATTCATCTTTGTTTGTCAGGCATTTGCGCGTTAC
>CAYOWC010000224.1:0-8297 GCA_964407525.1 uncultured Desulfobacteraceae bacterium | reverse complement strand
GGCATGGAGATGGTCACAGCTGCTCGTGTTTTCTTCGTCTTCATGGGGATTCCTCTAGAATAGTATGACACAATCATACAATTCTTGACGTGATTGGTCAAGAGAAATTCTGGAATAAGAAATTATTCTGGAATTCTGGAATACTCCTGGTATATCGAAGATCCCGCACGCTGTTTGGGGGCTGGAACTGTTTCTTCTCAGGCAGCTTGAAAGTGGATTGAAGAGAATTCATCCTCTGAGACTCTGGATGAAATCCTGAGAATTTCAATTCCAACTACCTGCTCATTCGCATCATAATCCAAAATCACACCTGGTTCCACCTCTTCAGATTCTACGATCCCGCGCTCATCAAAGCGAAAATATAGAGCGTCATTTTCTTTATCAACTCTTATTCTCGTGCTCTTCGTTTCGGTTCAGGGTTCAAGGTTCAAGGTTCAAAGGTTCCCCGCTTTCGCTTCGCTTCAGACGGGATCTTCGACAGGTTTGGATTGCTAATTTCCACCCCTGTGTGAGTGGCATCCTGCCACGACCGGATCTGCATGAAACAAGACTCGGTAGTTCGAGACGCACGAAAAATCGCGGCTAAAACCCACCAAACGGACTGTGGACAAGGCTGCTCACACAGAAAGTAGGTATGGAATCCGGAAGTTTCTTTCTGGATCAGCTCCCGCTTTTAAGCGGGAAGGCGGCGCTCATGGGAAAGACAGGGGGTGGGCTTTGGCCCAGGAAGGGATGAACATCGAACATTGAACGTCCAAATTCCAATAGGTTAATTATTGGGCCTGAGTGGAAGCGTTGTTGGCAAGTCTTTCTTTCACCCACATCCTGACAAGTGTGGACATTCCGAGGCCCTTCCGGTTCGCAAAGCCTTCAGTTCATCAAGGGTTGGTTCGTCCAGGCGCAACGTCAACACCCGTCCATTTAACGTCTTTGATATTGCGAGTGACAAGGGTAAGGGGCTATAAATGGGAAGAAGATCTTGACTATCTCTGAATGTATTCATAAACTAAGTTCTATGAATTATGGTGAATGAGGAGTGCCGTGAAAACTGTCAATATCCACGAAGCCAAGACGCATCTTTCACGCCTGTTTGATGAGGCCCTTATCATGGGAAGGCATTCCTGGCCATTGGCGAGCATCGCGTGCACTTCTCAAAAAATAGCGGAGGTTGGTATGTCTAAACTTTTCATTTGTTTGCTAATTGTGATCTCTATATCTTTGGCGGGATGTGGCGTTCGTTATAATTGGGTCCCCCAAGGAACAGCTCAGTATGGCCCGCCAGAAGCGGAGTATCAAGGAACCGGGATCAAAGATCCTAAAAGCGAATTATAACTCTAATATGAAAAAGTGGCTGCTGTTATTCTTGATGAAAAACCTCAGATTGAAATAAGAAATGAGAAAGCGGAATGGGAACAAAAATCAACGTAGTTTAAATTGGATTCTAGTTGTCTTGTTTTTTCTGTTGGTTTTTGGCTGCCAAACCGTTCAAAAGCGGGTAAGCCCTTCAACAGAAAGTGATTTGGATCGTTTCGACAGGGCTGCTGAAATTATTTTTGAAGAATATGTCGATCCTATTCCTGCTCATAAACTCATCGCCTGGTCCCTTGATGGAATTCAGAAGAATCTCAATTCAAGAGTTCTCATCGAAGATGAAAACAACAGCTCTTTGAACAGCAAAAGCCCATTGGGTTACAATTTCCGAAGCAGCAATGATAGTGAAGATGTCAAAACCGGTTTTAGAACGCTTTTAAGCGATAAGGCACTGGTCTTTTGGGGATTTTCATCCAAGGACATTGTTGATTCCGCGATCCGGAGCATGCTTACACATATGGATCCTCAATGCGCCCTGCTCCGGCCTGATGAACTGCAGAGGGTAAAAACAGATTCAAAAGGAGAATCCACGGGCATTGGGATTGTCATCACCATGAAAGACCGCTTTGTAACCGCCGTGTTTTCTATCAAAGGGTCCCCGGCCCAGAGAGTCGGCATTGTCGCTGGAGACAGGATTGAGCGCGTAAATGGCTGCAACGTTGAGGGGATCTGGGAGGTGGCCAGGGAGATAAACGAGGCCCATGGGGAAAAGACAACATTAACCATTTCTCGAAAAAATATTGAAGGGGCGATCGATTACGAAATAGTCCCAGAAGTTATTCCCAACAAGAGTGTTCATACGCGGATGTTGCGGTCAGGCTTCGGGTATGCGTGGATTGGCAGTTTTGATGAAAATACCGCATCGGACCTTGAAACAGCGCTGGCTGCCCTGGACGGCGAAGACAGACCGCTGCAAGGGCTGATACTCGATTTGCGCGGTAATCCCGGTGGATTATTGAGCCAGGCGATTCAGGTATCCGATCTTTTTCTCGAAAAGGGGAACATCGTCTCCGTCAAGGGTCGCATAAAGCGCAACACCAGAGAGTTTAAGGCACACCCCAATGCCGTCAGACGATCGTATCCGGTAGTTTTGCTGATCAACGAAGGCAGCGCCAGTGCGGCTGAGATACTGGCAAGCGCACTACAGGAAAACAACAGGGCCCTTGTTTTGGGCAAAAGGTCTTATGGGAAAGGCTCCATACAGGCTGTTGAAGGGATAGGCGGCGGCTATGGAATAAAGATTACTATTGCCAGGTACTACACGCCCAAGGGCAATCTTATCCAGGGCCGTGGAGTCGTACCAGATGTTTTCATAAGCAGTAAGGTCACCGGCAAGCTTCGTGAGGGTACATCAGACGAATCCGGTTTGACCAATGACCCGGCAATTGAAATTGCGCTGCTGACCCTTCAGAGAGCCAATTCCTCTGATTTTTGCGATCTGTTGTCTGCAGCAAGAAACGCCATGAACGAGAAAAAAGGTGTCCTGAGTATTAAAGAAAATGCCGACACGAAAGAAGGGCGGGACCTCGTATCAGGAATTAACTCCTTCAGATTGACAATATAGCCGGTCAGAACTCGTTAATATGAAACCTAAAAGCTGCAATTAGCACTTAGCCGTTAGCTATTAGCTCTGTAATATAAGTCGTTTATGGAGAAACAGCTCAGCATCAAAAAGTGAAAGTTTCATTACAGAAAAAACTGATATAAATGATTTACATCATTAAGCTAACGGCTAATAGCTTAAAAGCTGATTGCTGTTTTTGGGTGAAATATGATTGATTTGCACATCCACATACTCCCAAGTCTCGACGATGGTCCGGAGAAGGTTGAGGAAGCCCTCGAGATGGCGGCGGTTTATGTGAAGGCGGGTTTTTCGCGGGTGGCCGCGACGCCCCACTGGGTGGGTGGGAGTGCCTGGCAGCCATCAGCGGAAAAGGTCTTGAAATGGGTGGCGGATTTTCGTGAAGCGCTGGTGAAGCAGGGCATTTCCCTGGAGGTGGGTCCCGGGATGGAAGTGGCCATGACCATGGGAATTTCCAAGCTCATTCAGACGGGACAGGTCCTCACCCTAAATGAGAGCAGATATGTGCTGGTGGAGCCCCCTTTTCAACAGTTGCCGGTGGGGTGGGAGCAGATTCTTTTCGAGGTGTCGGCCGTGGGGTATCGGGTTCTGCTGGCTCACCCGGAGCGGTGCAGTCATCTGGCACGGGAGCCGGAAGTGATTCAAGAGATGGTGGATACGGGCGTGGGAATACAGGCCAACTGGAAGAGCCTTCTGGGACGTTACGGAAAAACCATACAGAAGACGGCCTGGTCTTTTCTGGAAGGCGGCCTGGTCCATGTCCTGGCCACGGATGGACACCGACCGGGGGATATCAGCGGGGAAAAAATTCAAGGAATGAAACGTGTCCTTATAGAAAGGCTGGGTGAGGAACGCACACGGCTTCTGGTGGAGGAAAACCCGGGCCGTGCCTGGGTTGGAGAGCCCCTTGTAAATCTCTCTCCCATCAAAGCACCCGGTAGAAAAAAGACCCGGAGGCGATGGTTTAAATGGCGTTGAAAAGGGGTACAATGACCCGGGTGATGGTGAGGACGCTGGTCAGTGTGGCCCTGTTATGGCTGGCCCTGTTGATGCTCAAGTGGGGTTTGGAGAGTCGTGTTGTGGCTTCCAAATCTTACACCATGGGAATGGCGAAGAGCCTGGCTGCTTTTCCCGACGTTTTGGCGCGTCTGGGGTCGGAAGCCTGGAGCAGGCAGGATTTTTCGACGGCCATAGAGCTTTATCGAAAAGCGGTGGGTGTTGATCCGCTGAAAGGACGCGCCTGGTTGGCCCTGGCGGAGGCCGAAAAAGCGAACGGGAACCTGGACGGCGCTCGAAAGATTCTTGATTATGTTCATGGGCTTGGGGAAAGAACCCTTCGCTGGACCTGGTCAGAAACGTTGTTGGCGCTTGATTTGGGTGTCTATCCCGTGGTATGGGAGAACCTCAATCGAATGATTGGAAACCGCCGGCATACCGCCGATTCGCTGCAGCTTGTCGATGCACTTCTGGCATCCGAACCGGGAGTGGCTGTTGCGCGACTGGAAGACCGGAATCTGCCCACGTACATGGGCTGGCTTATTCGATGGGGAAGGCTGGATCAGGCCCTTGCTGTGCGAGAGCAGATGGCCCGAAAAGGGATCAGTGATCCCAAAGCAGATGCCTGGTTGTCCGCGCGGCTGCTGGGCCAAAAACGGGTGGACGAGGCACTTTCCCTGGGCGAAACGAAGACCGGCGGGCTGACCAATCCCGGGTTTGAGGCGGATTTTACAGGCGGGCCCTTTGACTGGCGGTTTTCCCGTCGGGGAAGCGGCTGGCAAACGGAGCGGGTGTCAGGCATCGCCAGCGAAGGCAGCTATAGCTTGTCGGTCGTTTTTGACGGAAAGCAAAATGCGTCTTTTAGCCACCTGACCCAGGTCATCCCCGTGGAACCAGGGGGCTCTTACCGACTCACGGCCTGGTGGAAGGGAGATGGTATTACTACCGACCAGGGGCCGTTCTTGGACATTTACGGCCATGATGCCAAAGGTTTGTATGTGAAGGGGCCCATGCTCTCGGGCACAAAGGACTGGGAAGAGTTGAGCATTGATTTCACGCCGCCGAAAAACTGCCATGCGGTGGTGGTTCGCTTGAGGCGGGTGCCGAGCCGGAAGTTGGACAATAAGATCGAGGGGACGGTTTGGCTGGATGGATTTGAACTGGCTGATGGCTCAAATGGCTCATAGTTCATATGAAACTTGAAGAAAAGCGAATATCCAGGAAAGCGAAGACTCCGATATCGAACAAGGAATGTCCAATGTCGAAGGAAGGTGTTCTTCCTGTCCTTATAACCCTGAAAGAGTCAGAGCGAAGCGATTCCGCACTTCGATATTCTGCGGTTCCTTGTTCGATATTCTGCGGTTCTCTTTTTCCGGTTACATGGTCCAGAGTGAAAATACTTGAGTTTCTTCCTCGATCAGACTGGCTTCTTTTCCGGTCAGAGGCGGCGCTCATAGCTCATTTGCTTAAAACTTAAAACCGGCGGCTACACCGCCTTTGGGGTGATAATGGGTCGAAAAGAAAAACCTGATCAGTTCGATTCTCAGATGGATGAGATGAGCTTGACGAGTACATCAGATAGAAGAATGCTTCCCAGTACCGAGTTTCGGGAGTCGGTTCCTGATATGGATGAAGAGGTCTCCATCAAGGATTACCTGGATGTATTGCTTCGACGCAAGTGGCTGGTGCTGGGGTTTCTGTTCCTTGTTTTTGTGACGACAGCGATCTTTACCCTCTCTGAAACGCGCATTTACAAGGCCACGGCCACCCTGGAGGTGAGCCGGCAGCAGGCCAAGGTGACCAAATTTGAGGAAATGGTGGGCGATGAGATGCGGTCACAGGAGTTCATGCAGACCCAGGTGGCCCTCCTTGAAAGCAAAACCCTGGCCCGGCGGGTGGCGGAAAAACTGGATATGAAACAGCGCCTGGAGGCGCTTAGCAAAAGCCTGGGAAAAGACAAGGGGCCCGGACTTCCGGGCCTGGTAAAAGGAGCAATCAAAGACGCAATCATGTGGGTCATGGACTGGTTTCGCCCGGGAAATGAGGGCGAGGATGGGGAGCAGAAGAGCTACAAAATCGCTCTGCCAGAAGACTTGCTGGAGGAAAAGGCGATGCTGGGTTTCCTTCAGGGAAACCTAGCGGTGGAACCCCGGCGAAACGCCATGATTATTGAACTCTCCTTTGCCTCCCCGGACCGTCGTCTTTGCAAGGACGTGGTTGGAGCCTATTCAAATGAATTTGTGGCCTGGCAGATGGACAAGAAGCTTGAGAGTTCGCGAATCGCCCGGGAGTTTCTCACCAAGCAGATTAAACGGGCCCAGATTGAGCTGGAACGGTCTGAAGATGAACTGAACCGGTTTGCCAAGCAGGCGGGCATCGTATCCCTGGATGGGAATCTCAACTCGGTTTATGTCCAACTGGAGGAAATCAACCGGTACATGGCCCAGGCCGAAGGTGAATTTATCAGGCGGGAGTCGGTATATCGCCAGGCGGTTGAAGAAGGCCCCTCCAGCCTGCCAGAGGTTATGAATAGTGGTATGATCGCATCGCTCAAGCAGCAATACGGCGAAGTTCAGTCCGAATACAGGGACAAGAGCGCTATCTTCTATGATGCTTATCCTGAGGTCAAATCGCTTAAGATGCGTATGCAAGGCATTCAGTCCCAGATTCAACAGGAAGAGCAGAAAATTTTCAAGTCCATCAAAATCCAGTACGAATCCGCCAAACGGCAGATGGCGACCCTCAAGGAACGGTCCCAGGAGAAAAAACAGGCGGCCATGGAATTGAACGAGCGGGCCACCCAGTACAAAATTGTGGAACGGGAAAGGGACACCAACAATGCCATCTACCAGAGCTTGCTGGAGCGGGTCAAGGAGATCGAATCCATGGTGGGGGTATCCAGCAGCAACATTCACATTGTGGATCCGGGAGGCCTTCCCCTCTTCCCCTTTAAGCCGAAAGTCATGCTCAACCTGATGCTGGCCATTGTGGTGGGTCTGGTGGGCGGGGTGGGGCTGGCGTTTTTGATGGAGTACTTTGCCGATTCCATCACCAAGCCGGAAGAGATGACCAACCGCTTCCACATCCCCATCCTGGGGGTGGCGCCCCAGGTGAAGGTCGAAGCGGATGACCCGCCGGTGGAAAAAGCCTTTCTGGGAGATCCGCGTTCAGCCCTTTGCGAGGCCATCCGCACCACCAAGGTCTCCATCCAGCTGGCCCGGGGAGATGATAACAGCCGCAGTTTCCTGTTTACCAGCACGACCCAGGGGGAAGGTAAAAGTACCCTGGCCACCAACATGGCCACGGCCTTCGCCCAGGGGGGAGAGCGGGTTGTCATCATCGACGCGGATCTTAGAAGGCCTCGCATTCACAGAATCTTTTCCGAGGCCGTCACTTCCAGCAACAGCAAGGGCCAGGGGCTTTCGAGCTATCTTGCCGGGATTATTAATGAAGAGCCGGTGATTCCCACCGAAATTGAAAATCTTTTTATTATCCCCGCGGGTCCCATCCCTCCCAATCCAGTGGAGCTTTTGGCGTCTAATCGGTTTGGCAAGCTCATGGAAAGCCTGGGTGAGCAGTATGACCGCATCATTCTCGATGCACCGCCCAACCAGGGTTTTGCGGACGTTCTCGTCCTCTCCCGCAAGGTGGGAGGGGTGATCATGGTCATTACCCTGGGAGAGACCTCTCGGGATGCGGTGCGGCATTTCAAGCGAAGCATTCAGAATGTGAACGGCAGCATCCTGGGCTGTATCATCAACCGGGTTGATTTCAGCAAACGGTACGGATATCGCTCCTACTACCGTTATTACCGGCACTACTACAACTATGAATACGGCCAGGACGAAAAGAAAGGACGTGGATCCAGAAAGAAGTTGCAGAAAAAGATGGAGACCCTTAGCACTGGGGGCGAGTCAGCATGAAATGGGGGTCGTTTAAAGGAAAAAACCAGGGGAAGTCAGATTCTCTGGAGGATTCTGAATATCTGACCCATCTTCTGGTAACCCTGTGTGAAAAAAGAGATACACCTGCGCTGATCGCCTACCTGGCCAATGACCGCACCCGCCTTTTGCTTTGCAAGGCCTTGATTTCTCCGGTATCCAGTTCCGATCTACAGATGGCAGAACGTGCCCTCCGCATTTTGAAGTTTCGTGGGATGAATCCGGAAGAATTGAAGAAGCGGCTTGAGCCGGCCGCTTTTGCTTTGGGCCTGGTCAGTGGATGTGATATTCAGATCGACTACTACGAAGTTTTGGGTGTTGAACCTAGCGCCACGGCCCCAGAACTTCGTGCGGCTTACCGGAAGAAAGCATTTGAGCTTCACCCGGATACCGCTCGGCAGAGCACG
>CAYOWC010000223.1:0-8347 GCA_964407525.1 uncultured Desulfobacteraceae bacterium | reverse complement strand
CCAGAAAACATACCCCATTTCCGGGAAAAGTGTAAACTTATGGATGAAGGATGCCGAATTTCTCTATTTTTTCCTGGTCTAAAGGCAGGGCGAAAACCACGGCCGACCTGGCGCCGGGCAATACATACGACAAATCCGTCGATGGCGGTCCGCCTTCCAGGGTATCCGTAGTGACGATGCCTACATCGATAGCCCCCGCATTTAATGTCAGGTCTTTTACAAGGTGGTTTAGATCTTCAGGCCGCTTCTTCTTTTTTGCCATTTAATAAACCTCTCAGAAGGAGAATGCAATTGTTAAAAAATTCACTATATGATTTTATTCCTTTTTTTTAAAAGCAAAAAATACCATGTAAATTTCCAGTCCAGGCAAGGGGAGATGGTATGAGAGGCTGGGGCATTGACTCACATGAACGATTATGACAGGATACACATGACCATGCCCCGAATGACCGGCGAAAAGCTGGCTATAGAGATCCTCAAAGTCAGATCCGATATGCCGATTATACTTTGCACCGGGTATAGTCAACGGATGACAGATGACAGGGCGCAGGAAATTGGTATACGGAAGTACATTGAAAAGCCAATTGAAATGGAACACCTTGCGAAAGCGGTCCGGGAGGTTCTGGACATGGTCACAAGTGGAAAGTAGAAAAAATGTTTTGTCTTGAAAGTGAAAATTTTCAGTTGGAATTGCAGGTTGTGCCCGTAGACTCTTTGCTACAGCACGAAGAAACCATTTCCGGGCCTGTAAGAAAACTGACCTTGGCCTTGAAAAACCAGGCACATTTGCATAACCCCATAATAATAGATGAAAACAATATCGTTCTTGACGGAAACCATAGGGCCTTGGTTTTCAAGAGACTTGAATATAAGCATATTGCGGTCTGCAGAATCAATTATTTTCATGAAAAGACAAAGCTTCGTTATTGGTTCAGACGCTTGGCAAACCCTCCCCGATTGAACTTGATAAAGAGTGCGGTGGTGGAACTGAAAGGCAACTGGCAGGAAGTTGAAGACAAGGACTCCCTTCAAAGGGCACTGGAAAAGGACCGTTTGTGTTGCGGGATCCAGAAGGGTGATTTCTTTGCATCGGTTCGTTTCCATAATGATGTGGCCAATGATGCTGTTAGTGTGTACGGAATTTTGAATCAGATTCAAGAGAAATTAGTGGGAGAAGGATCAACATTGGAATATATTCCGTGCAACTCTGTCCATAAAGCAGATTTCTGTGCGGGACTTGATCAAACCGAAGTGGTGCTCTGGACACCGAGAATCTCCAAAGAAATGGTGACGGATGCGGCAAGGCAGCAAAAATTATTTGCTCCCAAGACAACACGCCATTTGATCCCGGCGAGACCCCTAAATATCAATGTACCAACCAAATGGTTCAGGGAAGATATTTCGTTGGAGGAAATAAATGATAGATTTGCAGCCCATCTGCAGCACAAGAAAATCCAGCGGCTTGGGCCTGGACAGATCGTCTCTGGAAGATATTATGAAGAAGAATTATTTGTGTTTTTCGACAAACCAATCCTTTAAAGGTAAACGAAAGAGCTGAGAAATGGCTGAAAAAAGAAGTATTCTGACTCTGTCGGCGATCGGTCTGGACTCACCGGGCCTCGTCTCTAAAATTACAAAAACCGTTTCTGATATGGGCGGGAATATTATCGATGTGGAAGAAAGTTGCCGGAGAGGGCTCTTTTCGATCTTTCTGGTTATTGATTTTTCATTGACGCACCATGGCATGGAAGTGGTAACAGAAGCCCTTTACTCTGTAGGAGAAAAGGCTGGCCTGAAAGTGATCGTTGGTGTTTTTGACGAAGAAGAGTTTCCCTATGTGAGCAAAAAAGAAAAGCACATTGTAACGCTTCTTGGGAAAGACCGTCCCGGTATCATTGCTGCTGTTTCCAGTCTGTTCCACAAGAATGAAGTCAATATAGAGCACTGTACGATGATTGCCAGAGGGGAGTTCTTTTCCATGGAGATGGGCATCGATACAGGTCACATGCCCGCTCACGATGAACTCTCACATCTTGAAGCCGTGGAGAACCTGAAAACGGAGCTAAAGAATCTTTGCAGACACCTGAATCAGAGTGTGGTCATTCAGAGCGAAGATATCTACGTGCGGCGAAAAAAACTTGTAGTTTTTGACGTGGAGTCTTGTTTGATACGGGCGCCTTCTTTGGAAACTTTTCTTGAAAAAGTGGAGGGTGAGGTATTCGCAGCCATGGGAATGAAGAAATGGGAGAATGGGAAGCCCACCGATATAGATCAGCTGATTGAAAACGCCCAAAGCCTAACGGGTATTCCCATGTCAGAACTCGAAAAATTCAGCGATATTCTGGATCTGAATCCGGGCACTATCGAGCTCATACAGATTTTGAAATCCATGGGATTTAAGATTGCCCTTCTGTCTTCGGCCTTCAGTTTTTTAACAAAAAAATTATTCGAAGGGGCTGGAGTTGACTACGCCTTTTCAAACACACTTAAAGGTGATCAATATGGTATCATAACAGGTGAATTGGAAGACCCCATTATTACTTCCGAGACCAAGAACGAAATCCTTCAATTCATCATGGATTTGGAAAAGATCGGTCCGGACCAGGTAATTGCAGTTGGCGATGGTTCCACACACAGCCATTTCATTGAGAATGTGGGCCTTTCCATTGCCGTCAGTCCCCATGCCCAGAAAATAGATGCAGACGGCATTCTAAGTGGTGATCAGATCTTGAACATACTGTACTGCCTTGGCATACCAAAGGCAGAACTCGAAAAATATGTGGAAGAAAAACGCCTTTAGAAACCATTGCATAACTGTCAGCATTTCATACTTTCCTCAATTAATTCGCGTCTATCCAATCGGCACGGCACCCGGCGATGATATGGAGTTGCCGCGATAGGGTCTCGATGACTTGCCTAGGTTAGTTCATTGACGTTAGGCCCAATAGTCTGTCCTTCAAAATCCAGACCGAAACCCTGGGGCAGAAGGACCATCCCGTTCTGTGCTTTTCCAGAATATCACCCAGCCGACTGCATATTTCGGTTAGCGCTCTATCCCACGTCAAACGTTCCAACTGCCCGTTTTTCTTTCCCATGGGGTAATTCAGCCGCTGACTATTGTGCTGAAGATGGGCGATCTTGAGACCTTTTCGGCAGACATACGCCCGGGAACGGGGATTGTCTTTGTCGGGGCGAACTTTTACTATCCTGTTGTTTTCAACCAACACCTCCAGGCCGCAGCACTGCAGGCAAAGGCCACAGCTTGTTTTTTCCCAATGAGTCATGGGGATTCCTTTTTCTTTATGCATTTTGTGTATAGCTCCTTCGCAAGAGCCAGTAGCGCATTTTCCGCCTTTTTGCCACCTATGTTAGTGGTGGTGACAATGGCCAGATCTTCTTTTGTATCGAGCCAGATGTGAGCGATATTCATGCCATTTGAGCCTCCATGGTAATTCAACGGGTAGGGAGCCCAGTCAACCTTCAGTTCACCCCACCCGAGTGCATATTTTCCCCGTGGCGGTGTTCCGGGGGGAGCATTTTTCCCGGCAGGCAAGATAGTAACGGGTGTGTGAAGCTTTTGTATGGTTTCCGGTTTGACAAGGGCAGGTTCACGATTCCCCTGGCCTGCGTTCCAGCCGGCCCAGAGGGCGAAGTCAAGGATCGACATGTGTACGATCCCTGCGGGACCTAGGAGGGACGGGGCGTCCCCGTTAGGACCGGCGAGAAATGCTTTTTGCTTTCCATCTATTATTGAATGTCCGAGTGGCGCGTCTATTTTGCCGAGAGAGGACTGCGGGCCAAGACCGGCTGTTTTCATCTGGAACGGGATGAAAATCCGCTCTGTGATCAATTCATCCCAAGTTTTTCCTTCGACGCGCTCGATCATGGCGCCCGCGATGGTGTATCCCATATTCGAATACGCGAATGTTGTCCCCGGATCAGATGCCAGAGACTTTTTACTCCACTCCTTCACGAGCCAGTACCGCATTTCGTCAAGATTTCCCTCTTGATACATCGCTTTGCTGTATCGGTCTACAATATCTTCATTATCGGTCGGGATACCGCTTGTGTGTGATAGAAGCTGTTCGAGCGTCACGGACCGCAGTCGGGGGTCCATCTCCTCCACAAGTTCCGGAAAAACCTCGGCCATGGTTGAGTGCCAGCGAAGCCTTCCATTTTCAACCATCATTGCCGCCAGAAGTGCCGTCATCGCTTTGGTGTCTGATCCCAGATGGAAACGGTCGTTAATTGTGACTGGAATATCTGCACCGGTTCGCCTCGTACCAACAGCACCGGCCGAAAGGACTTTTCCGTCTTTAACCACTGCAGCTGCAATGGCAGGCAGATCATAGCGAGATAGATAAGGTTTGAGCAGGGAATCGAGAGAAGTTTGAGCGATTGTGGTTTCAGGGAAAAAAGAGATGAGTAGCGCCATAAGCGCCAGAAACAGGGATCGAAAAATGCTGGTCATGAGATTTGCCCTCCTACACTAAACTCTTCATAATTTTATTATTACTATATCAGAATTGAAAGACATTTCATATATGCTTATTCTTGACCCGCAAGGGGAAATTTTTCTATACTCTCGCTCAGGAAAACCATTTCTTATCACAGTGGCGTTTTAAGGCATTGGGTAAAAGTATTTTTGGGTTTTTTTGAATACTGCAAGGTGAGGAACCTATGGCAAGAATTTATATTGTGCGTCATGGAAAGGCCCAAGGCAATTGGGGCGAAGAACGTGATCCGGGTGTCGACCAAACGGGCCTTGAACAAGCCAGGGCCGCTGCCAGATTACTGGCGCCTTTAGGTCCGCTCAAAATACTGTCAAGCCCCTATGCGCGCACCCTGGAAACAGCAGCACCTTTGGCTGAAATTTGGAAGGTAACACCGTTGATGGAAAAACGTATAGGAGAAATTCCGACCCCTTTTGAAGATTTAGGAGAAAGACTTGAATGGCTTAAGCGGGTGGTCGAAATGAAGTGGGAGGATTTAGACCAGAATCTCAAAACCTGGAGAATTGGTGTTATTGAAGCGATCTCCGAATTTAAGGAAGACTCTGTACTTTTTTCCCACTCCATTGCCATTAACGCGATTGTGGGAGAAGCAAACAAAGACGACCGGGTAGTCTGTTTCTGGCCTGAGAATGGATCTATTACCACCATTGATGTGAACGAATCGGGCCTCAGGTTGGTCAGGCACGGTATGGAAGATACCAACCGGGGCTGGAAAAATATCAGGGTCTGATAAGACAAGGTCGGTTTCGGTTTCATGGGCTTAACTATTTTAAAATGATTGACATTTTTTACCTTTTTCTGCATTCTGGCAGGAACATAAACTCCACCAATGGAGGTTCAGACAATGGTGAAATCTTTAACGGAAATAACGGCGGAAATTGCAGTTGCACAGGCTTCTCACTCAGTGATGTCGGCAGAAGATATGGAAGGGTTTCTGAAAAAAACCTTCCAGACATTACATGGAATCAAGGCGTTGGAGGAGGGGGTTGGGCCTGAAACGGAAACCCCCGTAGTTTCTGAGACTGTGGCTCCGGAGAAATCAATTCTGAAGAACAAGGTGATCTGCCTCGAGTGTGGCAGGGAATTCAAACTCCTCAGCAATCGGCATCTTATAAAAGAACATAATATGGATGCCAAAGAATACCGGAAGAAGTATGGCTTCTCAGCAAGGCAGCCTCTGGCAGCCAAGTCACTCTCCGCAAAACGAAGGGAAACTGCCAAAACCCATAAGCTGGGAGAAAGGCTTCAGCAGAAAAGAAGGGAAAACTTAGCGGCTAGGAAAGCGCAAGAAACGGCAGGGAAAACAAAGGGGAAAACAAGCAGCAAAGGCCGGAAAGCCTCTACAGCAAAAAAGGCGAAGAAACTGGTTTAAGACAGATAAATTACTGCAGAAAATCCAGGATAAGTTGCGCGGTTTCTTCCGGTCTTTCTTCCTGGGGAATATGTCCGCACCCGGGGATTATCTTCAGCGTGGCGTTAGGAAGGGCCTTTTCGAACTTCCGGCCATTTTCAACCGGAATCCAGGAGTCTTCCCGGCCCCATATAATCAGGGTTTTTAATTGAACCTCCGGTATCCTCTCGGAGTATTTTTCTGAGGCAAGCTCGTCTAATGATTGTCCAAGTGCGGTCACCGCAAAAAGGGCATTTTCCGTTCGCATTCGGTTGTAGTGGGCATCAACCTGAATCTCCGTAATGCGGGAAGGATCGTAGTAGACTTGTTTAAGGATGTCGCGGATCATCCAGCGCCCAAAAAACAGTTTTGAGATTGCAGCCGCTCCCGGAAGGCCTGCAAGACGGACCGGGAAAGGCATTTTGTGCATGAAACCGGCGGCATCAATGAGGACGAGCCTGCTTACTTTGTCCGGGTGGTCGAGAGCCATGTTCCATGCGATGGCGCCCCCAAGGGAATTCCCCACAAAAACCACCTTTTCAAGCCCCATTACATTCATCCATTCGTTCACTTCTTCCATCAGTTCTTGTGGTGCGTAAACGCTTTTTTTCGGTTTGTCGGACCACCCAAAGCCTTTCATATCCAACGCCCATACATGGTAGCCTTTCGCCTGGAGTAACGGAGCGACTTTTTCCCAGGTATAGGTGGATGAGGCGAAGCCGTGAAGAAGGAGTATGGGTTGTCCCGAACCGGGATATTCGGTATAGTGGTAATTAATTCCTTTGATTTCGACAAAATGGTCATAGGAATGGGAAGATGGAACTTTTCCGTTGGGAAGTTCCTGTACGAAAAGACCGCATGAAACCATTCCCAGATTACAAAGGCAGAGCAGAAGAAAAATAATAGTTCGTTTGATCATAAAATGGATGGTAGATATTTATCGTGCAGATGTCAAAGAGAAAGCGCCAACATGAAGTGTTGAAAGACCTGCAATTGTGAACTGACAATCGTCAACGGAACCAATTGATTAAATCTTGAAGTTCTTTTTTAAAAAAGATACATGTACAAAAGAGTTTTGAAAGCGATTCACACCATATTGGAGTTCCATCCGTCTGATTTAAAGAATAAAACCTTCACGGAAAAAAGGAGAAGCGTACATGAACGATAGAACATTACAGGAGAAGTTCGAGAGGGCGGCTAACGTTATTTGCAGACAGGGTATGATGCCTTTTCCGGTAAATGACACAAGCATTGCCATTGTAAAGAACGTGGTTGGTGATGAAGAAGATGAACTGGATTTGATCCAGGCCTTCAATAGCAAAGCGTCCCAGACCATGGAGGAGTTGAAGAAATCGAGTGGGTTTTCGGATGAAAAGGTGGAAAAATGTGCTGGAAGTCTTGCAAAAAAGGGACTGGTTTTTAATCAGCCCAGTTCTACGGGGGTCATGGTCTTTCGGCTGCTTCCTCTCATGAACGTTGGTGTTATGGAATATAAATTCATGGGGCCTCTCAAAGGCGATGAAGAAGAAAAACGGCTCGCGGAACTTTTCAAGAAACTCTTTGAGGAGGTCAGGGACCAGATTCAGGGAAATTATGATACTCTCACTCCCGTATTTAAGGCCTCACCGCCCGTAGACAGGACTGTCCCAACACGGGAAACGGAAGCGGGAACCTCTATTAAAATCTTACCTATAGATAAGACTATTGAAGTACCGGATGAGTTTATTCTGCCCAGTCAAAATATCGAAGAGATTATTCAAAAATTTGATGATATCGCCGTGGGGTATTGTTTCTGCCGACAGCGGCGGCAGGTGCTCGGAGAAGCCTGCAGTACCGATGCGCCTACCCTGAACTGTTTTACGTTCGGCAAGTCCGCGCGCCATACGGTGGCCCAGGGTTTTGCCCAGCCCATCACGAAAGATGAAGCCCGGAAAATTATGAAAGAAGCAGAGGAGGCCGGTCTTGTGCACAAGGCTTTCCATCCCAATTCCAAAGAAGCCAGGCCGGAAACAAGTATTTGTAACTGCTGTAAGGATTGTTGTGACACCATCAACCTCTGGCGCGATGGTGCCTTCCCGCTCATAAATTCAACGTATTATCTATCTGTGATCGACGGAAATACCTGTTCCGGCTGCGGTACTTGCGTGGACCTGTGTCCGACGGATGCCATCGCATTGAACGAAGAAGGCGTTGCCCAAAGGGACGAAGAAGCCTGCTTTGGATGCGGGGTCTGCGCCCGCTCCTGTCCGGAGGAAGCCATTTCCTTGAAGGAAGGACTGAGGAAAGTGTTTATTCTTCCTCCTCGCTTGCGTCAGAGTGCTTGAACTTTTTCATTCATCATTCCGGCATGGCCGGATCAGGGAGGTAAAAATGAGTCGCAAACCAACTGTTCTTGTCGTTACCACCATGGACACAAAACACCAGGAAGCCGAATATGTCATTT